>BJGT01000032.1 GCA_014190675.1 Comamonadaceae bacterium | reverse complement strand
GCGGGTGAAATTGGGCAAAAACTCCAGCGGCGTGGCGCCAACGGTGTAGCGGCGGCGGGGAAAACGGGAAAGGTCCATGGGTCAGGTGCTCCAGGTGGTGTGGTCGTCAATCGGGTACATCGGCCTTGGCAGACAGCGCCAGGGCAGCGACTTGAGGTTGGGTGTGGTCAAGCCTGGGCAGTCTACTTTGAGAATGCGCCTGGGCAGGGCAAGGTCCTGAAACATGGTGCGTCCAATTGGACAAGCCGTCCACCGTGTCGCGCATCAAGGTCAGCGAGCCGTTCGGACGGCTGGAGGACGAACGGATGCGGGCAGTGGACAAGGCGCTGCTGTTGGTGGTGGGGCTGATTTAGACCACCGGCCTGAACAAAGCGCAAAACCAAACACAGCGCAAAATGAAAAAAACCGGTGTCAAACGCCCCACGGATTGACAAGCGCCACACCGGTGCCGGCAAAGTCAGCCGTGTTGCGGGTGACAACGGTGAAGCGGTGCTCCATCGCGGTAGCGGCGATCATGGCGTCACGCTCCGACCGTGGATCGGGGATGTGCAGCGAAGCACACAAAGGCGCTGTGTTGTCGGTAAACGGCAAGATACGACCGGCGAACGCGGCACGCACACCGGCTAACCAGAGGCGCAGCGCACTGCCTTGGGGTGGTATGCGGCGTTCCAGGGCCTGGATGCCCAGCTCCAACTCGAGGATTGTGATGGCGGACAGGTACAGCCTGCTGGCGGGTTGCGCCCCGGCCCAGGCGCGCACCACAGTCGATGGATTGGGCTTGCCATGACGCAATTCGGAGACAACATTGGTGTCGAGGACAAACATGGTCAAACCCTAATCCAACGTGACTGGCTGGCTTTGGAACTTCAAACGCGGCGGATCGAACTCAATGTCCGCGCCGCCCGCTATTCCATCCATTAACTCCAGGAGAGTCGGCTCGCTCTGGCCCACCATGCGGTAGTAATCATCAATGTTGAGCAGTGCGAATGCAGGCCGCCCTCGATCTGTGATGAACACCGGCCCATCGACAGCCGCCCGTTTGGCGGCTGACACGTCTCGCGTGAAGTCTCGGCTTGAAAAGGTGTGGACTGACATGTTGACCTCCTGCCTGTGTTTGTTTGTATGTTACGACAAATGAGGCGGCTCGGCAACATGTGGTGGCTCGGCCTAGCGGCTGGGTCAGTACAGCGGGTCGCCGGCGTTCTGGGCGTCTTGGTTTATCTATTGGTGGTAGGTCGACGACATGCAGGAAAAATGGCAGGTTAAGAAAAAAACGCTTCTGTCTGACACGAATTTTCGACATCATTGAACAAGACCCGCTGACCACCTTCTGCGGCACGATGCAGCTGTCAAAGCGCGCAAATTATTGTGTCGCTTATCTCAACTTGCGTGGCTGGACCAAACCATTATTTTTTGGCAGGCGCAGCCTTAGCGGCAGCATCCGGTGTGTCTGAGTAGTACTCCGAAATAGCCTTCCACTTGCCATCCTGAATTTGAGACAGGCGTGAGGAATTATTGCCAAGGCGCTTGGTCGGCGAGAAGCTGGCTGGCGCGCTGCCAAAGATGTCTGTGGGCAGGGTCAGGGTGTCCATCACCTTGATGAAGCTGTCGGTGGTCAGGTTCTTGCCAGCCTTGGTGGCGGCGTTGGCAAAGGTGTTGATGATGACGTAGCCATAGACTGAAAACACGGTGGCATCGTCATTGAACTTGGTTTTGTATTTGTTGGCCCAGAACTGCAGTTGCGGGGTCAGGCCTTCGGTGTAAGGGTTTTGTACGGTCATGGTGGCGTACAGCCCGTCCATGGCCTTGCCACCTAGCTTGTGGATCAGGTCGGTGTAGGAGGCGCTGGAGCCGATGAAGACCGGGTTGTAGCCCAGCTTGCGAGCGGTGCCGATGGTGCCAATCGTCTCGCGGATGATGGTGCCCAGCACCACCATGTCGCAGCCGCTGGATTGCAACTTGGCCACTTGTGACGAGAAGTCGGTAGCACCCCGTTTGTAGGTAGTTTTTTCGGCGAATTCCATACCGATGGTTTTCAGGCCTGCCTCGCCGCCCCTGAACACCTCGAGTCCAAACTCGTCGTCCTGGTACAGGGTGCAAACTTTTTTCGCGCCCTTTTCTTTAGCCAGCTTGGGTACGGCCTGGCGCATCTGGTCGAAATAGGTGGCGGCGAACGCGTACTTGAGCCGGTCAAACGGGTCATACATTTCGCGCGCGGCAGTGATCGGGAAGAAGTTGACGATATTTTTCTCAAACTGCACCGGCATGGCTGCCAGGTTCTGTGCCGTGCCAATGTGGCCGACCATCATGAAAATCTTGTCCTGGTTGACCAGTTTTTGCGCTGCCAAAAAAGCCTTCTTCGGGTCATAGGCCGAGTCTTCGACCACCAGCTTGAGCTTGCGGCCGTTGAGGCCGCCTTGCTCATTGATCTCGTCAACCGCCAGCAACATGCCCAAGCGGGCCTGTTTACCAAAGCCGGCGAGCGGGCCGGAGAGGTCTTGGATGGAGCCCAGCGTGATCTCGGTGGCTGACACGCCTTGCAGCGGGGCAGACTTGGTTTGGGCTTGTGCCATGCCGGCGCAAAGGGCCAGCGCGGCCAGCAGGGTTGTGGTTTTCAGGGTGTTTGTCATGGCGTATCTCCTATAAAAATTTTTAACGGTACATGGACTCAATTTGCGCCGCGTACTTTTTTTCTACCAGCGAACGCTTGAGTTTCATGGTGGGGGTGAGTTCTTCGTCCTCGGCGGTCAACTGGGTCTGCATGAGGGCAAACTTCTTGATTTGTTCAACCCTGGCAAATTTTTTATTCACCCGGTCAATTTCACTTTGAATCAGGCTTTGTATTTCGGGCGCACGGGTCAGGCTGGCGTAATTGCTGAACGGCACATCGCGGTCCTGGGCAAATTTTTCGATGTTCTCCTGGTCAATCATGATCATCGCTGTCAAGTAAGGCCGTTTGTCGCCAACCAGCACCGCATCGGTGATGTAGGGCGAAAACTTCAGATCGTTCTCGAGTTCGCTCGGGGTGATGTTCTTGCCCCCTGCGGTGATGATAATGTCTTTCATGCGGCCTGTGATGCAGTAATAACCCTCGGCATCGACCACCCCGGCGTCGCCGGTATGCAGCCAGCCTTGGGCGTCAATTGCCTCTGCGCTTTGCTCGGGCAGGTTCAGGTAGCCGGCAAAAACATTCGTTCCTCGCACCAGTATTTCCCCTGTGGCCGGGTCGAGTCGTACCTCGTTAAAGCCCGCCGCCGGGCCGATGGAGCCCGGTTTGATGCGGTCGGCTGGCACGCCGGTGCTGGCGCCGCAGGTCTCGGTCATGCCCCACACCTCCAACATGGGCACGCCCAGGGCCAGATACCAGCGCACCAGGTCAGGCGAAATAGGCGCTGCGCCGGTGACCAGATAGCGCGCACGGTGGATGCCGATGAGTTTGCGCACATTGTTGAGTGCCAGCCAGCGGGCCAGCTGAAACTTGAACTTGAGCCAGGTGCTGACCGACTGACCGGCCAGCACCCGCTCGGCGATGCTGGTGCCCACGCCGATGCTCCAAGCGTAGGCGGCCTGCTGCACCGCGCCGGCTTCTTTGAGCGAAATCATCACGCCCGAGTAAAACTTTTCCCAGACCCGCGGCACGGCGGTGAACACAGTTGGGGCGATCTCGCGCACGTTTTCCGGAATCGTCTCGGGGTTTTCCACAAAGTTGAGGATAGAGCCGGTGTAAAGCGAAAAATACTCGCCGCCCATGCGCTCGGCGATGTGGCACAGCGGCAGAAAGCACATGCGCTCGTCGCGCTCATCCTGCGCCACCAGCGTGTTGTAGCCGCGCACCGTAAACACCAGGCCGCGGTGCAAGTGCATGGCGCCCTTGGGCCGGCCCGTGGTGCCCGAGGTGTAGACCAAAATCGCCAGGTCTTCAGGGCGGCAGGCGTCAATGCGTTGCTGCAGGGCCTCGGGGTGTTGCGCCAGGTGGGCCCGGCCCAGCCCGCGCAGCGCTTCCAGGCCGATCACGTCGGGGTCTTGGAGGCCACGCAGGCCCTCCATGTCAAACACGATGATCTTCTGTAGGCCAGGCAAATCCGGACGCACTGCCAGTGCTTTATCGAGTTGTTCGTCGTCTTCCACAAACAGTAGCCGAGTGCCAGAGTCTTGGCACAGGTGCTGCACCTGGGAGGCGGCGTCAGTGGGGTAAATGCCGTTGGAGACGCCTGCGCAGGACAACACGGCCAGGTCGGCCCAGACCCATTCCACGGCTGTATTTCCCAGGATGGAAGCGCATTCGCCGCGCTTAAAGCCCAGACTGAGCAGGCCGCCTGCGATCTCTCGAACCGCCACTGCAGTTTGGTCCCAGGTCCAGCTGCGCCACAAGCCGAGATGCTTTTGCCGTAGCCAGACTTTGGGCCCCCGCTGCTTAACAGCGTTCCAGAACATGGCCGGAATAGTCTCGCCATCCATCACGATGTCGTGGCAGGGCTGGATATGGCTGGTATCCCACAGGCCGGTCATGGTGTGGCCCCCACGCTTGCCGCTGCGCGTGCTGCGCTGCCCCCCGGGGGGGCTAACCCCGCCTTGGGGCGGCCCGGCGGCGGGGTTGTGGCTTGTTGCCTGGGGGTGGTGTTCATCGCCATGTTTTCTTTTTCTTCCAGCGGCGCTCGCCGCGCATACCGTCTTCTTTGAGTCCGAGGTAGAACTCTTTGATGTCGTCTTTTTCGCGCAGGCGGGCGCAGCTGTCTTCCATCACGATGCGGCCGTTCTCTAGGACATAGCCGTAGTCGGAGGCGTTGAGTGCCATGTTGGCGTTTTGTTCCACCAGCAAAATCGTGGTGCCGCGCTCGCGGTTGATGCGCAACACGATCTCAAAAATCTCTTTGGTGAGTTTCGGGCTCAGGCCCAGGCTGGGCTCGTCAAGCAGCATCAGGTCGGGGTTGGCCATCAGGGCCCGCGATATCGCCAGCATCTGCTGCTGCCCACCCGACAACAGGCCGGCATCTTGCGTTGCCCGCTCGCGCAGGATGGGGAAGTAGCTGTACACCAGCGCCATGTCAGCAGCTACCGCATCACGGTCTTGGCGGGTATAGGCGCCCATCAGCAGGTTGTCGTGCACGCTGAGCAGTGCAAACACCTCACGGCCTTCGGGCACATGGCTCAGGCCCTGTTGCACAATAAAAGCCGGATCCCGCGCTGTGATGTCCTCGCCCTTGAACTCGACCCGCCCCTTGCGCGGATCAATGATGCCGGAGATGGTTTTCAGGATGGTGGTCTTGCCCGCGCCATTGGATCCCAGCACGGTGGCTATTTCACCCCGGCGTACCTGCAGGCTGACACCGCGTATGGCTTTAATTGGGCCATAGGCGCTCTCCACATTGAGCAGTTTGAGCACCGGCAGATCGCTCACGGGTGGCGGAGAGTCGCTCATGGTGTGTTGCGGCGCAGGCCGCTGGTGTCTTCTGCCGTGCCCAGATAGGCCTCGATCACAGCGGCGTCGGTTTGTACTTCGCGCGGCGTGCCCATGGCCAGTACCTCGCCCTGGTTCATCGCCAGCACCCGGTCTGAAACGGTAGACACCAAGCGCATGTCGTGCTCCACCATCAGCACCGAGATGCCCAGCTCATGCTGTATGTCCTGGATCCAGAAGGCCATGTCGTCGGTTTCTTCGACATTCAGCCCGGAGGAGGGTTCGTCGAGCAGCAGCAGGCGCGGCTCGGAGCACAGGGCACGGGCCATCTCCACCACCTTGCGCACGCCATAGGGCAGGCCGGCCACCATGGCGTCTCGGTGATGCTGCAGGTCGAGAAAATCGATCACTTCCTCGGCCTTTTGCCGGGCCTGGACCTCTGCTGCACGGGTCGCCGAGCTAAAAAACAGGTCTTGCCACAGGCCACTGCTGCGCCGGGTGTGGTGGCCGATCAAGAGGTTTTGCAATACGGTGGCGTGTTCAAACAATTCGATGTTCTGGAAAGTGCGGGCAATGCCCAGACCTGCAACCGCCTGCGGCGCCTGGTTGCTCAGACAGACCAGGCCCTGCGGCCCAAGGTAATCGATCTCGCCGGTGCTGGGCGTGTAGATACGGCTGATCAGGTTGAACACCGTAGTTTTGCCCGCACCATTGGGCCCGATCAGGGTGAACACCTCGCCCTGCCTGACATCAAAGCTGACTTTGTTGACCGCCAATACCCCCCCAAAGCGCATGCTCAGATTTTTGGCTGACAAAAGCGCATCAGACATGACGCCTCCCCCCGCCGCCGGGCCGCCCCAAGGCGGGGTTCGCCCCCCCGGGGGGCAGCGAAGGACACGCAGTGCCGAGCGTGGGGGCCACAACTTCAAGCGCGGGGGCAAGGGAATCCACCGCCGGGCCGCCCCAAGGTGGATTAGCCCCCTCGGGGGGCAGCGCAGCACGCGCAGCGGCAAGCGTGGGGGCCAGAAAACCCCCGCCGCCGGGCCGCCCCAAGGCGGGGTTCGCCCCCTCGGGGGGCATCGCAGCACGCGCAGCAGCAAGCGTGGGGGTCAGCATCATCTCAAGCGATCCGATTTTTGGAATGATTTTTGCCGCTTGAACAGGCCCTGGCGGTAAAATGGAAACAGCTGCAGGTAGGTGCGCACTTTGAGCCAGCGACCGTACAGGCCCATCGGCTCGAACAGCACAAAAGCGATCAGCACCAAACCGTAGACCAAGCCCTGCAGGCCGGGAGCCTGGGCCACAAACAACGGCAGGTAGTCCTTGAGCACAGCAATCGCCTGGGGCATGATGATCAGGAAGATGGCGCCCAAAAAAGCGCCATGTATCGAGCCCAGCCCGCCGACGACGACCATCAGCAGCAAATCGATGGATTGCAAAATATTGAACTGGTCTGGCGAGATGAACTGCAACTGGTGCGCGTAAAGGGCTCCGGCAACGCCGGCCAGGCCCGCTGACAGCGCAAACGACAGAGTCTTGTAGTGCGCCAGATGGATCCCCATGCTTTGCGCTGAAATTTCAGAATCACGAATGGCTACAAAAGCACGGCCAGTGGGTGCGCGCAGCAGGTTCAGGATGCCCAGGGTGGCCACAACCGTGATCACGAGACATAAAAAATAAAAGCTTTCGGGGCTGTCAAGGCGCCAGCCAAAAAAAACTGGCTTTTTAATGTGCAGGCCAGCATTACCGCCGGTGATACTTTCCCAGCGGGCCAGCACCTCTTCGACAATAAAGCCAAAAGACAGTGTGGCGATGCCCAGGTAGACGCCCTTGACCCGCAGTGCCGGCAGGCCCACGACAAAGCCCACTGCTGCTGACAGTGCGGCCGCGCTGGCCAGGGCCAGCACAAAGGGCAGGCCGGCATTGGTGAGCACCGCCTGTGTGTAGGCGCCAACCCCCAAAAACGCGGCATGGCCGAGTGAAAACAAGCCCGTGTAACCAGCCAGCAGCATCAGCCCGAGGCCAGCCAGCGAGTAAATCAGCACAAAGGTGAGCTGGGCCAGCCAATACTCCGCGAGCAACCAAGGCGCGGCCAACAGCAGCAGCATCAAAACACCGTACCAGAACAAGTGCCCGCCATGCTTGACCAGCCTGATGTCCTGGTCGTATTCGGTCTTGAAGATGAAGCGCATGTCAGACTTTTTTCCGCAGTTTTTCGCCAAACAAGCCGGTGGGTTTGATCACCAGCATGAGCAGAACCACGATGTAGGCGGCGGTGTCTTTGAAGCCTTCGGGCAGATAAAAGCCCGCCAGCGATTCGACCAGCCCAATCACCAGGCCGCCGACGATGGCCCCGGGCAAACTGCCAAAACCGCCGACCACTGCCGCCGGAAAGGCTTTGAGGCCAATAAACCCCATGTTGGCATGCACAAAGGTGATGGGTGCGAGCAGCAGGCCGGCAATAGCCGCCACCGCCGAAGCCAAACCCCAGGCCAGACTGTTGAGGCGTTTGACCGGTATGCCCATGTAGTAGGCGGCAAGTTGGTTTTGAGACGCGGCCTGCATGGCAATGCCCAGTTTGCTGTAACGAAAAAGCGCGTACAGACAGCCACACAGCAGGGCGGTCGCACCGATGACCACCACTTGCTCAACATTAATCACCAGGCCCCCCAGGCGCCAGAGCTCGTCTTTGTAGGGCACCGGCAGGTTGTGGGTGTCGGTGCCAATGTTGGGCACCATGGTGATCAGGCCCCGCGCCACATAGGCAATCCCAATAGTCAGCATCACGACAGAGAAGGCTGGCTGCCCCAGGATCGGCCGAATCACCAGTCGTTCCAGGCCCATGCCAAAAATCCCCATGCCGGCCACTGCACACAGGATGGCCAGCCAGTAAGGAAAACCAAGCAGGCTCAGGCCCAGCAGGCCGCCAAAGGCGCCTAGCATCATCAGGTCGCCTTGGGCGAAGCTGACGGTCTCTGTCGCTTTGTAAATCAGCACGAAACCAAGGGCGATCAGCCCATAAATGCAACCCTGTGCAATTCCGCTGATCACCAGTTGAAGAATTTGCACTCTGCCTCCAGTTTTAACACCCCGGTTTGTAGCTGCAAAGCAGAAAATTACCAACAGGGTTTTCACCAGAGAGGGTTTTCACCAGTACCCCGACCCAGAGGGGCTCTTCAAATGAAAGTCACGTCGGCGGCGCGCGTGTTGGCCTGTGATGGCGCCACCCGTCGCTGATGTGATTTGCTGTGGGTAAAGATCAATGGCTTGGATCGGCGGGCTTGGGTAATTCGCGCGGCTGGCCGGCGTCGTCGATGGCAACATAGGTCACTGAGGCCTCAGTGACTTTGATGTACTTGCCCTGCGAGCGAAAGCGCTCGGCGTAAACCTCCACCTTGACGGTGATCGAAGTGCGGCCGATGCGTGTGAGCTTGGCAAAAAACGACAGGATGTCTCCCACTCTTACCGGCTGCTTGAAGACGAATTCATTGACTGCCACCGTGGCCATGCGCCCGCCGGCATAGCGCGCCGGTACCACCGAGCCGGCTAGGTCGACCTGCGCCATCACCCAACCGCCAAAAATATCACCATTGGCATTGCAGTCGGCGGGCATGGGGATGACCTTGAGCACCAGCTCCTGGTCGCTGGGCAGGTCGACCTGGGGCGGCGCCTTGGCGCTGGTAGTTGCAGACATGGGCACAATCCGGGTTTCGGTATCGCCTTAGATTGTCACCCATGCGCCGCTCCGGCGAACTCAGCCCACCCCCTCCCGCTAACCTTGGCGCTGCCGCGGCTGGCCCAGTTTCTTCTGACTGGAGCACCCTGCGTCGCCTGTTTCCCTACCTATGGCAGTACAAATGGCGGGTGCTGGCGGCACTGGCCTTTATGGTTGCTGCCAAAATGGCCAATGTGGGTGTTCCGCTGCTGCTCAAGCAACTGGTTGACACCATGAACCCCCCCGGCGGCATGCTGGCAGCAGCGCTGCTGGTGGTGCCAGCGGCGCTGCTGCTGACCTACGGCCTGCTGCGCCTGTCGACCACACTTTTTGCCGAATTGCGCGACTTGGTTTTCTCCAAGGCCACCGAGGGCGCAGCACGCAGCATCTCGCTGCAGGTGTTTCGCCATCTGCATGCCCTGAGCCTGCGCTTTCATCTGGAGCGCCAGACCGGCGGCATGACACGCGACATCGAGCGTGGTACCCGCGCCGTGCATTCGCTGATTTCTTACTCGCTCTACAGCATCATCCCGACCCTGATCGAGGTCACGCTGGTGCTCACGCTGCTGGCGGTCAAGTTTGATGTCTGGTTTGCCTGGATCACCGTGATAGCGCTGGTGTTCTACATCAGCTTCACGGTTGCCGTGACCGAGTGGCGCACCCAGTTTCGCAAACGAATGAACGAGCTCGACTCCACTGCCCACAGCCGGGCGATTGACTCGCTGCTCAACTACGAAACCGTCAAGTACTTCAACAACGAAGAGTTTGAGGCTAGGCGCTATGACGAAAACCTGGAGCGCTACCGCCGCGCTGCGATCAAGAGCCAGACCACGCTGAGCCTGCTCAACGCCGGGCAGCAACTGATCATTGCCGTTGGCCTGGTGGCCATGCTGTGGCGGGCAACCCAAGGCGTGGTGGACGGGCGCATGACGTTGGGCGACCTGGTCATGGTCAACGCCTTCATGATTCAGCTCTACATTCCGCTAGGTTTTTTGGGCGTGCTGTACCGCGAAATCAAGCAAAGCCTGACCGACCTGGAAAAAATGTTCACGCTGATGGAGCGCGAGCGAGAGATTGCCGACCGCCCCGGCGCGCCTGCCCTGTCGGTGCGGGCTGGCCATGTGCGCTTTGAGCAGGTGCATTTCGCTTACGACCCGGCACGGCCGATTTTGCAAGACATCAGCTTTGAGATACCCGGCGGAAAAACCGTGGCGGTGGTTGGGCCATCGGGTTCGGGCAAGTCAACGCTGGCGCGCCTGCTGTTCCGTTTTTATGATGTTCAGCAGGGGCGTATCCTGCTGGATGCACAGGACATCAAGCAGGTTACCCAGACCTCGGTGCGCCAGGCCATTGGCATCGTTCCCCAAGACACTGTGTTGTTCAATGACACGGTTGAGTACAACATTGCCTACGGGCAACCCGGTGCCAGCCGCGCGCAGGTGGAAGAGGCCGCCAGGTCGGCCCATATTCATGATTTCATCAGTGCCACGCCCAAGGGCTATGAGGCCATGGTTGGCGAGCGTGGTCTCAAGCTCTCGGGCGGCGAAAAACAGCGGGTGGCAATCGCCCGCACCCTGCTCAAAAACCCGCCCATCCTGATTTTTGACGAAGCCACCTCGGCGCTCGATTCAGCCAACGAGCGCGCCATCCAGGCCGAGTTGCAAAGCGTGGCGCAGAACAAGACCACACTGGTGATTGCGCACCGCCTGTCCACCGTGGTTGATGCGCATGAGATTCTTGTGATGGAGGCCGGGCGCATCATCGAGCGCGGCACCCATGCCCAGCTGCTGGCAGCCGATGGCCGTTATGCAGTGATGTGGGCGTTGCAGCAAAGCGCTGAGTGAGCCAGTCGATGGAGACCTCCAGTTGCTTCGCGCTCAGCCCTGGCCACACCGCCACCTGAGTGCGGCAAACCAGCGCTGCGATTTGGGACAATTAGGGCCATGACCAAACGCATCACCCTGACCCGCCCCGACGACTGGCACCTGCATCTGCGCGATGGCGAAGTGCTACAAGCGGTGGTGCCGCACACCGCCGCGCAGTTTGGCCGAGCCGTCATCATGCCCAACCTCAAGCCGCCGGTGACCAGCACGGCGGCGGCGCTGGCCTACAAAGCGCGCATTCTTGCCGCAGTGCCGGCTGGCCTGGCCTTTGAGCCGCTGATGACGCTCTACCTGACGGACCACCTGAGCGCCGCCGAGATCAGCCAGGCCACAGCGGCCGGGGTGGTGGCCCTCAAGCTGTATCCGGCTGGCGCCACCACGCACAGTGACGCCGGCGTGACCGATATACGCAAAACCTACCCGGTGCTGGAGGCCATGCAAAAGGCCGGCATGCCGCTGCTGGTGCACGGCGAGGTGACCGATCCGGCGGTGGATATTTTTGACCGCGAGGCGGTTTTCATCGACAGCCAGCTCAGACCGCTGCGGCATGATTTTCCCGAGCTAAAAATTGTGCTTGAGCACATCACCACCCGCGAGGCCGCCCAGTATGTGACCCAGGCCTGCGACTTCACCGCAGCCACCATCACCGCACACCACCTGCTGTACAACCGCAATGCCATTTTTACTGGCGGCATCCGCCCGCATTACTACTGCCTGCCGGTGTTGAAGCGGGAGCTGCACCGCCAGGCCCTGCTTCAGGCAGCTGTCAGCGGCAGCGCAAGGTTTTTTCTGGGCACCGACAGCGCTCCCCACGCGGCTCACCTGAAAGAGCATGCCAGTGGTTGTGCCGGTTGTTACACCGCGCATGCGGCGATGGCCCTCTACGCCGAAGCATTCGATGGCATGGGCGCGCTCGATCGGCTAGAGGGATTTGCCAGCTTCCATGGGGCCGACTTTTACCGTCTGCCGCGCAATACCGGACAGATCACCTTGCAGCGAGAAGCCTGGACACCCCCTGAATCTTTTGCTTTTGGCCAGGCCGAGCTCAAACCGCTGCGTAGCGGCGAAACACTGCCGTGGCGCATGGTCTGAGTCGCATCGATTGGCAGGCCCCCTGGCTAGAGCCGTGGGCCGGCATCGGGCAGCAGGTGGCGCAACAGGTGATGCACGGGCGGGCTCTGCATGCCGCGCTCAATGCCTGCGCCGGGCCAGCGGGCGCGCCGGTGGCCTTTGTGCCACAAGATGCCCTGCCCGCCGGAGAAGCCTACGAGAGCTTTATTTTCAGCCGCCAACAGTGCCCGGTGCGGGAGGGTTTGCATGATTTTTTCAATGGCCTGGTGTGGCACCAATTTCCCTGCACCAAGGGCCGGCTGAACCAGTTGCAGGCGCAGCACATCGCCGCCCACGGCGTTGGGCCGGTGCGCGGCCCGCTGCGCGATGCACTGACCCTGTTTGACGAAAACGGCGCTTTGTTGCGCGCACCCGCGCCGCTGTGGGAGGCGCTGCTGGCCAAGCGTTGGCAGACCTTGTTTGTCGATCTGCGGCCGCTGTGGGCCCAGGCGCAGTTGTTGCTGTTCGGCCACGCACTGCTGGAGAAACTGGTGGAGCCCAGAAAAGCCATCACCGCCCATGTGCTGCTGGTGCAAGCGCAAAGCCCTGGGCCGGCTGAGCTCGACGCGTGGGTGGCGGCCACACTGTGCCCGGCGCAGTTGGCAGCCAAGCCGTTTGCGCCGCTGCCCCTGCTCGGGGTGCCAGGTTGGTGGCCCGCCAACCAGAGCCCGGATTTTTACCAAGATCGCCGTGTTTTTCGATCATCCGAATAACCGGACAGTTTGTCGGATTAGCCGCTCAACGCTTGATTTCCTGCCCATCGCCCCTAATATTCGCGCCACTGGCCTGCACTCGCGGGCTATTTACCAAGGAAGAAAATGAAACGAATCCTGCTTTTTGTACTGACCAACGTGATGGTGGTGGTGGTGCTGGGCATTGTGGCAAGCCTGCTTGGCGTCAACAACTTTCTTACCGCCAATGGCCTCAACTTGGGCGCGCTGCTGGGCTTCGCGCTGATCATGGGCTTTGGCGGCGCCTTCATCTCGCTGCTGATCAGCAAGCCCATGGCCAAGTGGACCTCGGGCGTTCGGGTCATCGAGCAGCCACAAAATGTTGACGAGGCCTGGATTGTCGAGACCGTGCGTAAGTTTGCCGAGAAAGCCGGCATCGGCATGCCCGAGGTTGGCATCTTTGATGGCGAACCCAATGCCTTTGCCACGGGTGCTTTCAAAAATTCGGCCCTGGTGGCAGTCAGCACCGGCCTGTTGCAGGGCATGACGCGAGAAGAAGTTGAGGCCGTGATCGGCCACGAAATCGCCCACGTGGCCAATGGCGACATGGTCACCATGACGCTGATTCAGGGCGTGATGAACACCTTTGTGGTTTTCCTCAGCCGGGTCATTGGCTATGCGGTGGACAGTTTTTTGCGCCGTGGCGACGACCGCAGCAGCGGCCCCGGCATGGGCTACTACGTGACCACCATCGTGCTTGACATCTTGCTCGGTTTCGCCGCGGCCATGGTGGTGGCCTGGTTTTCCCGCCAGCGCGAGTTCCGGGCGGACGCCGGCGCCGCCCAATTGATGAGCCGCAAGCAGCCCATGATCAACGCTCTGGCCCGCCTGGGCGGCATGGTGCCTGGTGAATTGCCCAAGAGCGTGGCGGCCATGGGCATTGCCGGGGGCATCGGCAAGTTGTTCAGCACCCACCCGCCGATTGAAGAGCGCATTGCTGCGCTGCAGACGGCCTGACACTGGGCACAAGGTTGAGGTCAATCCCTGCGTTGTTGGGGCTGGCCTCTGCTTTTGGCTTCTCCCTCTGGCGTTGGCGGGAACGGCGTGCCCGCTTCCGCTCGTGTCCCCCGCCCTGCGGGCTCCTCCTTGACCTCGCTGCACCAGGCACGCCGTCCCCTATCTGTTCGGCCCTCTGGCGTTGGCGGGAACGGCGTGCCCGCTTCCGCTCGTGTCCCCCGCCCTGCGCGCTCCTCCTTGACCTCGCTCCACCAGGCACGCCGTCCCCTCTCTGTTCGGGTTAGACGCAATACCTGAATGCGGGGGACCAGTGCTGGCTTGCGAGGGTTGTCAAGGTGGCGGTGGGCTGAGCGGCGGAGCGAGGTCAAGGAGGAAGACGCGGGGGTCCGAAGGGCACCTGTGTCTGGGGGACACGAGCGCAGTCGCTTAGCCCGGCGCCGCCTTGACCGGTGTACCAAAAATGAAAGTAGTTGCAGTCCCTGGCGCCGCTTGACTGGAGCGCCAAAAAGACCCAAACAGTCAGCCCCAAACGATGAACCGTCAGACCAGCATCCGGCGTGCCACCGCTTCAGCCACCCGGATACCGTCCACACCGGCTGACAGGATGCCGCCGGCGTAGCTGGCGCCTTCACCGCCCGGGTACAGGCCGGCGGTGTTGAGGCTTTGCAGATCGTCGCCGCGGGTGATCTTGAGCGGCGAAGAGGTGCGGGTTTCGACCCCGGTCAGTACCGCGTCGGCCATGTCAAACCCTTTGATTTTTTTGCCAAAAATAGGTAGCGCCTCGCGGATCGCCTCGATTGCATAGCCGGGCAGGGCCTGGCTCAGATCCCCCAGGTGCACGCCGGGCTTGTAGGAGGGTGTGACGCTGCCGAGCTGGCGCGATGGCCGGCCTGCGAGGAAATCACCCACCAATTGACCGGGCGCCTCGTAATTGCTCCCGCCCAACACATAGGCCTGTGATTCCAACTGGCGTTGCAGCACGATGCCGGCCAACGGATGCTGCGCCTGCCCTGATTTGGGCTCCAAGCCTAAGCCTGGGCCCAACGTAGCCTCAAAGGCCGCCGGGTCGCTCGGGTAGTCGCGCGGGTCAATGCCCACCACGATGCCGGCGTTGGCGTTGCGCTCGTTGCGCGAGTATTGGCTCATGCCGTTGGTCACCACCCGCCCGGGTTCGGACGTGGCGGCCACCACCGTGCCACCCGGGCACATACAAAAACTGTAGACCGCACGGCCATTGGTGGCATGGTGCACCAGCTTGTACTCGGCCGCACCCAGCAGCGGGTGGCCGGCATGCCGGCCCCAGCGGGCGCGGTCGATCACGCTTTGTGGGTGCTCGATGCGAAAACCGATCGAAAACGGCTTGGCCTCCATGAAGACGCCACGCGCGTGCAGCATGGCAAAGGTGTCGCGCGCGCTGTGCCCCAGCGCCAGCACCACCTGCTCGGCGGCGAGTTCATAAGGCGTCTGCGTGGCCGTATCAAACACCGCCAGCGCCCGAATTTTTTGCCTCCGGCCCTGGCCGTCAGGGGCGGTATCTGTCAAAAACACATCGGTCACACGTTGCTCGAAGCGCACCTCGCCGCCCAGGTTGATGATTTGCTCGCGCAGCCGCTCCACCACCTTGACCAGCTTGAAGGTGCCGATGTGCGGGTGCGCATCGACCAGGATCTCTGGCGGTGCACCTGCCTTGACGAACTCCTGCATCACGTGGCGGCCAAGGTGGCGCGGGTCCTTGATCTGGCTCCACAGCTTGCCGTCAGAAAAAGTGCCGGCGCCGCCCTCGCCAAATTGCACATTGGACTCGGGTTGCAGCCGGTTCTCGCGCCACAGGCCCCAGGTGTCCTTGGTGCGCTGGCGCACGCTTTTACCGCGTTCGAGCACGATGGGGCGCAGCCCCATTTGTGCGAGCAAGAGTGCGGCGAATATGCCGCAGGGGCCAAAACCCACCACCACCGGGCGCGCTGGCAGCACCGCGCGGGCCTGGCCAGGCAGCAGGTAGGCCATATCGGGCGTGGCGCTGATGTGCGGGTGCTGCTGCAACTGCGCAAGCAGCCCGGCTTCTTGGCCAGGATCGTTCAAGGTCACATCGACAATAAAGACCGCCAACAGATCTGCCTTGCGGGCGTCAAAGCTGCGTTTAAACACCTGCAGTTGCGCGATCGCCGCAAGTTCCAGCCCCAGGGCCTGGGCACACAGGGCCTTGAGCGCAGCCACGGGATGGGCAGCAGGCGCCCGGTCAGCCTCTGTTTCAGAAGGCGCATCGGCCGCCCGCAGGGCCTGCGCTGGCATGGCGGACAGAGGTAGTTTGAGTTCGGTCAGGCGAATCATGTCGGGCTCGTGGTGATCAAGCAGCGAGAGATGATAAGGCGGACCATAGCTTTAGGGCCGTAGGCATCGCTTGGTGGTGAGTAAACTCGCAGAGCTGCTGGCCAGTGGCGTGCATCAACAATCAAATTTTGGGACCTCTATGTTGCGCCTGGTGTGTTTTCTATTCGTTGGATTTATTTTTTCTGCTGGTGCGGTTGCCATGACTTTCGTCGTGCAGGGAAACTCGGTTTTCGCAACTGGTCCAGTCGTGGGCGAGGACTACATCAAGTTTGTCACAGTGACTGAACAGCCTGGCGTTGAGCGGGTCGTACTACTCAATTCTCCCGGGGGTGACCTTTGGACCGGCATGACAATAGGGCGCAGAATCGCCGAAAAAGGGCTCAGCACGGTCGCTGCTGGTTATTGCGCTTCGGCCTGCTCAATCATCTTTTTGGGCGGGAAGGAGCGTACCTTTTCAGACGCTTTCCGGCCGGACCAGACTTATATCGGAATTCATGGCCCGCACGATAAAGACACAAAAATCGTGAGTCCGCAGCAGGCTGGGCAAATTTATGCTTTTTACAAATTGCGCATGGGAGATAAATTCAATTCGGATGTCATCAACAAAGCGCTGTACAGCATGCAGGATGCGGGCTCTTTGCTCAGGGTTTTTGATCCAAAAAGACTGCCGGCACGCGTGACCTATCACTGCGTGTCCTCTCAATCTTTACGCAAAGATTGCACCGAATTCAAGGATCAAGACGCACTGACCTTGGGGATCATCACCAGCAGCGACTTGACCAAGATTGAAGTGCCCGAAAAGCTAAGGGAAATCCCGAAAATATTTGGAAGGGAGCTAAATCAGGGTTTTCTTGATTTGGAGGACTTTTACCGGGAATTGATGATCAGTCAGTGTGCATCAGAAAATTGCAGGCGTTTGATTGTCAATTTTCGAACCATCGGCCTGGTCAATGCCAAAGAAAACAAGGCGCTAGCTGTTCCTGTAACCGGGCAGGGTCTTGGCGTATTGAGCGACCAGGCAAGCCCTGAAATGGCTTTTTTTGGCGCCATTTACCATTGCAACCACGGTCTTGACAGGGCCGCTCGGCTGTGCGAGACCCAGGTCGTCAACGACTTTGACCTTCGCGGGTTTTATTCTGCCGACAAGTTGAACTCAATCGACGCTTTGGCGAAACTTGCTGCACCTTCAGAAAAGTTTTTCGCGAACGAGGAATATGGCGGTGGTATGACTAGCGCCAAAGGTTTGCGAACCCAAAAGTTGCTTGACTCAACCCCGCAAAAAATCGACGGTATTCAAACCTTCGGAACGCAGGCGCTTGTTCTGGCTCTCAAGGGTGTGGCGCCACCGGTCCTGATCGATGTAGGCCAATCTGGCAGCACCCTGCCCGGCGCGCAAAGTCTGCTGCGTGGTGGATTGGCGTTTGATGATACGAATAGGGAATTAGCCTACCAAGCTAGGTTTCACGGCCTTTTAAAGTTGCTCAGTCCTGATGCCTCAGCACCGATTATTTTCTTTGCGAAGAATCGGGAGTGGTGGCATGGTGTCAACGCCGCAATGCGTGCCAAAAATCTGGGCTATGCCCAAGTGGGTTGGTACCGGGGCGGTTTGGATAGTTGGCAGGCTGCGGGCCTGCCGGTGGTACCGACTATCGTTCGAGCCGTTGCTAATTGACATCAAGAGCTCTCAGTCTTGCCGCCCCAGCCCCTGGCCTGTTGGTTTAGCCGGGTAAAAATCCCTCGACCGACAGGTAGCGCTCGCCGGTGTCGTAGTTGAAACCCAGCACGGTGGCGTTGGCCGGTAGCTCGGGCAGCTTTTGGGCAATGGCGGCCAGGGTGGCGCCGCTGGAGATGCCCACCAGCATGCCTTCTTCACGTGCGCTGCGACGGGCCATTTCGCGAGCGGCCTCGGCCTCGACCTGGATCACGCCGTCCAGCAGCGCGGTGTTCAGATTTTTTGGGATGAATCCCGCGCCAATGCCCTGGATCGGGTGGGGCGCCGGTGCGCCGCCCGAGATCACCGGTGAAGCCTGGGGCTCCACCGCATAGACCTTCAGGCGGGGCCAGTAGGTTTTGAGCACCTGCGCGCAGCCGCTCAGGTGGCCGCCAGTGCCCACGCCGGTGATCAGGGCGTCAAGTCCGCCCGGAAAGTCAGCCAGGATTTCCAAAGCGGTGGTGCGCACATGCACATCAATATTGGCCGGGTTGTCAAACTGTTGTGGCATCCAGGCGCCCGGGGTTGCCGCCACCAACTCTGCGGCCCTGGCAATGGCGCCTTTCATGCCTTTTTCGCGCGGGGTGAGCTCAAAGCTTGCGCCATAGGCCAGCATCAGGCGGCGCCGCTCGATCGACATGCTGTCGGGCATCACCAAAATCAGTTTGTAGCCTTTGACCGCCGCCACCATGGCCAGGCCGACGCCGGTGTTGCCCGAAGTGGGTTCGATGATGGTGCCGCCAGGTTGCAGCGTGCCAGTGCGTTCGGCGTCCTCCACCATGGCCAGTGCGATGCGGTCCTTGATGGAGCCGCCTGGGTTGCTGCGCTCGGACTTGATCCAGACCTTCGCCTGGGGTCCAAACAGGCGGTTGATGCGCACATGGGGGGTGTCGCCGATGGTGTCGAGAATGCTGTCAGCTTTCATGGTGGGGCTCCGCAGTGGTGAGCTCTGTATTTTCTGCGCTCGTACAGACAGGCTTTGGCATATGGTTATGAAAGCCCACGATAATGCCGCCGTGAAGCCTGCCAGACTGCCGCTGGTGCATCTCTGGAAACAGGGCACTGGAGGAACGTCCGGACTGCGTAGGGCAGCGTAGCAGCTAACAGCTGTCCACTGAAAGCCGGGTGCGCAAGCGCACGGTACAAGGTGAGGATCAGAGCAACAGAGACGAGTCGCCGCCGGGCAACCGGTGGCGGGTGAAACGGGCAATCTCTACGCGCAGCAATACCAAGTAGGCACACGCAAAGCGTGGCGGTTCGCCGCAGCGCCATGACCGGGGCCCCCGGAGTGTGCGGGTAGGTAGCACCGAGCTGCTGGGTGACCAGCAGCCCAGATTGATGGCAGTCACGCGGCGGGCAACCGCCGTGCACAGAATCCGGCTTATCGGTAGGCTTCACATTTTTGAGTCAGGCGGGAAGGGGAGCAGATCAAGAGAGTAGACAAAGAGGAACATGGTTTTTTTTCGCTTGTGCAGTCTGGTCCTGTTGTTGACAGCGGCGCACGGGGTGGCAAGGCCCCAGGCGCTCAAACCTGCTGCGCCCGCGCCCTTGCCGCTGCTCGTACCGCTGCCCCTGCCCCAAGTGGTGCCGCCCCCGCCGGGGCTGTCCGCCCAAGCCTCTGCCCTGTCGCCCTGCGCCGCCTTTGCAGCAACCCTGCCCAATGTGCGGCGTGAACTGTGTGAGGCAGCACAGCTCCAGCCCGGCTCGGCTCGCTCGGTCAAAGGGCAACCCCTGTGGACGCGTGACATCCTGCCGGCCAAACCGGGTTTGCGGGTGTTGGTGGTGGGCGCCATTCATGGCGATGAGTTGTCTGCTGGCTCGGTGGCCCTGCACTGGATTCGTTTGGCCAGCCAGCCCCCGGCGGACACGCCGCTGCCGATCCATTGGCGCTTTGTGCCAGTGCTCAATCCAGATGGCGTGTTTGCCCGCCCGCCCACCCGGGTCAATGCCAGTGGGGTTGACCTGAACCGAAATTTCCCCACGCCCAACTGGACCCGTGACGCCAAAATTTATTGGGAAAAGCGCACCGCACGCGATCCGCGCCGCTGGCCCGGGCCAAAAGCCTTGTCTGAGCCTGAGTCGAGTTTTTTGCACCAGCAGATGCTCAGCTTTCAGCCTCAACTGATCGTCAGCATTCATGCGCCCTATGGCGTGCTCGATTTTGACGGCCCGTACACGCCACCCTCCCGGCTGGGCCGTTTGTACCTCGATCAGGTCGGTATTTTTCCTGGCTCCTTGGGCAATTACGGCGGCGTCCACAAGGGCGTGCCGGTGGTGACGGTGGAGTTGCCCAACTCATTGCGTACGCCGCTCGATTCCGAAATGCGCCAAATGTGGTTCGATCTATTGCGTTGGACGACCGAGCGGCTGGCGCCAAGCCAGTTCGGCCGATAGGCCTTAAAAGCGTTCCTGCGGCAACAAAAACCGCCACTGTCCGACTGGCAAGCTGCCCAGCATGATGCGCCCGATGCGCATGCGCCGCATGCCGGTGATCTGCAAGCCGGCGTCTTCGCACAAGCGGGCCAGCAGGCCCGGTTGGCCTCCTTTGATAGCGCAGCGCAGCCGGCTGCTGCCCTCGCTGTTGCTGTTGAGGCTGATTTTGACGCTGGCGCGCGCCGGTGCTGCACCGTCTGGTGCCCGGTTCAAACGCTGCAGTGCCTCCGGGCTGATGTCGCCAGCCACCTCCACCATCACCTCGTGCTCGATCAGGGCAGCGTCCTCAAGCAGCTTGCGCGCCACGCGCCAATCTTGGCTGAAGACCAGCAAGCCGCTGGCGCCCGGCTCCAGCGGCACCAGTGTGTCCAGCCCGACCAGGTGGCGCTTGAGCAGGCGCTGACTGGCTTCGTCCCCGACCATTTGCCTGGCCTGGGTCAGCAACTGCCGCGCCGGCGGTGGATCGCCCGGTCGGGGGCGCTGGCCGTCTGGTGCCAGGCGACCATCGTCATGACCTGCCGGCTTGTGCAGCAGCAGGGTTGCCGATGTGGCGCCGAGCAGGCTGGCCTCACGGTCCAGCGTGATCACCTGTTGCTGTACCCGGTGCTGCGGCTCCTCCACCACGCGGCCGTCCACCCGCACCCAACCGCCGGCAATGTACTGTTCGGCCTCGCGGCGCGAGCAGGGTACGAGGGCTGCCACCCGCTTGGCCAGGCGCTCGCCGGGCTCAGTCACGACTGGCTAGCCTCGATGCGCGCCACATGGGCCAGCAGCGAACGCTTGGCCACTGGCCACAGGCGCGGGGGCACATCGTCGTAGGCCCGGGCCACCCAGTCGTCGGGCGTGCCTTCGGGCTGCGCCTGCATCACCGCCAAAATCTTGGCCTCTCGCTTGAGCCGGTGGGCTTTGAGGTGGGTGATGGCGGCGACGGCCACGCCGTCCTCACCCCCGATGACATAACCGTGGGCGGGCAGGATGAAGCCGACGCGGTGCTGAGCACAGGCTTCAGCCAGGTGGTCCAGCGAGTCAAGGTAGGCGCTCATGTCGCCGTCGGGCGGATCCACCACGGTGGTGCCGCCGTTGAGGATGTGGTCCCCGCTGAACAGCAAACCATCTTCGAGCAGCAGCAGGCAAAGGTGATTGGCGGCATGGCCCGGGGTGTGGATCACCATCAGGGTGTGGGTCAAATCGCCCTCTGGCCCTTGTCCGGTCAGGGTGAGCAGCGCCTTGTTTTCTAGTGAACGGTCTGGCTCGAAGCGGCTGTTCTCGCGTGCCGTGGGTGCCGAGGGCAGGCCCAGAATCGGCGGCTGCGGCTGGCACAGGCCCTGCAAGGGCCGCGCACCAGGGGAATGGTCAGGATGCGAGTGGGTGCACACAATCATGCGTATATCGCCACCTGCGGCGCGCCACAGACGCTCCAGGTGCGCCGGGTCGGCCGGGCCGGGGTCGATGGCGATGTAGCCGGTCTGCGGGTCGCCCACCAGGTAGCTGTTGGTGCCAGGGCCGGTCATTACGCCCGGGTTGGGCGCGGTCAGGCGCAACAGGTTTTTCAAGAGCGCAACCGGCTGCTCGCACTGCCAGTCCAAAGCATGCAGCAATTGCCCATCCGGGCAGACCAGGGCGAGTTCGCCGTAGGGCTGCTCGTGCTCCATGTAGCGGGCTTCGCGCCCGGCCAGCAGGCCGGCGCGCGGACAACTGGTCCACAGCGGCTCTTCGGTGGCGGCACAGGCTTGCAGCAGCGCATCCACATGGGCATAGGCCCGCAGCCGCTCGAGCGTTCGGATGGTCGGGAAGATGATGAAAAACTGCCCGGCCTCGTGGCGGGCCAAGGCGTCGGCGGGTCGCACCCAGACCGGCTCGAATTGCTCGCGTCCGTCAGCCACTGGGGTTTGCCCAGCCGGCATGCGCGCCACCAAAAAAGGCACGTCAAACCGGCGCGGCAGGTCGCGGTCGGTCACCCAATGCGCCAGCACAAACACCGAATCGGCAGCCAGCAGCAGGCCGCGCGACTGGCATTGGGCGGCCAAGGGCTGGCTGCGGTCCAGCGCGGCAATATCCTGCTGGTCAGCCGCTCGGCCGTCAGGGTGTTGCGCCAGCAGCACGCCGAGCTCTTCAAAGCTCTCGCGTATGGCGGCAATGGCCTGTGTCAGGTGCAGCGCGCTCTGGCCCGTGCGGCGTGTGGCCATGGGGTGGCTGGCGGCATCGAGCGGGTCGATGCCGCCGCCCGGGAACACATAGGCGCCGGGCGCAAAACTGGCCGTCAGCGAGCGGCGTGTCATCAGCACTTCGAGCCCGGCCTCGCCATCGCGCAGCAAGAGCACGGTGGCTGCTGGGCGGGTGGGGGCGGGCGTGCTCTGGGGGTGCAGCAGTTGAGAGGTTCTGGTCATGGCTGGATTTTGCGGCCAAAAAGGCAGTATCGGCTGCGCCTTCCTAGAGCTTCGGGCGCTTGTTTGCGTAAACCTTATCCCTGGCCGACATGCAAGGCCTATCATTGGACTCCCGTGTTGGGCCAACTATTTTTTGGAAGTCAAGCCATGCCCCCTATTCAAAGTGTTCGCCAGTTCCGCCGCATCTGTTGGCCCGCGGTGGGAGCGCTTTTGGCGCTTTCACTGAGCTACCCCCTCACAGCCCTGGCCCAGGCCTGGCCCACCAAACAGTCCATCAAGCTGGTGGCGGTGTTTCCGCCTGGTGGCTCGGTGGACCAGGTGGCGCGCCTGTTGGCGCCGGCCCTGTCACAGCAACTTGGCCAGTCGGTGATTGTTGAGAACAAGGGCGGCGCTTCGGGCTCGATCGGCGCGGCTGCGGTGGCCGCCGCGCCCCCCGATGGCTACACCTTTGCGGTGGTGTTTGACACCCATGGGGTGAACCCAAGCCTGATTCCGAGCCTGCCATTTGACTCCAAAAAAGACCTGGTTCCCGTGGTGCTGGTGGGTACCGGAGCGATGGTGTTAGCCACGCCGGCGGGCTCTGATTTCAAAACCCTAGCCGACGCAGTAGCCGCCGCACGCACGCCCAAAGGCGCGAGCTATGGAACCATCGGCTCGGGCAGTCTGGGCCATCTGGCAATGGCGCTGCTGGGCAAGGGCAACGGCTTGGATTTTCAGCACATCCCCTACAAAGGCGGCGGCCCTTTGTTGAATGACGCCCTGGCCGGCCATGTGCCGCTGGCCATTGGCTCGGTTTTTTTGCTCAAGCCGCAGATCGACTCCAAGCGCCTGCGCCCCCTGGCCGTGACCACCAGCAAGCGCTCGCCCGACCTGCCAGAGGTGCCCACGCTGGCCGAGAGTGGCTTTGCCGGCTTTGAGGCACCGGCCTGGTGGGCCGTGCTGGCCCCAGCCCGTACCCCGCCCGATGTGCTGGCGCGCATGAACGAGGCGCTCAACCGGGTTTTGAAAGCGCCCGAGCTGGCCCGGCGTCTTGACGCCCAGGGCATTGACGTGGTGGGCGGCACGCCCGAGGCCGCGCGCGTCTACATCGAGCGGCAAATGGACCTGTGGGGCAAGGTAGTGCGGGACAACAACATCAAGGCCGACTGAAGCCGCCCGCCACTGGCTGTGCCTCAGGTCTCGGCTGTGACGCCCAGTGCCACCAGCAGGCGCGCCACCATGTTGTAGGCGGCAATGGCGCTGGTGAGTTCGACGATCTGGGTTTCGTCAAAATGCCGACGTAGCGCCTCAAACACATCGTTGCCAACCGTTACATCAAGCGTCATTTGCGCCGCGTAGCGCACCACCAGTGCTTCGAGTTCACCCAGCGCGGGGTCGCTGCTGGCGCTGCGTGCATCAGCCGACACCACACGATGCAGTGCCTCGAGCTCGGCTGCTGTGCCACCGGCGGCCAGAAAATCGGGCGCATGGTGGTGGTACTCGTAGTCGGCGCCGGTCAGCAGTGCCACGGTGCAGATGCCAAGCTCGCGCAGCTTGCGGCTGGTTGGCAACTCGGTGCGAACCGCCTTGAGAAAAACATTCCAGCCCCGCGCCACCGGCTCACTCCAGAGCAAGGCCCGGTCCAGGTTGAGCAGGCGGCCACCGCGGCGCGCCAGGATGGCGTCTACCAGCGCCTGCGGCTGGGGTTTGCGCTCGGGAGTCCAGTCATTGATACGCATGTTTGGCCTTGTTCGTGGGTCTAAAGCCCCAGAGGATAAGCGGATAATTCCGCCATGCGAATCCCGTTCACCAAAATGCAGGGCGCCGGCAATGATTTTGTTGTGCTCGACGAGACCCAGCGGTGCTATGGCCTCTCATCGGCGCAGTACCGCTGGCTGGCCGATCGGCACTTCGGCGTTGGCGCCGATCAGATTTTGTCAGTGCGCCCGTCCCCCGCGCCGGGCATTGATTTTGAATACCTGATCCACAACGCCGACGGCCAGCAGGTTGAACAGTGCGGCAATGGCGCGCGCTGCTTTGCCCGCTTTGTGCATGACCGCGGGCTGAGCACCAAAACCAGCTTGCGGGTGCAAACCCTGGCCGGCCTGATTGAGCCGCAACTCCAGCCCGACGGGCAGGTGACGGTGGATATGGGGCGGCCGGTATTTAAGCTCGCCGATGTGCCTTTTGACAGCGCCGGCCTGCAGCCCCGAGATTGGGGCGAATGGCAGCAGTGGCCGCTGGACCTGCCCGATGGCGCGGTGGTCTGGCTGGCGGTGCTGTCCATGGGCAACCCCCATGCGGTCCAGTTGGTCACCGATGTGGATGCGGCTCCGGTCGCGCTGCAGGGCCCAGGCATTGAAAATCACCGGCGCTTTGCGCGGCGCGTGAACGCTGGCTTCTTGCAAGTCACAGACCGCAATCACGTGCGCTTACGCGTTTTTGAGCGCGGCGTTGGCGAGACGCTGGCCTGCGGCAGTGGCGCCTGCGCGGCGGTGGTGGCCGGCATTCGTCAGGGCCTGTTGGCGAACCGGGTGCAGGTTCAAACCCGCGGCGGCGAACTCACCATCGACTGGCCTGGCGGCCAGGCCAATGTACGTATGACTGGCCCAGCCAAGCCGGTATTTGAAGGCCAGGTTGACCTGCCCGATGCGCCGTGAATATCCCAGCACCAATTTTTAACCACCCATGAACACGCCTATGAGCACGCCCCTGACACAGCCCATCACCGAAGACGATATCGCCAACTACCTGGCCAGCACCCCGGATTTTTTTGAGCGCCATGCCGAACTGCTGGCTGCAGTGCACCTGACCAGCCCGCACCATCAGCGCGCGGTCAGTCTGCAAGAACGCCAAGCCGAAATGCTGCGCGAGAAAATCAAGGTGCTGGAGAACCGACTGATGGACCTGCTGCGCCATGGCAACGAGAACCTGCTGCTCTGCGCGCGCCTGCTGCGCTGGGCCAGCAGCCTGTTTGGCGCCGCTGGCGGTGCCGAGTTGCCGCCGCACATCACGCGCGAGGTTGCCACCCGGTTTTCTGTGCCGCAGGTCGGTTTGCGTCTGTGGGATGTGGCCCCAGCTTGGGAGCAGGCCGTGTTCACCCAAGGGGTGAGCCCGGAGCTCATCGGGTTTGCCAGCGCACTTGAGGAGCCGTTTTGCGGCCTGAACACCGGTTTTGAGGTGACCGCCTGGCTGCCTGATCCCCTGGCGGTTGCTTCGCTGGCTATTTTGCCGCTGCGTCTGCCGCTGGCTGACGGTGCCACCGGTGCTTTGTTTGGCCTGTTGGTGCTCGCCTCGCCCGATTCGCAGCGCTTCAACAATGCCATGGGCACCGAGTTTCTTGAGCGTCTGGCTGAACTGTGTGGGGCGGCCCTATCTCCCCTTCACCGGCACTGAAGCAGGCTTGGCCGTGGCCCACAACCCTGCTGCCGCCCAGGCCCTGTGCGAGCGCTACTTGCTGCACGCCCGGGTCGAAAAACGCCTGGCCGAGCGCACACTGAGCCTCTATGCGATCGATTTGCACAAACTTCGGGCCCATGCCGCCGAGGCTGATCTGGCGCTCGAGCAGGTTCAAAACACCCAGATCCGGCGCTGGGCCGCGCAAATGCATTCGCGCGGACGCAGCGCGCGCGGCATCGCCCTCATTTTGTCGGGCTGGCGCGGTTTTTACACTTGGCTGGGGCGCACCGATCAGGTCGCCAGCAACCCGGTGCAGGACGTGCGTGCGCCCAAAGCTGGTAAACCCCTGCCCAAGGCGCTGGGGGTTGACCAGGCCATGCAACTGGCTGACTTTGATGCCAGCACTGATGCACCCTGGCTGGTGGCCCGAGACACGGCCATGCTGGAGTTGCTCTATGGCAGCGGCCTGCGGGTGAGTGAATTGACCGGGCTGGATGTCAATGCCAGTGCCCAGGCGCGCGGCTGGATTGACCTGCAGGCAGCCCAGGCCCATGTGCTGGGAAAGGGCAGCAAGCGGCGCAGCGTGCCAGTTGGCTCCAAGGCACTGCTGGCCCTGCAGAATTGGCTGGCTGTGCGCACCCAGCAGGGCCCCATCGAGCAATTGGCGCTCTTCATCGGGCGCAGTGGCACGCGGCTGACGGCCCAGTCGGTCTGGCAGCGGCTGCGCCGGCGCAGCCGCCAGGCCGGCCTGGCCATGCCGGTACACCCGCACATGCTGCGCCACTCTTTTGCCAGCCACCTGCTGCAGTCCAGCAGCGACCTGCGCGCCGTGCAAGAGCTGCTCGGGCATGCCAACATCCGCACCACCCAGGTCTACACCCGACTCGATTTTCAGCACCTCGCCCGCGCCTACGACGCCGCCCACCCCCGCGCCAAGCGCAAGCTCTGAGCAGGGCCAAACCTCGGCTGATTGGCCGGCCCGGAGCTCGATTTAATTGGAATCTGACCCCAATTATTTATTGCGCAGCCTCGGGCGGAGATAATCTGTCCCCACCCAAGTCACCACCCAGGATTGCCATGACACTGATTCCCGCCACCATACTCACCGGCTTTCTGGGTTCGGGCAAGACCACCCTGCTCAAGCGTGTGCTGACCGAGGCCCACGGGCAAAAAATTGCGGTCATCGAAAACGAGTTTGGCGAAGAAAACATAGACAGCGATATTTTGGTGTCTGACACCCAAGAGCAGATCATCCAGATGAGCAATGGCTGCATCTGCTGCACCATTCGCGAAGACCTGCGTGGCGCGCTGCGCGACCTGGCCGAGAAAAAACGCACGGGCGAGCTGGTGTTTGACCGGGTCGTGATCGAGACCACCGGCCTGGCTGACCCTGGCCCGGTAGCCCAGACCTTTTTCATGGACGACGAAATTGCCGAGAGCTATTTGCTCGACTCTATTTTGACGCTGGTCGACGCCAAGCATGCCGCTGTCCAGCTCAATGACCGGCAGGAGGCACGCCGCCAAGTGGGCTTTGCTGACCAGATTTTTATCAGCAAAACTGACCTGGTGCTGCCCGCCGAGGTAGACGCCCTGATGCACCGGCTCAAGCACATGAACCCCCGAGCGCCGCAAAAAGCCGTGCATTTTGGCGATGTCGCCTTGAGCGAGGTGTTTGACCTGCGCGGCTTCAACCTCAATGCCAAGCTCGACATAGACCCGGACTTTTTGAAAGACGAGCCGCACGATCACGGCCATGCTGGCCATGACCACGGTCACGACCATGATCACCATGACCACGGTCCAGAAGAGCATTGCGACCATCCCTCGCACCAAAACCAGCATGCCGGGCCGGGCCACCATCACCACCATGACGATGATGTCAAGAGCTTTGTGTTCAGGTCAGACAAGCCCTTTGATGCGCGTCGGCTGGAGGATTTTTTGGGCGCCGTGGTCAATATCTATGGCCCGCGCATGTTTCGCTACAAAGGCGTCTTGAACATGCAGGGCAGCGAGCGCAAGGTGATTTTTCAAGGCGTGCACCAGCTGATGGGCAGCGACCTCGGCCCGCCCTGGGGGGAGCAGGAGCCTCGGGTGAGCAAGATGGTGTTCATCGGCATCGAATTGCCTCGCGATATTTTCTTGCAAGGCCTCAACCAGTGCTTGGTGGCCTCAGATGGCCGGCCGGCTGATTTGGACACAGGCCCGGCTTCTTTGCCCCCCGCCTAAAAAATCGGGATTTCTCCTGCCCTAAACCGCTACACTCGCGCGCCGTGCAAGATCAAGCAGGCGTTCGGCGACTGCTTTGATTCAAAAAAAGCAGGGCTGGTGTGAAGAAAAAAGGGAGCCGGTGTGTCAGGGCGGATCGCCGCGCTGATGAAAAACAGCATGTGCACGCGCATTCTGCGAGGAGTCAAGATTGAAAGCTCAAGCCGCTAAAGCCAAATCAAGCCCGGCCAAACCGAGCCCGGCCAAATCCGCTGCTGTCAGCAAAGCCCGGCCGACACCCGCCCGTCCCAGCAAGCCGGTGGCCAAGCCGGCGCTTAAAAACACCGGCACGAAGCCGTCCAAGACCCAGCCAAAAGCGCCGGCAAAACCGGCGCCTAAAGCCGCCACCAAACCCCTGGTGCGGGCGACAAAAAAACCAATGGCCAAACCGCTTGCAAAGCCAGCGGCCAAAGTTGTCGCCAAGCCTGTAGCCAAACCTGTAGCCAAGCCGGTAGCCAAACCTGTAGCCAAGCCGGTAGCCAAGCCTGTAGCCAAACCTGTAGCCAAACCGGTCGCCAAACCGGTCGCCAAACCGGTCGCCAAACCGGTGCCCAAAGCCGTCAAAAACCTTGTTGTCACAGCCAAGGCCAAGTCCAAGGTTCCGGCGCGACCGGCTGCCGCGGTGCCGGTCAAGCAGACACCGGCAAAACCCGATCTAGTAGAAAAAAAATCAAAAGCCTCTCCTGCCAAACCTGCTGTCACAACCCATGTCAAGGAATCCGTGAAAAAGAAAGCTGTAGAAAAGCCGGCCGCCAAGCCGGCCCCACCCCTTAAAACCAGTGTGGCGCCGGCCACGCTGGCGGTAGCGCCAGTGCCGGTCGCAGGGCTTGCAGTGCCACTGCGCGCCGGGCGCCCGTCTTCGCGTTTGGCGCAGCTCACCGTGCCTTCCATGGCCCAGTCGGTGGCCTCTACCGCGGCCAAGTCGAGTTACAGCCAAAGTGTGCCCGCGCCGCTGATTGTTCCGCCGTTGGCTTCGGCGGTCAAAAAAGACCCCAAGCTGGCCAACAACTGGAAGACCAAGGCGCTGGCCGAACTCACCCCGGCCGAGCTGCTTGCCATGCCCGACAGCGAGTACATGAACGAAGTGCAACTGGCCTACTTTCGGCACAAGCTGGTGCTGCTCAAGCAAAACATCTTCAGCAATGCGGTTGATACGACAGAGCATTTGCGTGAAGACACGGTGGTGGTGCCCGACCCGGCTGACCGCGCCACCATCGAAGAGGAGCATGCGCTGGAGCTCAGAACCCGAGACCGGGAGCGCAAGCTGCTCAAAAAAATCGAGCAGTCCATTGCGCGCATTGAATCTGGCGACTACGGCTTCTGTGACGAGACCGGCGAATCAATAGGTGTTGGCCGGCTGCTCGCGCGACCCACTGCAACCCTCTCGCTCGAGGCGCAGCAGCGGCGTGAACTCAAGCAAAAAATGTTCGGTGACTAAGCAGGGGTCAGTCTGAAAGCAGTATGGAACAATTTCACGGTACGACCATCATCAGCGTGCGGCGCCAGACGCCAGATGGGCCGCAGGTGGCTATCGGGGGCGACGGACAGGTCACCTTGGGGAATATCGTCATCAAAGGCACCGCGCGCAAGGTGCGCCGGCTCTACCAGGGCCGGGTTCTGGCCGGTTTTGCTGGCGCCACGGCCGATGCTTTCACGTTGTTTGAGCGCTTCGAGGCCAAACTGGAAAAACATCAAGGCCATTTGGCACGAGCCGCCATTGAGCTCACCAAAGATTGGCGCACCGACCGGGTGTTGCGCCGCCTGGAGGCGATGCTGGCGGTGGCCGACCGGGACGCCTCGCTGATCATCACCGGCAACGGCGATGTGCTCGAGCCTGAGCATGGCGTGGTGGCGATTGGCTCGGGTGGCGCCTATGCGCAGGCGGCCGCGCTGGCCCTGCTCAATCACACCGAGCTCTCGGCCGCTGACATCGTCGCGCGCTCGCTCGAGATCGCGGGCGAGTTGTGTATCTACACCAACATGAACCACAGCATCGAGACCCTGCCATGACCCCGCAGGAAATTGTGGCCGAACTCGATCGGCATATCGTGGGCCAGCAACAGGCCAAACGGGCGGTTGCCATTGCCCTGCGCAATCGCTGGCGGCGCCAGCAGGTTGAGCC
>BJGT01000031.1 GCA_014190675.1 Comamonadaceae bacterium | reverse complement strand
TCAAGCTTGGTGTTCATCTGGGTGAGATTTGGCACCTCACGCCGCTGGCGAATTGGCTTCGAGCCCAGCAGCGCCATCGCTTCTTGCTGACCGCCCCGCCCTTGCGATTGCCCGGTGCGGTGGGCTCCCCGGTCACGCCCATTGCAACCGTCTGAGGCTTCACCGCAGAGATAGGGCCGCATGCATCGCTACACAAAACCCGATGTTGATGCCGCCGTTTCGGCGCAATGAACTGCTAGGGGCTTGGGCTGCGCGGATGCCGGTACTCCCATGGCGGCACCGGCGTAGCGCTGGTAGACCACAGGCCTAGCTGCGCATCCATGGCGATTGATTCGGCCGTGGCATAAATCTCCCGGTCTTCCACAGACTGCTCCCGCTCGTAGGCCTTGTAATGCCAGGCCAGGCCGCGTCTGATCTGCTCAAGGTTGACGTCCATACCCTCCAACAGAACCTTGCCCACAACACGGCCGTAGCGGTCGGTCTTGCCAGTTAGCACTGTCACCATCTGGCCCAACACCAGGTCTGAGAGGCTTTGCCTGGACTGCAATCCGTAAGGCTGGGCTTTTTCGGGTGCGTCGATGCCCGAGAGGCGGATCTTGTGCTGGGTTTGGCTGGTGTCGCGCAGGCTGATGGTGTCGCCATCAGCCACGCTCAGAACAAGGCCGCTCAAACTTTCAGCTTGGGTCTGGGCACAAAGTGCAAGCAGCACAACCAAAAGCAGTTTCATCCGCAGGGCTCGGGCTGACGCCGATCAGGTCTCCATGAGACACCCCCTGGGAATATTTCTTGTTTTTAGCTGTGCAACTTCAGTTTAGTAAAAAATCTATTCAAAAAACTTGCATATTTCGAAAAAAACATCAAAATCCACCAATTCCGCATTTTTAACAGGGCCTTTTCGGTCAACTTGTTTTGTCACAAGACAACTCTGCAGGAGACATACACATGGCGCAGCACAGACCTCAGGCGATGGCCCAAGCGAAGCGGCAAGGCTTGGGCTTGAGCGAGGTTTGCCCCTGCAGTGTGCGCAGCACCCCAGTTTCGGTGCGTCAGGACAAGGGCGCCAAACATGCTTTTTGACCACTGCGCGCAGTGCCGCAGATGCTGTCACATCGATCCGGGCTACCCAGCGCTTGAGGTCACGCTGACCCGGGCCGAAAAGAAAATCCACGGCAGTATTTGCATCCAGACCGAGTGCACGCATTTGGGCGCAACTGGATGCAGTCTGGGCGACAGCAAACCCTTCAGCTGCAAGTTGTACCCCCTCTCGTTCAACCCGACATCGAAACTGTTCTCCTTTGACGCCGACTGCCCTTTGATGCCTGAATACCAACAGCAGTTGCAAGACGAAGCCAGTGAGGCGAGCTTGCACCTTGCGCTCATGAGCGAGCAGGTGCTGCAGTTGGCCAAGACGGACCTCGGATTTTTGCAAAAAAACCACGCTGTCGATGCCGACTATTTTGATTTACAGCCGCTACGTCCCAGCAACCTGTCGGAAGCCAAGCCACCATGAGAAATGATTTTGCGACCCTGGAACTGTTCGCAGATGCCCCCCTCAGCCCACCTCCGAGCCGGCCCAGGCCGGCGCTGCGGCACCAGACCTGGACCCGCGACAACCTGTGCGTAGAGAGCTACCACGAGTCCACACCTTACTTCACCAGCCGCTGGGATGCCCTGTGTCCCTACATTGATGTGACGCCGCAAATGCTGGCCTCTGCGCGCAAGCCATTCATCGTCTACGCGCTGCCGCCAGAAGGTCCCTACGGCGTGTTCATCAACGACAGCTATGGCTTGGTCGACACCTTGGCACCAGATTATTGGAGCGAAGCCCGCCGGGCCAGAAAATTTCTTGAGCTCGACAAGCTCTGCAAGCACTTCACCGTCTCAGAAAAAGTGGTTGCAGGCAAGGATCTCAGCGTCAAGCAGGTCTTGGAACTCGGTGGCAGACACTTTGCGACTTATGACATCCACGACAAAGAGGTTGCCGGTTTTGTTGACTACATCCAGCAACTCGATGTGCTGATCATCCAGGTGCATACTGCCGAAGCAGACCTTGTTCTGAGCGATGTGTCTATCCTGCTGCCCCAGCGAGACCAGGTCTACGGCAGCTTTTGCCAATGGAACCCCTGCTACAAAAATCGCTCGCCTGGAATTTACGCCTGCCTGCTGGCGGCGCGCTGGGCCCATCAAAACGGCTACCGCTACTACAACCTAGGCCCGGTTGGCGACTACCCCTACAAATCATTCATGGTGACTGACCTGGAGCCGATTTACGGCATTGCCATGACCGATGCAAACCACCCGCTGGCGCTTGATGAAACCTCGCCCTTGCACACGGATTTCGAACCCGCGAATTGGAACCAGATTTACCGCGCACCGAGCCAGCAATTTTCGCTTTTCAGTTAAATATATGGACTTCGCCGAAATTGACGTCATAGTCCATCATCAGCTCTTCGTCTTTTTTGATGGGCCGCAATGTGGTTAATTGCCCATTTTTTTTATATTCCACATTAGGTTTCTTGGAATGGTTCAGGTATACCGCCATGTTCATGGCATTGAGCCCGATGGCAGGGACAGACACCGCCTGTTTGTCGTAGTAACAGAAAATTTCGATTTCTTTGCGCACCGAGCGTGGCAGGGTTTTGATTTCGGCGTGGGAGAACTTGATCTCTTCAAACTTTAGCCGGGAGCGCAAGGGGTTAACCCCCTTGGGAATGGCCCGAATCGCGAACACGCCGATGCCATGAACCGGCGACACGCCCAAGTGGCAAAACACCTCTTGACTCAGGTGGGCCAGCAGTTTTTTACGGGAAACAGACATTGAAGGATTGATCCTGGTTGTTGTTGTACTCGCTGAACAGGCTGTGGATGGCAGAACCACTGCAAAGCGAACTGATTCATGCCTGCAGATATGTTACACCCGCACCGAGAGCGCTCCATGAGAAAACTGTTTACCAACGACTGTATTGTCAAAAACGAATTTCTCGATCCAGCCCTGTGCCAGCGCTGGGAAAAGAAAATATTCGACCGCCCCGACATCTTTGGCACCGATGTCAACCCCGAATATGGCCAAATGGCAGCCTTTTACGGGATGATCGAATCAGGCTTGAATGAAAGCTACTACAGGTATGCTGAAAAACACAATAAATACCTGCACAAAGAGTATGCAGAAATTAAGACTATCGTCAAAACGATTGGCGCCATGATTCTGCAGCACTCTGGTTTGCCACCTGACGCCTTACCGCTGGTGCCGCGGGACAAGAAATATTTCCTGGTCGCCGGCTTCAATCTGCAAATCAAAAGCTGGGCGCTGTACAACATCCACACTGATACCGAAGGCCTGCTGCTCTATCCAGAAAGCATCTTCGATAAAAACACCCGGGCTTATTCGAGCGTTATTTCCATCAAGAGAACGGCGCAGCATCTCTGCCATCGGGGCGGCGATCTTGACATTTGGGGAGAACGTTACACGGCCGATGCGCTGGATGCCTTTTACAAACCCGATGGTTGCTCGGCCAGGTCAAACCGGCAGCGCCAAAAAATTTCTTACGAGGTCGGCAAGCTGGTGATTTTTGACAGCTTTATGCCCCATGTGGTCTTGCCATTCAAGGTCAAGAAAAAAGCCGACCGCCGGATCTCTTTGGTGATGCATTTCAACTACCGCAAGCACACCCAGAAGAACCCTTTTCCCCATTTGGAATACTGGTACTGAGCCTGGGCGCGTGGGATACTTGCTTTGGGCATGCAACAGCGCAAACCCTTTATTCAATTGAAAGGCCTTCTGTCATGAAACTGTTGATCACCGGAGGGGGTGGATTTTTAGGGGCTAGACTGGCTCGCACATTGCTGCAACGCGGTCACCTGGCCGGCCAAGACATCGCCCAGATTGTGCTGACTGACCAAGTCAGTGCGCCGGCTGATTTGCTGGTCGATGGCCGAATCACGCAGCGCACGGGTCCGCTGCTGGCGCAGTGCGCGGGCCTGCGAGAGGAAGCTTTTGACGGCGTGTTTCACCTGGCCTCGGCCGTGTCGGGCGAGTGTGAGCTGGATTTTGAGTTGGGCATGCGCTCCAACCTCGACAGCACACGGGCCCTGCTTGACGCCCTGCGCCAGTCTGGGCAAACCCATGGCAAAACCACGCGCCTGGTGTTTTCCAGCTCGGTTGCGGTTTTTGGCCCTGACCCGTCGATGCCAATGCCCGCCCGGGTGGCAGACGACACCCTGCCCGCACCCCAGTCTTCCTACGGAGTCCAAAAGTTGATCTGCGAGCATCTGGTTTCAGACTACACCCGCAAAGGGTTTATCGACGGCCGCGCAGCGCGACTGATGACGGTGACGGTGCGCCCGGGCAAGCCCAATGGTGCTGCGTCCTCATTTTTCTCAGGGATCATTCGCGAGCCCCTGGCCGGCATTGAAGCCCTGTGCCCGGTGGACGCCCAGGTGTCGCATCCGATGGCATCACCGAGCAAAACCGTCGAGGGCTTGATTGCTGTGTTTGAAGCGAGCCGCGAGGCTTTTGGCGGCCGCCTGGCGCTCAATCTGCCGGCCCTGAATGTGCGGGTCTGCGACATGCTCGATGCACTTGAGGAGGTAGCCGGTAGCGCGGTAAGGGCGCGCGTGGTGTTCAAACGTGACGAACGCATCGCCGGCATGGTGGCCAATTGGCCCACGGGCGCAAGCAGCGTTCGCGCCGGCCGGATCGGCCTGGTGCCAGACGCGAATTTTGTTGGCATCATTCGGCAATACATCGATGACTGCCGGCAATCAAGCTCGGCTGGTGATGCGCTCAAAGGGCTAGCCCAATAAACAAAAAAGCCCGCAGCTGGCAGGACGACCCCAACCCGTGTTAACGGCGACTGCCATGGGTTCTTTCTTGCGGACGCGGTTTGTGCTGTTGCTCATCTCGGCACTGGCGGCCATGTTGGGTCTGGCCGGGCTGGCCCAAGCCAGCGAGGTGCAGGTGGCGGTGGCGGCCAATTTCATGCTGCCAATGAAAAAAATCGCCGCAGCATTTGAGCAGGACACAGGCTACAAAACAGCGCTGGCGTTTGGGTCTACCGGAAAGTTCTATGCCCAGATCAAACAGGGCGCCCCCTTTCATGTCTTGCTGGCGGCTGATGCACAAACTCCGGCCAGGCTGAGCCAAGAGGGTTTGGCCGTGGCGGGCTCAAGCTTTACCTACGCCGTTGGACGCCTGGTACTTTGGAGCAAACGCCCGGGCCTGGTGGACGCTGAGGGCGCGGTGCTGGGCCGGGGCAATTTCTCCAAGCTGGCTTTGGCCGACCCCAGCCTGGCGCCCTACGGGGCTGCTGCAGTCGAGGCCCTGGCCAAACTGGGGCTGCTCGAGCAACTGCGACCAAGATTTGTTTTCGGCGACAGTGTCAGCCAGGCTTATCTGTTTGTTGCAACCGAGAACGCCACGCTGGGCTTTGTTGCCATGTCCCAGGTGCTGCAGGACGGCGTCATCGTGCCGGGCTCGGCCTGGCTGGTGCCCGGCCACCTGCATGAGCCGATACGACAGGACGCCGTGCTTCTGGCAGGCGCCAGGCAGTACCCCGGCGCGCGGGCGCTGATGGGCTACCTGCAAGGCGAGCGGGCCAGGCAGATCATCCGCTCGGCTGGCTACGAATTGAGGTAGCCATGGCATTGGGTAATGAAGCACTTCAAGCCATCGGCCTGACCCTGCGCCTGGCCGGTTTAACCACCCTGATCCTGCTGGTTCTGAGCACACCGCTGGCCTGGTGGCTCGCCACCAGCGGCTCGCGCTGGCGCGCGCCGGTCAATGCGATGGTGACCCTGCCCCTGGTGCTGCCGCCAACCGTGATCGGCTTCTACCTGCTGTTGGCGCTGGGGCCGCAAGGTTGGCTCGGGCAACTCAGCGCATCGCTGGGCTTGGGCAGCCTGTCTTTTACCTTCGCCGGCCTGGTGATCGGGTCGATTTTTTTCTCCTTGCCCTTTGCCGTGCAGCCCTTGCAATACGCCTTCGAAACAGTGGGAAAACGACCAATGGAGGTGGCCGCCACCCTGCGGGCCAGCCCCTGGGTGGCATTTTTTACGGTGGCCCTGCCTCTCGCCCGCCCGGGTTTTGTGACTGCGGTGATCCTGGTGTTTGCGCACACGGTGGGTGAATTTGGTGTGGTGCTGATGATTGGCGGCAACATCCCGGGCCAGACCCGGGTGGTGTCGACCCAACTCTATGGTCTGGTCGAAGCCATGCAATACCAGCAGGCCCACTGGCTCGCCGGCGGCATGGTGGCATTCTCCTTTGCGGTGTTGCTGTTCCTGACGCTGCTCAAGCGCAACAAAGCGCAAAAGCTGCTGTGAACCAGATCAGTCTGCGCCTGCCCCGGGCTGATTTTGAGCTCTGGGTTGACCTGAGCCTGCCAGCGCAGGGCATCACCGCGCTGTTTGGCGCATCGGGCTCGGGCAAGACCAGTCTGCTGCGCTGCGTGGCCGGCCTGGAGCGGGCGCGCAACAGTGTGGTGCGCATTGCCGGAGAAACCTGGCAAGATGATGCGGCCGGACTGTTTGTGCCGACCTGGCGGCGCTCCCTGGGCTATGTGTTTCAAGAATCCAGCCTGTTTGAGCACCTGAGCGTGCGTGACAACCTGAACTACGGCCTACAACGCAACGCAAAAGCTGGCAAGCAGGGTCAAACGGCCCTGAAACAGGCGATTGAATTGCTCGGCATTGGCAGCCTGCTGCAACGTCAGCCGCAGCAGCTCTCGGGCGGCGAGCGCCAGCGCGTGGCGATTGCCCGAGCCCTGGCCCTGCAGCCCAAGGTCCTGCTGCTCGATGAGCCGCTTGCGTCTTTGGACATGGCGCGTCGTCGCGAGGTCATGCCCTGGCTCGAGCGGCTGCGCGACGAGCTCAGGACTCCCATGCTTTATGTCACCCACTCGGGCGATGAGGTGGCGCGTCTGGCCGATCATCTGGTGGTGCTGGAGCAGGGCCGCATCAAGTCCTCAGGCCCAGTGGCCGAGCTGCTGCACCAGGTGGAGCACCCGGCGCTGGGCTTTGCTGAGACCGCCACATTATTGCTGGGGGAAGTCGACCAATTGGACCCGGTCTGGCATTTGGCGCGCGTGGCCTTTGCCAGCGGAGCTGTGTGGGTGCGCGACACCGGCCTGGCCCTGGGCCGGCCGGTGCGGCTGCGCATCCTGGCACGCGATGTCAGCCTCGCCATCGCCGAGCCGCAACACAGCAGCATTCAAAACCAGTTGCCCTGCGTGATCGAGGCCATCGTCCCAGACAGCCATGCCTCGCAACGCCTGGTGCGCCTGCGCTGCGGCAACACCCTGTTGCAAGCCCGGGTCACTGCCCGCGCCATCGATGCCTTGGGGCTGCGCGCATCCAGCAGTGTCTGGGCCCAGGTGAAATCAGTGGCCTTGGTTGAATGAGATGTTGGTTTACCTGAGCCCGGGCCAACCCCTGAACCACCGATAATTTGGCCTTTTACAGGGCTGGTGCTGCCCTGAGCTGCAGAAGAGGAATCGCCATGTCACAATTTTTGAAGAACGCTTGGTATGTTGCGGCACTGTCCACCGAAATAGGGCGCGCGCCCAAGGCGGTGCGACTGCTGGGCGAGGCTGTTGTGCTGTACCGCATGCAAAGCGGCCTGCCCGCAGCACTTGAGGACGCCTGCCCCCACCGCAAACTGCCTCTGTCCATGGGGCGCATCAAAGGTGATGCCATCGAATGTGGCTACCACGGGCTCACTTTCGACTGCGCTGGCAAGTGCATCGATGCCGCCACACAAACCCGTATTCCGCCCTTTGCCAAAGTGCGGGCCTACCCGGTGCAAGACAAATACGGCCTGTTGTGGATCTGGATGGGCGATGCAGCCCTGTCGGAGACCAGCCCAGTGATTGAGATCGACAACCATGGCCAACCGGGCTGGCACATCACCGCCGGAGACCAGTTGCAGGTCAACAGCAACTACCTCTGGCTGGTTGACAACCTGCTAGACCCCTCGCATGTGGCATGGGTACACCGGGGCTCTTTTGCAGGTGCTGGCACAGACAGCACGCCCCTGCAGATCCAGGCCGACGAGCGTGGCGTGGTCTGCAGCCGCTGGTTGCTCAACCAAGCACCACCGCCCTTTTATGCACCCCTGGTCAAGTTCAGCGGCCCGGCCGACCGGCTGCAACACTACGAGGTTCGTTACCCTTCTTTGGCCATCAACATGGGCATCTACACGCCCGCTGGCAAGGGTGGCCCGGACATGGTCGACGGGCCGCACACCTACCGCATGGTGTCTTACAACTTTTTGACCCCCATCGATGAAGACCACACCCACTATTTTTGGCTGCAACACCGCAACACCGATGCCGATGATGCCGCCCTCACCGAACGCATAGCGGCTGGCGCCAAGGCCGCCTTTGAAGAGGACAAAATTGTGCTCGAAGCGGTACACCGTGGCATGAAAAACCGCTCCACCCAAACCACGGGTCTGCTGCTCGATGCTGCTGCCAATCGGTTCAGGGCCGGCTTGGCCACGCTGATAGAGGCGCAGGCCCAGCCCTGAACGCCGCAGTCAGGGTATCAATCCGCTGCGGGTTCTTTGTAGTAGCCCACCACATCGCCCTGGGTGGTCACGCCCAGTCCGTTGAGCAGGCGGTTGGAGTAATTGAAATAGGCACAGACCTGGTTGACCTCCAGAATTTCACCGTCATCGCAGCCACTGGCCTTGAGGCTGTCGAAGTCGCTTTTTTCCATCTTGGCGACTTCGGCAGTGAGTTTTCTGGCGTAACGCAGAAGTTCGAGTTCCTTGCCAGAAAACGCCCGCTCCGGCTGGGCCGCAGACAGGGCGTCCCAGACCAACTGGGCGCGCTGCGGGTCGTTCATGAGGCGACGGGCATTGGCAAAGTGGTGGGTCAGGCTGTAGTCGCAGCGGTTGGTCATGCTGACATAAGAGGCCACCACCTCCAAAAACCAAAAAGGCAGGGTGTTGTCCGGGTTATGCAACACACTGCGGTAGAGCACCAGATGGCCCTCCATGCTGTGCGGGCGCAGGCTGTGCGCGCGCATCACGTTGTCAACCGTGCCGCTGGGCGTGAGGGCGAGTTGGTACATGTCCTTGAGCTTGCCGGTGGCTTCTTCGAGGGGAATCATTTTTATCCATGCGCTCATGGGATCTCCTGTTTGATCGACCGGCGATCCACCGGCGGACGTGAAAAAATTGCCCGGACCATAGGCACAAAGGTCTCAATCGGCTCGCAGGGGTAAGCCGGGTCAGCGGCGGCTTGGTCGTAGCGGGCAACGAACTCGGCAGTCCAATCAAAATAGGGGTTGCCACGCCAGCGCTCCCGCCCGTGCTGGTCGACGCCCGGCATATTTGGCGAGTGCAGGTTCTGGAAGGTGGCATGGTGACGCAGCATCCAGTGGTTGCGATCAGACACATAGGCCCCCAGCAGGCTGGCAGCAAAATCACCGTGCAGCAGGGGGCAGGCAATGAACCCGACATCATGCAGCAGAGCGACGACCACGTCCTCGTCTGACAGGCCGTCGCGCAGCACCATGGTTGCTGATTGCAGGCAGTGCCGGTAGTTGTTCACCTGGTAGCCAAAGCACGGGTCGTTTTCGCTGGCGCTGAGCAGGCGCAGAGCCTGGTCGGCCTGGTGTCTGGCCAGGTAGAGCGCGCGTTGCTGCTCAAGCATCAACCAGTCCTGGCGGGAGAGTTCCTCCAGCGGGATTTTTTCAAGGTACCGCCAGTCAGAATCCGCTAGCGGGGAGCGGTTGCCCGGTGCGTTCATCGGGTCTCCTTGGGGTAAAGCCAGGCCTGAGTGGCCTGGTGCCAGGGCAGCAGGGCCTGCGCCACTGCGGGATGCTGTGAGGCAGCTTCGAGCCAGCGCTGCAGCACATCGGGCAGTGCCAGCGCCTGCCCGCAGGCTGACAGCACTGCGCCGGCCAGAGGCAGCGTGACCAGGGGACCGCAGTCGGCCAGGCTCAGGCTTGGGGTCAGCAGGTAAGGATGTGGCCGTGCCCACTGCGCGAGCTGGCCCAGGCGGCGGGCGATGTCCTGTCGCAACAGGCTGACCCGCTCGGGGTCACGCTTGGTTGGGTCGACCTGGGCAAACAGGGCCCGCACCGGCGGCTCCAGGTACAGGTCGTGAAACCGGCACAAAAACCGCACCTGCGCGCGTTCCTGTGCCCCCTGCGGCAGCAGGGGCGGCTCGGGGTAGCGTTCTTCAAGGTATTCGTTGATTGCCTCGGACTCCGACAAGACCCAGTCGCCTTCCTGTATGGCGGGAAGCTTGCCCATGGGCACGATGGCCTGGTATTGCGCAGAGCGGTAGCCCCCAGGTGGCAAACGTTCTTCAAATACGACCCCCTTGGCACACAGGGCAATGCGCACCTTGGCGCTGTAGGACGAGAGGGCCGTAGCATAAAAAATCATGCGGCTTCCCCAGCCAAAAAAGCCACGTAGTCCCGGGCCGCCGCGCGGGCTGCCACAGCGATGATTTCGGCGCCATGCTCTGGCCGGCCCAGAGCAGAATGCGAGCCCACCCGACCATCAGGAAACTGGGCCCGGTGGGCCGCCGCATGCTCGTGGTTGTCGCCGCCATGGCGCCTGATGAAATCAGCGCTCAGCAAGGGCGGCGCCGGCAAGTTGTCCACGCAGCTGACTGCGGGTAAGACATGCCGGGTGATCGCCAGCTCCGACGGTGTGGCATGCATGCCTTCGGCCACCCCATACAGGCGCTGCCGAATCTCATTGACTTCAGAAAAATCCCACCAGCTGCGCAAACGGCACTGGACGGCCGCGCCACGGTGCAGGCCCAGGCTCTGATCCGCATACAGCTCCTGAAACGCACAATGGGCCGGAGAAATATTGCCGCCATGGCCATTGAGAAAATAAAAGTGCTCAAAGCCATGGCGCGCCAAGGATTGCACGTAGTCAATGATGACCTGGATCAGGGTGCTCGGCCGCAGCGACACCGTGCCCGGAAAACCCAGATTGAATTGCGCCTGGCTCAAGCTCAGCGTAGGCCCCACCAGGGCGCCAGTGATGTCGGCCATCGCCAAGGCCACGGTTTCGGCCGTGATGCTGTCAGTGCCAATCAGGCCAGTGGGGCCGTGCTGCTCTGTGGAGCCAGTGGGTATGACCACGCCTCTGGAATTTTTCAGGTAGGCCTCGACCTCAGGCCAGGTGGCGTGGTGCAGAATCATGGCCGGTCAATTGGCGTTGGCGAGCCGGCGCTCAAGGCGGCGAACCAGATAAGAAACCACCAAAATCAACAACAGATACTCGCCCACCAGCAGGGTGTAGATCTCCAGGGGCCGGTATTCGTTGACATTGAGCTCATTGGCTCTGCGCGTGAGTTCTTGCAAGCCGATCACCGACACCAGAGACGACATCTTGAGCACATACACAAACTGGTTGCCCAGCGCGGGCAAAATCACCTTGATGGCCTGCGGCATCACCACCAGACGCATCTGCTGGTACCAAGACAGGCCCAGCGACTTGGCCGCCTCAATCTGCCCCTTGGGAACCGACTGAATACCGGCCCGGAAAACCTCGGCCTCAAAAGCCGAGTCGCTCAGGGCCAATGACAGCACACCGGTGGCAAACACGCCGAGTTGCAGCCCAATGATCACCGGCAGGCCGTAAAACACCCACAGCAGCAGCACCAGCAATGGAATGGCACGGAACAACTCCACATACACGCGGTTAACTCGCCTGAGTGCAGGACGTCGCGACAGGCCGGCCAAGGCCACCGAGGCACCCAAAATCACCGAGAGAACAATGGCGCACAAGGAGACCAGCAGGGTCGCTGTCAGGCCACCGATCAGGAACTGCAGGTTAGAGAGCCCCTTGGCCTGCGTGGGGTTGAAAATATACCAACCCCAGCTGTAAGACCCAGCTTCAGAGCCGCCCCCGCCGCAGCCAACCAGCAGCGCGCAGGGCAGCAGGCAGAGCAGCAGACTTATTTTTTGGCGACCAACCATTTGGCTTCGAGTGCGTCAAAAAAACCCTCGGCTTCTTTCAGGGAAATCCAGTTGTTCACGAAGGTCACCCAGGCATGGTCTGCCTGGGGCATGGGGTAGGCAAAGGGCCGCTTGTTGCGCATGTCCATGCTCGAGCCCACGACCTGCAAATCCGGGTAAGTCTTCATGAGGGTTGAGGCCTCAACATTGCTGGTGATGGTGACCTGGGCACGCCCGGCCAACACCTCTTGGTAGCCGGTTGCGGGTTTCTCTACGGCGCGCACCTTGGCTTTGGGGAAATGCGCCTTGGCCTGCTGCTCAAACACCGTACCCATCAACACCGCCACGGTGACGTTGGGGTTGTTGATGCTCTCCCAAGTGTTCAACGAGGCACCGGTTTTTTTACTCACCATGGGCACGGTGCCAGCAAACAGGTAGGGCGCTGAGAAAGCGACGGTCTTGGCACGCGCCATGCTCAGGGAGGCCCCAGAGAAAATATCAAAACGGTCGGCCACTATGCCGTTGACCAGCGTGGCCCATTCTGCGGGCACGTACTCGATCTTGACACCCATGTCGGCGGCAAGTTGGTTCATGGCCTCGATGTCAAAACCGGTGTAGGTGTTGGTGGCGGTGTCTTTCATGGACATGGGATTGAAGTCGCCGGTGGTGCCCACCCGCAAAGTGCCCCGTTCAAGAATTTGCGCCAGCCGGGACTTGGCCTGAGCCATGGCTTGCACCGGCATCAGCAGCAGGGCAGCGGCCGCCAGACCCAGGACATATGCAGAGATTTTTTTCATCGGGGGTTCCTATTCAAGAGTGGGTAAATCAGTTGGTAAATTGGTTGGCAAAAGAGTTGGCAAGAACCTTGGTCAGGGCGCTGACCCAAGCGTTCAAAGGGACTGGGGTCGGCCTTGACTCAACTTGGGGCGGGCATCCGGCCCGGTTCAAGCCGACATGTTATCCGCATTAAAAACGGCGTTGCTGGCTTGCGGTAGGCCAGCACTCAAGGCCGCCGCCCCGCCAGGCTTTGCATCAGCGCGCGAATGCCGAAAGTCCAGGGTGCAATGCGGTCCGAACGATCGACCCGGTTCACCAGGCGCCCGAGCTGCGGCACGCTGACGCTCACCACATCGCCGACATGGTGCGTGAAGCCCTGGCCTGGCGCATCCCGGTCTTGCGTTGGCGCCAGCATGGTGCCTAAAAACATCATCATGCCGTCCGGGTACTGGTGGTGCGAGCCCATCGCATGCTTGACCAAGTCCAGCGGGTCGCGGCTGATGCTGCTCATGGCCCCATGGCCATCAAACCGAAACCCATCTGCACCCCAAACCTCCAGCCCGATCTCGCACTGGCGCACTGATTCGATGTCGAAATGTTCGTCAAACAGCCGGATGAAGGGGCCTATCGCGCAGGAACCGTTGTTGTCTTTGGCCTTGCCCAGCAACAAGGCACTGCGGCCTTCAAAATCACGCAGGTTGACATCATTGCCCAGCGCCACACCGACCACCTGCGCCAAAGAATTAACCGCCAGCACGATTTCAGGCTCTGGGTTGTTCCAGTTTGAGCGTGGGTGCAAACCGACATCGCTGCCAAGACCCACAGCCGCCAGCACCGGCGCTTTGGTAAAAATTTCGGCATCCGGGCCTATGCCAACCTCGAGGTACTGAGACCAAGCACCGCGGGCCTGCAACACGCGCTTGACTTCCTCTGCTTGCTGCGAGCCTGGCTGGATACCGGTCAGGTCCTGCCCCAGAATCTGGTGGAGTTCGGCTCGCAGCGCCTGCGCACGGCTGGCGTCCCCACGGGCCTGCTCTTCAATCACCCGCTCCAACAGGCTCGCCACAAAGGTCACGCCGGTGGCCTTGATCGCCTGTAAATCGCAAGGCGCCAGCAGCCATGGCAAGCGGGTATCGCGGCCGGCTTCTTCAGCGTTCTTCAACACAGCATCGAGCGCTGCGATCACCGGCAAGCGGCCCGCCGCCAGCGCTGAGCGCAACAGATCAGCCGGGTTCGGCAGGTCTAGCAAAGCACTGCAGGTCAGCGCCAGCGAGGAGACGTCGTGCAAGCGACCCGCCGCCACAAGGGCCACAACAGGCCCCAGGTCGGGTACCCAGACCCGTGCGATCAGCAGCGCGCGCAGATGGTCGCTGGGCAGACAATCAGCGATCAGGCGGGGCATCGGGGAGGCGGCATTTAAAACCATGGCTTAGCTACTTTCTGGCGCGGGGCGTCGAAGGGTCAAGGGTGACTTATTTTGACTGAAATGGTCACGGCACTTTTTGGGCTGCCTCAGCGCGCCAGATAGGCCTCGCCCAACGGCCGGGCCGCATTCAGGCCGCCATAACTCAAGCCGCCGTGGCCGCCAGGCGGGTGGCCAAACCAGCGCTCATCACGGGCATCTTCGGCGGCCTGCCAGCGCACGTCGCAGGAAAGCCGAACCGTGCCACCAGGCAGGCAGTTGTCGCAAGACCCATGCAGCGTGAACATGTCAAACAGCAGCACATCGCCGGCGCGGAAATCGCTTGTCAGCAAGCGGGTTTGGTGGCTTCTCGCAAAGGCAATCGCATCCATCGGGAAAGAGCCCGGCAAGCCATCACGGTCAACATCCACCCCCCGATAGCGCGCTATCAGCGCATCGAAGCGGTTGGACCCTTCCACCACCACCAGCGGTCCGGCACGCAAGGGCAGGTCACCCAAGGGGATCCAGGCGGTGATCACCCGCTGCGACCCACGGTTCATGTAGACATGGTCGAAGTGCAAGGGACTAGACCGGCCCTGCGCCATGGTGCGTAGCCACAAAAAATCAAAGGGCACTGTCGGACAGCCCAACACCGCCGCCGATGCCTCAGCCAGGGCGAGGCCATGGCTGACAGCCCGCAGAGCCGGTGATTCGCTCACCGTGCGCCAAAAGGCCGACAGATCGGGGTGTAGCTCAGCGCGTTTACTCAAACCACTGGCGACCGCCGCCTCGACCGGCTCGCAGATCTCCCCGACCGCCGCCAGTTGCAAAAGCACCTCCCGCCGGGCCACTGAAACAGCCTCGCGCGACAAGGCCCCGCGCAACAGCACATAACCATCGCGGGCCAGCAGAGCGGGCAACGCAGCTGCCCCGCGGCGCCAATCAGGCGTCTCATTCAAGCGCCCCAGCAATTCAATGGGCACTTGGGCACCAGCGATGACGGCGCCGTCAAATTCGAGCTGGGCCGAGGGGCCGGCAGCGGGAGGGGATTTGGATATCAAAGCGGCTCCAAGGTTAACGAATTCAATGCGCAGCGGCCCGGAATAATTGCAATAACGATTTGCAGCAGGGCTATTCCAGCAAATAAATGGCTCTCGGCCATGACGGCGACACTGGTTTCGCCCAGCGAAACGCATTGCTCTTTTCAATGACCGACAAACTGGATGGCCGGGGTTAGCATGGTGAACAAATCCAGTCTAGTCATTTAATTCTTGCTCCCGGCAAGTTGCGATGATGCTGCTGGGCAAAGCTGCCTGCTCTTTCTTGACGAGTTTAAATAAGGAAGTACTGCTCAGCCCTCAGCTTTGGGCTAGTGAAATATATACCGGCCAAGCTTGGAGTTCGACCCTTACACCCAACCACCACCAAGGAGACGCTTCATGTTCACGTTCCATACCCCCAAAGCGCTGTTTGTAGCCGCCATGAGTCTGGCTGTCTCTGTGCAGGCACAGACGGTCCTGACTTTTGGCGGCTCTGATGCCATAGGGTCCCTACTTGATCGTCAGAACATACGCTATACCGCCTGTGTCAACGACAAAGCAGGGGGACGACTGAAAATTAATTTTATTCAGGGGGAGCAACTCGGCAGCGATGTGCAGGTCATCGAGCAGATGATGCAAGGCTCAGTGCACATTTATGGCGATGTCCTTGACTGGTATGCAAATTGGGTCAAGGATTACGCAATTCTGGCCTGGGGCTTTACATTCCGCGATGCCGACCATCTGCAAAAGTTTCTTGATAGCCCGACCTACACGGCCATGGCCGAAAAACTACGCAAGGAGCAGGGCTTGAGAATTCTGGCTGCAGCACCGACCCAGCCCCGAATACTGTTCTCCAAAAAGCCGGTGACCGCCCTTGCCGACCTAGGTGGTGTGAAGATGCGGGTACCAGAGATCAAGACCTACCTGACACTGTGGGAGACTTTGGGTACGCGGCCGTCCCGACTGGCCTGGGGGGAAATTTATCTGGGCCTGAAAACCGGCGTTGTTGAAGCCGCCGAAGGGCCTATTTCATCCGCGTTTGCCGCTAAATTTCATGAGGCAGCACCAAATGTCACACGCACGGACCACCTGATGTCGTCGGCTCACATTACCGTCAATGAAAAAGCTTTTGTAGCGCTCCCGCCAGATCTGCAAAAGCTCATGACCGATTGTGCGGTTGATGCGGTACAAAACACACGTAAAGCCGCTCAAGCAGAAACCGAAGACGTGGTGCGTAAGATGGTCAGCGAAGGCGCTAAGGTGAGCAACATCGACAAGGCGCCAATCCAGCAACGCGCCAAAGAGGGAGTGACCAAGATGGAAAAAGACGGGGCTTGGACGCCAGGTTTGTGGGATCAGATTCAGAAGCTCTGAGCCCATGCTAAATCACTATCGGCGCTTGCTCGACCGCGTAGGTTGGGTCGAGCAAGGCCTCGGCTTGGGCCTGATTGTGCTGATCGTTGTTGCCATCACGGTTCAGGTGTTCAGTCGGTACGTACTGGGACGCCCAATCGCTTGGGTGGAGGAGTCGGCGACCTACGCTTTTATATGGATGGTTTTTGTCGGGGCTAGCCTGGGGCTCAAGTTGGATCGCCACATTGTTATTGAGACATTTGGCAGTTTTTTGCCGATGCGTATGGCCGCCGCGCTACGGGCGGCCGTCTTCCTTCTAATTTTATTGACGCTCATCGTGTTGGTGTTTCAAGGTACCAAGGTCATGGGGGTTGAAGGAAGGTCAAAAACAATCTCCCTGCCCATCGAACTGCCACGTAGTTGGTTCTACTCCATGCCACTGACGCTTTCGGCGGCGTCGATGGTATTGACTGCGGTCTATCTGCTGCTCAAGGATCTGGCTGTGGTGGTGGGGTGGCATCAAGGTCGGACCACGGCAGCGCCCGGAGTTACCTGATGACGCTGCTCGTTTTATTTGGCTTGTTTGCGTTACTCGTTGCGCTAGAGGTTCCGGTGGCATTTGCCATGGCTCTTTCATCGATAGCAACCCTGGTCTTCACGCAACCAGTACCGCTGTCGATTGTGGTGCAGCGGATGGGCACCGGACTCGACAGTTTTGTGCTGATCGCTATTCCGCTGTTCGTTTTGGCGGGCCATCTACTCAACCGGGCTGGCATAGCGGATCGGATATTTGACTTCGCCGATGCTTTAGTCGGTCATATCCGCGGCGGCTTGGCCCATGTCAACGTGCTGGCGAGCATGATCTTTGCCGGCATGAGTGGGGTGGCGCAAGCCGATGCGGCAGGGCTTGGCGTGGTGGAGGTCAATGCGATGCGCAAAGAAGGCTTTGACCCAGCGTTCGCGGCTGCAGTGAGCGCTGCCTCGTCGATCATTGGCCCGATTATTCCGCCCTCTGTCATCATGGTGGTCTACGCGGTGATGGTGCAAGTGTCCGTCGGAGATTTATTTTTGGCAGGTTTTCTGCCCGGTATATTGATGGGCATGGCCTTGATGGCGATGATCTACTGGTTGGTCAGCACAGGCCGTGTATGTGCTCCGCCAACCAAGTCAATCTCTTACCCCCGAATTGCCAAGACATTTGTGCGAGCCCTGCCTGCGCTGGCCGCCCCTGTTTTACTGACAGTCGGGCTCTTGGCGGGAGTTGCCACGCCCACAGAACTAGGCGCACTCACGGTCGTCTATGCCACGGCCCTGGGCTTCGCTCAGCGTGAACTGAGCGTCAAGGATGTCATGGATTCACTACGTGAAACCCTGGTCACCTGCGGTGTGCTGGTGTTCATCATTGCTTGCGCCGTACCTTTTGGCTGGATAGTCGCCACGTCGCAAGCGCCGCAAAAACTCGCAATGTTCATGATGTCGATCTCGGACAGCAAGCTGGTGATCTTGGCGATCATCAATGTCGCCTTGTTAGTGATCGGCTGCTTTATGGAAACCACCGCAATTTTGCTGATCGCCACACCAACCCTGTATCCGCTGATCGTGGCCTTGGGCATTGACCCCGTGCATTTCGGGATCATCCTCATTGTCAACCTGCTCATTGGAACGCTGACGCCGCCATTTGGCGTGATTCTCTTCATCATGATGAATATCGCCAAGGTCAGCTTGGCGCAAATCTCTCGGGCAGTATTGCCGTTTTACCTGCCACTGCTTTTCACATTGATCGTCATCACCTACTGGGCCGATTTCGTCCTCTTTATTCCGCGTTTTTTTGGCAAGCCGACTTGACGCAATCCGCTGTTGGCGGCGCCTGAGGGTTCGTCAAATACCAAGTTGCGCCTGCAGTCGTCGGATTCGGTATGCGGTGCCCGGCGAGAGGCGCGTCATGTGGCCAAGCCACATCAGAGATGCACCAAGACGGCATACGACCCAAGCGGGCGAGACAAAGCTACGAGTGATTCTTTGGCGAGCCCCAAGGAGCGGCAGCAAGGGAAAAGTCATATGCTACGATTACTAACATGTTAGTCAGAAACATTCAATCTAGCTGATCTTCGCCCAAGCCATGCTCAAAGGCATTTCCCCTCTGCTGTCGCCCGAATTGCTGCACATCCTGGCATCGATGGGCCATGGCGACGAGATCGTTTTGGCCGATGCCAATTTCCCGGCTGCCACCCATGCCAAACGTTTGGTCCGCCTGCCTGGCCTGTCGGCGCCAGCGGTGCTCGACGCCGTGCTGTCGGTGTTGCCGCTGGACAGTTTTGTCAGCCACGCGGCGCTCACCATGCAGGTGGTGGGCGATGCCGACCGTGTGCCGCCGGCTGTGGGCGAGTTCAATGCCTTGCTGCGCCAGCATGGCCATCCACAGGCCGGCTCGCTGGAGCGCTTTGCCTTTTATGAGCGGGCTGCACAAGCCTTTGCAGTGGTGGCCACCGGCGAGGGCCGCATCTACGGCAACATTCTGCTTAAAAAAGGCGTTCTAGCCTCATGAGACAAGAGTTTGCAGCTTCAAAAAATGTAGCGCGCGATGGTGCGGCCCTTGGCAGGCCAGATGCGGTCAGCCAGCGGGTACGTGCTTACCAAGGCTTCACCCAGCAGATTGTCAGCGGCGCCATTCTGCCGGGCCAGTTCATCTCGCAACGCGAGTTGATGACTCTGCTGGACATGCCTTTGGGCGCGGTGCGCGAAATGATTCCGCGGTTGGAGGCCGGCGGCTTGATCAAAACCGTGCCGCAGCGCGGCTTGCAGATCGCCCACGTGGACCTCAAACTCATCCGCAACGCGTTTCAGGTGCGCAGCATGATCGAGCGCGAGGCGGTTCTGGCCTTCGTGCAGAGCGCCAGCGATGCGGAGCTGGCCGCCATTGAGGCGGCGCACCAGCAGATCCTGGCGCGCGCCAACCAGGCCAGCACCACCGACGCCCAGCTGCTGGACGATGCCCAGGCGCTGGACTGGGGCCTGCACGACCGCATGGTGGATGCGCTGGGCAATGAGATCGTCTCTGACCTCTACCGCGTCAACAGCCTGCGCGTGCGCCTGATCAAACTGGAGCAAAGTGTCATCACGCCGGCCATCCTGATTCCAGCGATGCAGGAGCACCTCTGCTTCATCGCCGCCCTGCGCGAGCGCAACGCCGCACAGGCGACAGCGCTGCTCGACGCCCACATCAACAGTGCCCGCAGCCGGGTCATGAACGTCCCCAACCATTAGGAGAAGCACCTTGAACCCTGCCATCCACGGCCTCTGGCCCGCCCTGCTCTTACCCGTATCGCCCAAAGGCGATCTCGACACGCCGCTGGCCATCGCCCACGCCCATCGCATGCTTAAAGCCGGCTGCGAAGGCGTCACCCTATTTGGCACCACGGGTGAAGGCCCGGCCTTCACTGTTGCCGAGCGGCAGGCGCTGTTGGAGTCCATGCTGGGCAGCGGCATCCGGCCAGACCAGGTGGTGGTCACCACCACCGCCTCGGCACTGGGTGACGCCATCACCCTGGGGCGGCACGCCACCCGGCTGGGCGTGCATCGCCAGTTGTTCATGCCGCCGTTTTATTACAACCAGCCACGCGATGCCGGTGTGGTCGAGGCAGTGACGCAAGTCATTGAGGGCATTGGCAGTGACGCCATCAAGGTGCTGCTGTACCATTTTCCGGCCATAAGCACCTACAGCTTTTCGCATGCGGCCATTGCCGAGCTGCGACGCCGGCACCCCGCCCAGGTGGCCGGTGTCAAGGACAGCGGTGGCGATCTGGCCCACGCACTGGCATTGGTGCAGGCCTTCCCCGGCTTTGCCGTGTTGGTGGGCTCAGAGCCCCATGTGGCGCCGGTGATGCTGGCAGGCGGCTGCGGCTCCATCAACGGCCTGGGCAATATTGCCCCTGGCCTGATGCGCCGTGTGATCGACGCACCCGCACAGGTCAGCGCGCAAGACACACAACTCATGAGCGCCCTGCTGGCCTTGCTTTCGGTCAAACCCGGTATGCCGTTTGTCGGCGTTTACAAGGCCATGCTGGCCGAACAGACCGGCGACGACCGCTGGCTGACCATGCGCGCCCCGCTCAGTCCTCTGGAAAACACCGAGGCGCAATCCGTCAGACAAGGGTATCGTGCGATAGGCGCACTGCTTGCCCACGTCTAAACCAAAAACCCCCTTACCCCCTTACCCCCCCTAAATCCCTTTAACCCACAGGAGACAAGCCCATGACCACCCAACCACTCACCCGCCGCACCCTGCTTGGCGCCACCATGGCGCTGGGCGCAACTGCCACCCTGCCCGCCCTGGCGCAAAACAAGGTGGTGCTGCGCATCTCCACCCCAGCCGTGCCCGAAGACTGGCACGGCAAGATGTGGACTGTCTTCAAAGAGTCACTCGACAAAAGCGCCCCCGGCGAATTTGATGTGCAGATCAACCTGAACGGCTCGCTGTTCAAACAGGGCACCGAACCGGCCGCCATGGCCCGCGGCAACTTGGAGCTGGCCGCTATTTCGGCGCAAGACATCGCCAAAATCCTGCCTGAATACTCAATTTTTACCGCCGGCTACCTGATCCGCGACCCTGACCACCAGCAAAAAGTGTTCAACGGCCCGATCGGCGCCGAAATGTACAAAGCCGTGGCCGAAAAAATGGATGTGCAGGTTTTGGGCATTGGCTACCTGGGCAGCCGCCAGGTCAATCTGCGTGAAGTTCGCAATGTCAAAACCCCAGCCGACCTCAAAGGCGTCAAGCTGCGCATGCCCGGCTCCAAAGAGTGGCTGTTCCTGGGCGAAGCCTTGGGCGCCACACCCACCCCGCTGGCTTTTGGCGAGGTCTACCTTGGCCTTAAAACCGGCACCGTGGACGGCCAAGACAACCCCCTGCCCTCGGTGCGCGCTGCCAAGTTCTACGAAGTGACCAAGCAAATCGTGCTGACCAGCCACCTGACTGACGGCATTTTTATTGCTATCTCCAGCAAGAGCTACAACGCCATGAACGCGGCGCAAAAGCAAAAAGTCAACGCCGCCACCCAGGCGGCGATTGCCTTCAACAACGACAACCGCATCAAGGAAGAGGCCCAACTGGTCGATTTCTTCAAGAAAGAGGGCCTGCAGGTCAGCATGCCTGACGTGGAATCCTTCCGCAAAACCGTTCAGGCGGCCTACCAGAACTCGGAGTACGCCAAAGTCTGGCCCAAGGGCCTGGTTGAGCGCATCAACGCTGTCAAGTGAACCTGGTTCGCCGGCTCAAGGGGGCCGCCAACGCCATCGGCGGCGGCCTTTTCATCACCTTGTTCGTGGTGTTCGTGATTCAGATCACGGCCCGCTTCGGCTTCAATAAGCCCATGGCCTGGACTGACGAGGCCGCCGTCATCCTGTACGTCTGGGTGATATTGTGGGCGGCCGCCTTCATCGTGCCCGAGCGCGAGCACGTGATGTTTGACCTGGTCTGGAACAGCGTGGGCCGACCGGTACGCAAGGTGATGCGCATAGTCGGTAATCTGCTGGTGGGCGGCCTGGCACTGGCGAGCGTGCCGGGCACCTGGGACTATGTGCATTTCATGGCGCGCGAGGGCACGCCAGTGCTCAACCTGCCCTTCATGTGGGTGTTTTTGCCCTTTGTCTTTTTGATGGTGTCGCTGACGCTGCGCTGCGCCTGGGCCATCTGGCAAGCTTTGCACGGCCACGGGCTTGACGCCGAGCTGAACCTGTCATGAGCACCGGTATTTTGATTTTGGCCGGCGTGCTGGTGGCCGGCATGCTGCTGCGCATGCCCATCGGTTTTTCGATGCTGACCTCGGGCGTGGCCTACCTGCTGGTCAAACGGCAGGACATCGGGCTGGTAGCCGAGCAGGTGGGCAACGGCCTGTACAACAGCTATGTGCTGCTGGCCGTGCCGCTGTTTGTGTTTGCCGCCAACATCATGAACGCCGGCACGGTGAGCGAGCGCATTTTTGATTTCTGCCGCATCCTGGTCGGGCGCATGCGCGGCGGCTTGGCGCAGGTGGACATTCTGGTGAGTGTCATCTTTTCGGGTATGAGCGGCAGCGCCATTGCCGACGCCGCCGGGCCAGGCCTGGTCACCATTCGCCAGATGCTCAAAAAACCGGGCTACACCCGGGGCTTTGCCGGCGCGGTGGTGGTGGCGAGCGCCACGCTGGGGCCCATCATTCCGCCCTCAATCCCGATGGTGATCTACGCCCTGGTCTCGGGCGCCTCGGTCGGCGCGCTGTTTCTGGGTGGCGTGGTGCCGGGCTTTTTGATGGCCGGGCTGATGATGGCCGTGGTGCACTTCATGGCCGTTAAACGTAATATGCCGCGCGACGAGCCGGTGCCGCGCGGCGAGTGGCCCGGCCTGATTTTGCGCGGCGCCCTGCCGCTGTCCATGCCCATTGTGTTGCTGGGCGGCATTTACTCGGGTGTGTTCACCCCGACCGAAGCCGCCGCCGTGGCCGCGCTGCACGCGCTGGTGCTGTCGGCCTTTGTGTTCCGGGCCCTGACCTGGCGCAGCTTTTGGGGCGTGGTGCTCGAATCCACCCGGGGCAGCGCGGTGATCACCATCATCCTGGCCGGCTCCTTTATGCTGAACTACGCATTCACCGCCGAGGGCGTACCGCAAGCCATGGCCCAGTGGGTCGACAGCATGCACCTGTCGCCCACCAAGTTTTTGCTGCTGGTGAATGTGATGTTTCTGGTGCTGGGCTGCTTTATGGACGTGTCGGTGCTGCTGCTGGTGTTTGTGCCCATGCTGCTGCCGGCGGTCAAGCTGCTGGGCATTGACCTGGTGCACTTTGGCGTGCTTGTAGTGCTGAATATGATGATCGGCCTGATTCACCCGCCCTTTGGCATGCTGCTGTTTGTGACCAAGGCACTGACCGGCATCCCGATCGGCGAGATGATGAGAGAAGGCTGGCCGTTTCTGGTGATGCTGCTGCTCTTGCTGCTGGCCATGACGTTTTTCCCGCAAATCGTGCTGTGGCTGCCGCAGACCATGGGCTACGGCGTCCCCAAATAGATGTAGGCCGATATGACTCAGCCCGGCCCGGCCTTCCTGCGCGGCATTGTGCCGAGCATGAACACGCCGTTTCTGGCCGACGGCAGCGTTGACCTGGATGGCATCCGGCGCTCGGTGGACGCCGTGGTGCAGGCCGGTGTGGCGGGCATGCTGATTCTGGCGGTAGCCGCCGAAACCGCCAGCCTGACGCTGCCTGAAAAGCGGCTGGTGGCGCAGACCTTTCTGGCACACACAGCGGGCCGCATACCGGTCATCGTCGGCTGCAGCAGCGCTGAGCAGGCAGACCGGGTGGCGCTGGCGGCCATGGCGCGAGAGCTAGGGGCACAGATCATGCTGTGCCAGGCACCCGCCGGTCTGGGCGGAGAGGCCCTGGTGGCCCAGATGGGCGCCCTGGCCCAGGTTGGCCCACCCATGCTGATGGTGCAAGACCTGGATTTTGCCGGCCCGGGCTTGGCGCTGGAGGATATTCTGCTAATGAACCAGCATCTACCGGCGTTCCAGTGCTTGAAAATCGAGGTGGCGCTGCCCGGCCCCAAATACTCAGCGGTGCTGGCAGCTACCGAGGGCACCCTGCATGTCAGCGGCGGCTGGGCTGCCGCGCAAATGCTCGAGGCCCTGCACCGTGGCGTGCACGCCTTCATCCCCACCGCCATGGACGCGATTTACGTGGCGATTTACCGGCGCTTTCAAGCCGGCGATGTGTCCGGGGCCCGCGCACTGCACGAGCAGCTAAGCCCAGTACTGGCCTTTTCAAACCAGCACCTCGACACCAGCATCCGCTTCTTCAAGCACCTGCGCCACCGGGAAGGCCTGTTCGCCACACCGCTGTGCCGAGCTGGTGTGCGGCCACTGGATGCCCATCAAATGCGCGAACTTGAACTCAACATTGATCGCGTGCTGGCGATGCAGCAAAACCTTCGCCTTTGAAACTCGATGAACGGTTTTTACGCCGACCAAGCCCTTGCGATGGGTGAAGACCATAGGGCCTGATGCGTCAGACCTCGGAAGGTTCAATTCCCGCATGGACTCTGAGGGCATGATGGCTCAATAGCAGCAAAGGGTATTAGACTGACACTCTGAATCTAGATGTACGAATGCCAATGCACTTCTGCTGATTCATTTTGGAGTATTCAATGAACGCTAAATTTCTTTCACTTATTCTGGCCGCGATAGTGGGGTTGTCTAGTCTCAGCGCAGAAGCCGCAAAACGCATGGGGTCCGGGAAGTCTGTGGGCCAGCAGTCAAACAACGTCTCCCAAAGCCAAGGGGTCAGCCCCACGCAAAACGCCGCTCCTGCGGCACCTGCAGCAGCACCCGGGGCTGCCGCACCACAAAAACGTCCTTGGGGAGCCATGCTTGGGGGCCTTGCCGCTGGACTCGGTTTGGCATGGTTGGCGAGTTCCATGGGATTTGGCGAGGGGTTGGCGCAATTCATGATGTATGGTCTTTTGGCGCTGGCGGTCATGGTGGCTATTGGCTACTTCATGAGACTTAGAGCGGCGGCCAATACGGCCAACGCAAATCCCAGCCCCTTTGCGTTTCAAAGTGCCGGCGGCACGCCAAGCCCAGTGCAACAGGCGCCTGCTCATTTCACGCCACTTGCCAACCCAGCTCCGGGCGCCTCGGGCAGCATGATCGGCTCGGGTTTAGCGCCTCGCCCTGAATCCACTTGGTCCATCCCTTCGGACTTTGATGCTGAAGGATTTTTGTCCAGGTCCAAGCAAAATTTTGTGACCATGCAAGACGCCTGGGATCGCTCGGATACCGCCAGCCTGCGCACCATGATGACTGATTCGATGCTGCTAGAGATCAAAGCACAAATTGCCCAGCGTGATGCCGCCAGTACGGTTGGCCAAATGGGCAAAACAGAGGTGGTCAGCATAGATGCCAAGCTCTTGGGCATCGAGGAGTCAGCAGATGGCTACTTGGCCAGCGTGAAGTTCTCGGGAATGATCCGCGAAGAGGCGGGCGCCCAAGCTGAGAGCTTCAAGGAGGTTTGGAACATGTCGCTGGGTAAAAAATCCAACAGCGGATGGTTGGTGGCCGGAATACAGGCCATCGAATGATGTGGTGGGTCTCAATGGCTGATACAACAAAAATGCGCAGGGAAATAGCCCGGTTCAAGTACTTGGCGCTTTTTTTGACTGCTGGCTTTGGGCATGTAGCCCTCGCACCTGCGGCTTTTGCAGCTGACACCCCATCACCTGAGCCCGCACCGTCTTGGCAGGCAGAGGCCAAAAAAGAGCTGAAGTCCGCCAACTACGAGGCAGCCATCAAGGTTCTGCAAACAGCCAACGACAGCGCTTCTGCCGACTGGAACAACCTCATTGGCTATGCCATGCGGCTCAAGAATCCGCCAGACCTCATGGCTAGCGAGACCTTTTACAAAGCCGCGCTCAAGATAGACCCCGCTCACAAAGGAGCACTTGAGTATTACGGTGAACTTTTGCTGATGAAGAACGACCTCGCTGGTGCAGAACAAATGCTGGCCCGGCTGGACAAGATTTGCTTCTTTTCTTGTGAAGAGTTCCGTGATCTGAAGCAGGCTATTGCAACCCACAAAGCCAAGCGTGCTTCCAAGTAATATCTAGCAAGCAGTGGTCCGGGCAAATTCGCCCCCGCAGACACAGCCCCCCAACATCAGGACTCGACAACGGTGAAACCACAGCCCACTTTGATCGATTTCACCGCCCAAGCTATGGAAGATGGTTTTGACGAAATCATCCAAAAGGAGTGGGCTTGCGACTTGGTTCTTGAAAAGCACACCCATCCCTTCGATGCCAGAGTCCAGCTGAGTGCCGGGCAGCTTGTATTAAGCCTTGCATCGGGGGTCCAAAAATTTGAATCGGGCCAAGGATTTTTCCTAGCTCGCGGTGTAGAACATGCGGAGCAATATGGCCCGCAAGGCGCTACGCTTTGGGTTGCACGCAAGTTGTAATCTGACAGCAGTGAGATGCTTGTGCGCCATGTTGTGTGTTTTCTCGTGGGCACCTGCCCCAGCGCAGACTCAAGCAAAAACGCAAGCACAAATACTCTCCAACCCAACGGTGATAGCGCGAGCGAAAGTCACTGCCTCCGGGGCTGTAGCGGTTCTCAAGGCACGGCACCCTCTGGCGCGGAACGGGCCATGCGCCTGTGATGAAAACCAGGCATGGCGTCAATCGACTCCACGACAGGGGCGGTAATGTGTGGGAGTGGGTTGATTCTGGCAATGGCGACGAACGCATCACACTCGGCGGTTCATGGTGGTACAACGCCAGCAGACAACTGGCTGATGACATAGCAACAAAGCCAAAGGACACGCGCGTGGGCTACATCGGATTCAGGTGCGTTGCGACTTTTTGACCACAGTGCCCAGCATGGAGAGCCAAGCGATGACAGCGAAGACACAGAAAGTCTATAACGGTTTAACAGAGCATGTCTCGTCCAGTGACGAGCGTGATCGCATCCGCCGGTCTCTTTATAGGACGGATGCGAGCGCCATTGGCAGCGTGGCTCCAGCTTGGCGTGAGCACTGGACCGATGCCGAACTGTTGCAGTACCAAACTGACGGCTACCTGGCGATGGATGGCCTATTGACGCCCGAGCAGCTTGAGTTGGCAAAGACAGCCCTGACCGACCTCGCCTGGCGGCGGGTCTGGAACGAACACGTCGGGGTTCAAGAAGAGCCGCACTTCAGTAACGGCGGTACCGACGATCGACTGGCTGATCCAGAGCTCCGGATTCGCAAGCTGTGGCTGTTTTGCCAGGCTGACAAACGCCTCGGCAGTCTGGCGGACAGCCCGCGCCTGATACCGCTGCTCGAGCAGTTGATCGGCAGGGGACCCCGGATGGTCCAAGACATGGCGCTGCTCAAGCCGCCCTTCGTGGGGGCCGAGAAACCCTGGCACCAGGACACCGCCTACTTTGACTACACGCCTTTGGGCGGGGTGATTGGGGTGTGGATCGCGCTGGACGAAGCCACGGTTGAGAACGGCTGCATGCAGGTGATCCCTGGCTCGCACCTGGACGGACCAGCCCAGCACTACCATGTACGGGACTGCCAACTGCCTGACCGCAAGGTAGCGGTGGAGCGTGCTGTGGTGGTGCCACTCAAGCCGGGCGGGGCGATGTTCTTCTCGGGCCTGACCCACCACGGCACGCCGCCAAACACCAGCGCAGACCGCCGGCGGGCATTGCAGTTCCACTATGCGGCGGCCAACTGCTCGAAGATGACCATCCAAGAACACGGCCAATGGTTTGATGATGGCGGCGCCTACGCCGGCTGCCGGGACTGGGACCTGGCCGCTGGCATGTCGCGCGCAAAGATCGCGATTTAGCCGCCAAGCCTGCGGCGGACCTGAGCAGAGCCGAGCGGCGATGAGATGACGCCGGGCTGGTGGCCTGTAGCGCTGGTCCGAGTTCACAGCCGCACGTCTGTGGCGACCATCGGCCAGGAGTTGATAGGGGCCAGCTGCCGTTTTCTCGACTTTTTCCAGGGATCCGGCAAGGACAAACTGCTCGTGTCGCCATCAAGGCAGTTAACCAACAAACGCTGACTGTGTGCAGAGCCATCGGTCTCTGGGCCAACAATGCCAACCCTCCCCAGATTGGCGATAAGCCATACTTTGTGGCCCGGCAGCATAGTCACGCCCTGCAAAACCAATGCGCTCGATATGGTGTAACCATTTCACTACAAGAGGCAGCTATGCCAACCTTGCATAAAGAAAACGACTGGGCAATACGGGTCAATGGCGACGAGCCACACCCGCTTCCCCATGGCCACGTCGGCTTTAGAGATGGCTCACGGGTTTCTGCGTGCATAGAGACCGGCCGAGTGCTGATTGGCAATATCCGGCCATCGGCACGGCTGACCCCAGCGCTAGAGTGGATCGCAGCGCACCAGGGAGAACTTTTGCAGAGTACAGGAGGCTTAACTGATGAAGAACCCACCCAACATCCAATCGGCCCGCGTGATGGGAGCCGGCGTGATTGAACTGGTCTGGAGCACCGGCGAGACCTTGAACGTCAGCTTGGCCGACCTGCCTAAGCGCAATGCCGCCTTTGACCAACTGACCGACCCGATATTTTTTGCCAAGATGGAACGCGATGCGTGGGGCCACGGCATTGGCTGGCCCGGCGGCCTGGACTTTGGCGCTGACCGACTGTACGAGTTGAGCCGCGAACAAGCTGGGCTGCCCACCGCAAGTGAATTTGAAGCCTGGATGGAGCGCAACCACCTGTCGCTGACAGGGGCTGCTGAATCGCTGGGTATGACACGGCGCATGATTGCGCACTACCGCACTGGCAGCAAGCCCATCCCTGTCGTGGTGGGTCTGGCCTGCAAGGGCTGGGAAGCCACGCGCGCGCGTCAAAGTTCATTTGCCTCAAAAAACGCCCAAACCAACCGGTAGCCATCCCCGCGGGCTGGTTCGGGCAAGCAGTGATAACCCACCAATCTGGCTCACTGTTTCCAGAAATGCTGTTTCGACTTCAGACGGTTGCTCGGACTGCTGGGCGCGGAATGTGGTGTGTGCCGCTTCGGCTTTACCAAGCGCTTGCTGGTGGCTGACATTGCCCGCGCCTTGTAGTGGTTTGCCGCCCATGGCCACAATGAATTGCTCGAGGTGCTCAGCAGGCCCAGGCACAAACCACAGACATAGCCAAAGCTAAGGCGAGGATTTGCAACGACAGGCACGGTCAGCTCCGGCCCGGCCGGGGGTCCATGACTTCCTGGATTACCGCTGTGACGGCAGTAACCGGTGAGCGGGAATGACCGGTGTGGGCTTAAGCCCAGACCTGGCCCGCCACCCGCATCATGTTGCCGCCCATCACCAGCGCGGCCTCAGTCGCCGTCATGCCGGTGTCCTGCAGGGCCTTGCCAAGCACCTGCCAGGTCTCCAGTGGGGTGTAGGTGGATGGCTGCAGCACCCGGTTGTAGCCGGCCGACTGCGGCCACCAGTAGCTGGGGTCGTAGTTATCCGGCGGGTTGTCGTTGAGTTCGGGTTGGCGAAAGCTGATGTCCAGGCCGATGCCGGCGTGCACCACCCCCACCAGGTTGGCCACATAAGCCGCGTGCTGCGCCACATCCACCGCCGTGGGCCGGGCATTGCCCAGAAAAAACGACACACCCGAGACGCAGACCACGCCGCCAGTGGCCGCGCAGGCCCGTATCTGCTCGTCGGTGATGTTGCGGCCGTGTTCCACCAGCGCCAGTGGGTTGGCATGGCTGAAGATCACTGGCTGACCCGAGGCCGCCATGATGTCCAGGCTGCAACGCCGCCCGGTGTGCGAACAATCCATCAGAACGCCAGCCACGTTGATGGCTTGCACCACCTCATGCCCCAGCGGCGTCAGGCCCTGCTCTACATCATGGCAGCCGCCTGCCACGCTGTTGTTACGGTTGTAGGCCAGGTGAATCTGGCGCACGCCCAGGCTTTGGTACAGGGCTACCATGTCGGGCTGCTCCAGCAGAGGCATAGCGCCCTCAAGGTCAAAGCCGATGGCGATCTTGCCCTGGGCTTGGGCCCGCTCGATGTCCTTGACGCCGCAGGCTTGGATAAAGCGGTCTGGCTGTGCCGCGATACTGGCCCGAAAGCCGGCAATGGTTTGCATGACCTGCGAAAGCGGGTTCATGTCCATGCCAATATTGACCGACACATAGTGCACACCAGCCTCGCGAAAGCGCTCAATCGGCGCAAAACTAGCCTGCGGATGCAGGGGCAGACAGGCGTGGGCTTCCCAATGGATCATGGCTACTCTCCGGTGCGGCGAAAGCCGGTAGAGGCTTCCATCAGATTGCGGGTGTAAGGATGGCTGACCCGGCTGGCCGCCAGGTCGGCCGAGCTGACCAGTTCCACCGTCTGGCCGCGCTGCATCACCATCAGGCGCTCGCACAGGTGGGTCACCACCGCCAGATCATGGCTGACCATGACAAAGGTCAGGCCACGCCGGCGGCGCAGGTCTTCGAGCAGGTTGAGCA
>BJGT01000030.1 GCA_014190675.1 Comamonadaceae bacterium | reverse complement strand
CCAAAGACCGCATGTTCATGAAAATGACCCGCGAAGACTGGGACGCCGTGATCGAAACCAATCTCAACTCCATGTTCAATGTCACCAAGCAGGTGGTGAGCGACATGGTGGAAAAAGGCTGGGGTCGGATCATCAATATCTCGTCGGTCAATGGCGCAAAGGGCCAGGCCGGCCAGACCAACTACTCGGCAGCCAAGGCCGGCATGCACGGCTTTTCGATGGCCCTGGCGCAAGAACTTGCCACCAAGGGCGTGACCGTCAACACCGTCAGCCCGGGCTATATCGGCACCGACATGGTCAAGGCCATCCGCTCTGAGGTGCTCGAAAAAATAGTGGCTACCGTGCCAGTGAAGCGCCTGGGCGAACCCAGCGAGATCGCCTCCATCATCGCCTGGCTGGCGTCCGATGAAGGCGGCTATGCCACCGGCGCTGACTTCTCGGTCAACGGTGGCTTGCACATGGGCTAAGCCCCGTCGGGATCGCCCTGAAAAGGTCCGCTTCAAGCGGACTTTTTTTTGAGCGCCCGCTAGAGTGAAGGCTTGGCGCCAAGGCTACACTGAAAGAGCCGCATCGCCTGATGCGATTGACCTCAACCTCGCTACCCAATACCCATGACACGCTACCACCTCTACGCCATTGGCAACGCCCTGGTCGACTCTGAATACGAAGTTTCTGACCAGCAGCTCCAGACCATGGGTGTGGAAAAGCGGCACATGACCCTGATTGATGCCGCACGACGCAGCGACTTGTTGCAACACCTCGGTGGCGCCAAGGCCCGCCGCAGCGGCGGGGGCTCGGCAGGCAATACCGTGGTGGCGCTGTCGCAATTGGGCGGGCAGGCGTTTTATTCCTGCCGGGTGGCTGACGATGAATTGGGCGCCTTTTACAAGCAAGACCTGCTGTCGCACGGCGTGGCAACCAACCTCAGCCAGGCCCGGCAGCCCGCAGGCCAGACCGGCAGCTGCATGGTGATGGTCACACCTGACGCCGAGCGCAGCATGAGCACTTTTTTGGGTGCCACGGCCGAGTTGGACCACACCGCCTTGCATGAGGCCGAAATTGCCCGCTCGCAGGTCTATTACATGGAAGGCTACCTGGCTGCCTCGCCTTCGGGTCTGGACGCCGCCTTGCAAGGACGGGCTATCGCCAAAGCGGCCGGTGTCGCCCTGGCCAGCACCCTCAGTGACATGTCGATGATCAATTTTTGCCGACCCGGGCTTGATGCCATCGTCGGCGACGGCCTGAGCTACCTGTTTTGTAACGAAGAAGAAGCGCAGGTGTGGTGCGGCACGCAAGACCTGGCCGCAATCTGCCGCCAGATTGGCCCGCTGGCCCGCACCGTTTGCCTGACCCGCGGCCCGCTGGGTTGCATCGTATTGCAGGGGGGTGGACAAACGTCAGTGCCGGCCGCCAAAGTCACGGCTGTCGACACCAATGGTGCGGGCGACATGTTTGCCGGTGCCTTTTTGTATGCGGTCACCCATGGCCACAGCCACGCCCAGGCGGCCTGGCTGGCCAACCAGGCGGCCGCCCAGGTGGTCAGCCAGCATGGCAACCGCCTGACTGCCCAGGCCATGGGCGGCATCAAGGCCCGGTTCGAGCAGTATCTGCAAACGGCCTGAGCAGCGCCTCGTGCGTCAGCAGCAGCACCTGGTTGTCGCCGGCGCTGGTGGCCAGCCAGATCGGCTCTAACTGGGGGAAGGCGGCTTCAAAATGCTCGCGCTCGTTGCCGATCTCCAGCACCAAGACCCCTTGCGGTGTCAGTTGGGCCGGGGCCTGCGCCAACAAGGCGCGGATGAAATCCATACCATCCCCGCTGCCGGCCTGATTGCCATCCAGCGCCAGCGCCGGCTCAGCCCTGAACTCAGGCGGCAAGGCAGCCATGCTCTGGGCATTGACATAGGGTGGGTTGCACAGGATCAGGTCATAGGGGCCACGCACCTGGGCCAGGCCGTCAGAGCTCAGCAGCATGATTCGGGTTTGCAGGCCGTGCTTGGCGATATTGATGCGGGCCACGGCCAGCGCAGCTGCCGACAGGTCTGAGGCATGCAGCACCAGTTCAGGCCACACCATGGCTGCCAGCACCGCCAGACTGCCGTTGCCGGTGCACAGGTCCAGCGCCAGGCGGGTGTTGGAGCCCAGCCAGCAGTCCAGCGATTCGTCAAATAGCAACTCGGCAATCAAAGAGCGGGGCACGATGGCGCGCTCGTCCACATAAAACGGCACGCCCATCAGCCAGGCCTCGTGCGTGAGGTAGGCGGCGGGCTTTCGGGTTTGGATACGTGCCTCTAGAAGCGCAGCAACCTGTCCCTGCTGCACAGGGTTTATCGGCTGATTTGCCGTATCACTTTGGTCGGTTGGGGGGGCATCGAGCGGGGTATCGAGCGGCAGGCCCAGGCGCCACAGCACAAGCCAGGCGGCCTCGTCAAATGCGTTGTCGGTGCCCTGACCAAAAGCCACGCCGGCCGCGTCGAGCTGGCTGGCGCTTTGGGTGACCAACTCCAGCAGGGTCACTCAATCCCGCAGCAGGTCGTTCAGGCTGGTCTTGGCGCGGGTTTGGGCGTCGACGCGTTTGACGATGATGGCAGCATACAGGCTGTATTTGCCGCCATTCTTGGGCAGGCTGCCGCTGATCACCACCGAACCAGCCGGCACCCGGCCGTAGCTCACCGTGTCCGTGGCGCGGTCGTAAATCGGGGTGCTCTGGCCAATGTACACGCCCATCGAGACCACCGAATTTTCTTCAACGATCACGCCTTCCACCACCTCGGAGCGGGCGCCGATGAAGCAGTTGTCCTCGATGATGGTGGGGCCCGCCTGCATCGGCTCCAACACGCCACCAATGCCCACGCCGCCGCTCAAGTGCACATTTTTGCCAATCTGGGCGCAAGAGCCCACCGTGGCCCAGGTATCCACCATGGTTCCCTCGTCCACATAGGCGCCGATGTTCACGTAAGAAGGCATCAAAATCACGCCCTTGGCCAGGTAGCTGCCACGCCGTGCCACCGCCGGCGGCACCACCCGCACGCCGCTGGCCTTCAGTGCGGCCTCGTCGAGGTGCGAGAACTTGGTGGGCACCTTGTCAAAAAAGCCCAGGTCGCCAGCGCGCATGACGGCGTTGTCTTTCAGCCGAAAGCTCAGCAGCACGGCCTTTTTGATCCACTGGTGCGTGGTCCACTGGCCCACGCCGTCACGGGTGGCCACCCGCAGACGCCCGCCATTGAGCTCGGCGATCACATGCTCCACAGCGGCCACAAGGTCGGGCGGCGCCGACTTGGGCGAAAAGTTCGCGCGGTCTTCCCAGGCGGCGTCGAGGATGGCTTGCAGGGCTTGGCTCATGGCTGGTTTTCTTTCAGGTTCTGGATGTGACAAATTGGACAATGCGCTGGGCTGCTTCCACGCATTCGGCAGTGTCGGCCACCAGGGCCATGCGAATGCGCTGCGCCCCGGGGTTGCCGCCCGGGCCCTCCCGGGCCAGGTAAGAGCCGGGTAACACCGTTACATTGTAGAGAGCGTGCAAATCCCGGGCGAACGCCGCGTCGTCGCCCGGCACCCGGGCCCACAGGTAAAAACCGGCGTCGGGCAGGGCCACGTCCAGCACCCCTGCCAATATCGGCGTCACCTGGGCAAACTTGCTGCGGTACTGCGCCCGGTTGTCCACCACATGCGTCTCGTCGCCCCAGGCGGCGATGCTCGCGCTTTGCACCACCGGGCTCATGGCGCTGCCGTGGTAGGTGCGGTAGAGCAAAAACGGCTTGATGAGCGCTGCATCGCCCGCCACAAAACCGCTGCGCATGCCCGGTACATTGCTGCGCTTGGACAGGCTGGTAAACGAGATCAGGTTTTTGAAGTCGGCCCGGCCCAGTTGCGCCGCCGCTTCCAGAGAGCCCAGCGGCGGCTCGTCGCGGAAATAAATCTCGCTGTAGCACTCATCTGAGGCAATCACAAAGCCATGCAGGTCGCTCAAGGCAAACAATTTTTGCCATTCGGCCAAGGGCATCACCGCGCCGGTGGGGTTGCCTGGCGAGCACACAAACAGCAGCTGGGTGCGGGCCCAAACGGCCTCGGGCACGCTGTCCCAGTCGGCGGCAAAGTTGCGCGCTGGGTCGCTCGCCACAAAGTAGGGCTGGGCCCCGGCCAGCAGTGCAGCGCCTTCGTAGATTTGGTAGAACGGGTTGGGGCAGACCACCAGCGGCGCAGGCTGTCCGGTGGGCGAGGGCGCGACCACGGTTTGCGCCAGTGCAAACAGCGCCTCGCGCGAGCCGTTCACCGGCAGCACCTGGGTGGCCGGGTCCAGGCTCAGGCCGTAGCGGCGCTGCAGCCACTGGCAGCAGGCCTCGCGCAGTTTGGGCTCGCCAGCGGTGGCCGGGTAGGTCGCCAGGCCGCTGGGCGTGTTGTAGATGGCATCCACCATCGCCTGTTGGATGAAAGGTGGCGTGGCATGTTTGGGCTCCCCCATGCCCAGGCTGATCGGCGCAAAGCCCGGCTTGGGTGGCGCGCTGGCAAACAGCTGGCGCAGGCGCTCAAAGGGGTAGGGGTGCAGGTGGGCAAGCAGGGGGTTCATAGCCCCGATTATCCCCGGCTCAATCAAAAACCTCGGCTTGAGCCAGCAGTTTTCCAGCGGCGTCTTTGGCAGCGAGTTGCGGGCTGGTTTGCAGCGGCCACTGCACACCCAAGGCGGGGTCGTTCCAGAGCAGGCAGCGCTCATGCTCGGGGTACCAATAGTCGGTGGTTTTGTATAAAAACTCAGCGCCGTCGCTGGTCACCACAAAGCCATGGGCAAAACCGGGCGGCACCCACAGTTGGCGGTGGTTGTCGGCCGACAGCAGCGTGCCCACCCAGCGGCCAAATTGCGGCGAGCTGCGGCGCAGGTCTACCGCCACATCAAACACCTCGCCCTGGGTTACCCGCACCAGCTTGCCTTGCGGGTGCTGAATCTGGTAATGCAGGCCGCGAAGTACGCCCCGGGCTGATTTGCTGTGGTTGTCTTGCACAAATTGCACATCCAGCCCGGTGCACTGGGCAAAGTCACGCGCGTTGAAGCTTTCAAAAAAGAAACCACGGGCATCGCCAAACACCTTGGGCTCCAGGATCAGCACGCCTGGCAGGGCGGTGGGGATGACGGTATACGGCATGGATCGGTAGTCTAGCCGGGTCTGGCGGCCCGGCTTGAGGCTCCAGCTACTCGCTCAGTTCCACCACCATTTCAATTTCCACGCAGGCCCCAAAGGGGATCTGCGCAACACCGAAGGCGCTGCGGGCATGGGCCCCCTTGCTGCCAAAAACCTGGCCGATGAGCTCACTCGCGCCGTTGGTAACCAGGTGTTGTTCGGTGAATTCGCCGGTGGAGTTAACCAGCGACATCAGCTTGACGATGCGCGTGACGCGGTTGAGGTCGCCCACAGCGGCGTGCAACGTGCCCAGCAGGTCAACCGCCACCGCGCGGGCAGCGGCCTGGCCCTCGCTGGTGTCCATGGTTCGGCCCAATTGGCCAACCCAAACCCTGCCATCTTTTTTGGCGATGTGACCGCTCAAAAAGACCAGTTTGCCGGTTTGCACAAAGGGGACATAGGCGGCGGCCGGCGTGGCCACCGGGGGCAGGCTGATGTTCAGCGCGCTTAAAGTGTCATAAATACTCATGGTGGTCCTTAAAAAAATCAGTGCGACTCAGGTCTGGTCATTGCTCGGCAGCGCTGGAATGTTAAGGGCTGGCGGGATTCAGCCCGGCAGGCCACGCTGCGGGTGGCTCTGGGGGTGGCTCAGGGAGTGGCTCGACCGTGACACCGACGCTCAAGGTGTGGCTGGCGCCGCCATGAATCACGCCACGCATGGGCGACACATCGCCAAAGTCACGCCCGGTGGCCAGGGTCACATAGTCCTCGCCGGGTGAGTGCCAGCCGACCCGGTTATTGGTGGGATCGAGATCGCACCAACGCTGGGCCGGCGGCAGGTCGGGCAGGTAAACCGATGCCCAGGCGTGCGACGCATCGCTGCCGCGCAAACGCGCCACGCCGGGCCCAGGCTGGGTGAGCAGGTAGCCGCTGACATAGCGGGCTGGCAAACCCAGGCTGCGCAGGCAGGCGATGAAAATGTGGGCGAAATCCTGACACACCCCCTTGCGCTGGACCAGCGCCTGCAGGGCCGGGGTGTTGATCATGGTGCTTTGGCTCTCGTAAATGAAATCGGCATGCATGCGCTGCATCAGCTCGGTGGCCGCCGCCAGCAGACCACGGCCTGGCGCAAAGCTAGGCCTGGCATAGGCCGCAAAGCTCGTATCTCGTGGGGCAAAAGCAGAGGCGAAAACGAAATCGTTAGCGGCATCAAAGTTGGCACCCGAGCGGTAACGAAACAGTTCGCGCACCGTCTCCCAGCCCAGGCTGCTGCTGGGCACAGCACTGGCCTGGGTGTTCACCACGCTGCGTGCTACCACCTCCAGCGCCGGGTGGGGTGTTTGCAAAGAAAAGAAGCAGCGGATGTTGCCGTAGACATCGCAGCTTCTCATCAGGCTCGCAGGGGTCGGACTGATGTCGAGTTGGTGCTTGAGCAGCCGCTGCGGCCCATCTTGCAAGGGCTGTAAATACGCCATGTGCTGGGCAGTCTCTACCCAGGGGGCATAGTCGTAGCGGGTGCTGTGGGTGATCTCCAGCTTCATGGAGTGCCGACGCTGTGCTTGCTGTCACTGGCATGGGTAAAGTAAGTTGCGCTGATTTCCTCCGAGACCCGCCTTGCGCTGGCCTGGCAGTGCTCCAGCAAGGCCAGCAGGGCTGGTACTGCCCCAGACAGGCGGCCCTGGTCTGGCTGCTCGCAGAGTTCGGCCAGGCGCCAGGCGCTGGGTTCAGGCACTTGCTGCGCCAGCGGGCTCAGCGCTTCAGACGAACCGTTGGCCAACTTGTTGAGCCTGCCGCGCAGGGTTTGGGCCACGCAGGCCAGGGACCGCGGGTTGTCGCCATTGAGCACCAGCAGATCGACCAGTGAGGCAATATCGCGGCTTCGCTCGTAGTGGGCACGAAATGTGATGCTGCTGTCAAACAGGTCAAGCAGCGCCTCAAAGCCAGCGACCGTGTGCACTGATTCAGTTTGCAGCGCGCCATGCAGGGTCTGGGCTACAAACCCCAGTCGCTCGATTTGGCGGCCAATACTTAGCAGGCGCCAGCCGTCGTCGCGGGTCATGCGGTCAGTTTGCGCACCGGTGATGGCCGCCATGTGCTCGCCGCAATGCTTGAGGGTTTGCAGGGCTGCCAGGGCGGCTTGGGCCGGGTCGTCGCCATCCAGGGTTTGCGCAGCGCAGCTCCGGGTGAGCTCTTCTTCGGCGCGCACCATCACGCGCCAATGTTCTTGCGACAAACGCTCCCGCACTGCCGAGCCAGCCATCTTCAGGGCGCGCAGGTTGTAGCCGACACTGGTTGCCCCGGTACTGCTGCCCAGGCTGTCGATGAGCGAGCGCTCAAACACGCGGCGGGCTTGCGCGGGCGCCGGCACGCCCGGCAAAACCAGGGTGTTGACCACCGCCATCTGGCCCAGCCAGGCAGTCAGAGGCGCAGACGACTGCTCTTCGCCATGCAGGCACTCCAGGGTCAGGCGGGCCAAGCGGATCAGGTGCTCGGTGCGCTCGGTGTAGCGGCCTAGCCAGTACAGGTTTTCGGCGGCGCGGCTGGTGACCGGGCGTTTGCGTTGCGCCAGCAGCGCCGCTGCGCCCAGAGACGACTGCGCTGCGCTATCCGGCACGTCATGGGCCAGCGCCCAGACATCAGCGCTGCTGCCGCCAAGCTGCATGGAGGCGACGTCAGCCGCAGCGCTGGCCACCCGCGCCATGCCCCCGGGCAAGACCCGCCAGCCATGCACCGGGTCTGACACCACAAACACCCGCAGCATCACCGAGCGCGGCAGTATGCCGGCGCCCGGCTGGGCCCCGCTGCGGCCAGCCTGCCAGGTGGGCATTTGTGACAAAGGCAGGTAGGCCTGCAGTGTGTGCTCTTCGCCCTGGCGCAGAATGCGCCCGGCCCACTCATCCCGCTGCCGAGCTGACAACGAACGCCCCAGCACCGCATCGAAGCCGTTGCGCAGGCCCGATGCCGGGTAGCTTGGCTTGATCACGCAGTCCTGCAATTGCGGCAGGGCAGCTTCCATTGCCGAGCGTTCGCCGCACCACCAGGTCGGCAGGGCTGGCAGGCTCAGGGACTGGCCAAGCAAGTGTTCTGCCACACCAGGCAAAAAACCCAGCAGGGCGGGTGACTCCAAAAAGGCGGTGCCCGGGGCATTGGCCACCAGCACCCGGCCGGCCCGAATCGCCTGCAGCAGGCCTGGCACGCCCAGGGTGGAGTCGGCCCGCAGTTCCAGCGGATCGAGGTAGTCGTCATCAACCCGTTTGAGCAAGCCATGCACCGGCACCAGACCCTTGAGGGTTTTGAGGTACAGGTTGTCGTCCCGCACCATCAGGTCGCCGCCTTCCACCAGACTCAAGCCCAGGTAGCGGGCCAGGTAGGCATGCTCAAAATAGGTTTCGTTGTAAGGGCCTGGGGTGAGCAGGGCCAGGTGCGCGTCTTCGCCCGCCGGGCTGCGGCTTTTCAGGCTGGCCATCAGCGCAGCGTAGGTGCTGGCCAAGTGCTGCACCCTCAAGGCCTCAAGGGCCTGCGGAAACTGCCCCGATACAGCCATGCGGTTCTCGAGCAGGTAGCCCAGCCCGGACGGCGCTTGGCAGCGCTGCCCCACCACCCACCAGTTGCCGTCTGGGCCGTGCGCGAGGTCATAGGCTGCGATGTGCAGGCGTACGCCGCCCACCGGCGTCACGCCGTGCATGGAGCGCAGGTAGCCCGGATGCCCTTGTATCAGCGCGGGGGGCAGCAGGCCGCGCTTGAGCAACTGCTGCGGCCCATACACATCGGCGAGCACCTGCTCAAGCAGCCTGGTGCGTTGCAGCACTCCGGCTTCAATCTGGGCCCAGCGCTGCGGCTCGATGAGCAGCGGAAACAGGTCCAGCGACCAGGGCCGCTGCGGGCCGTCCTCGTCTGCGTACACGTTGTAGGTGACACCGTTGTCACGAATCTGGCGCTGCAGGCTGGCAAAGCGCTGGTCAAGGTCGGCGGCAGTTCGAGTCTCGGCCTGGGACAGAAATTGCTGCCAAGCCGGAGTCGCCGCTGGCTTGCTGGCCAGGGTGTCGACCGCAACCGCGTTGCGGAGTTCATCCAAATGGCCCCCGCTTGCCGAGTACGCCGCGGCCTGGGTCGCGGCGTCTTGTAGTGCAGCAATCAAAAGCGGGGGAAGGGGTTCGGTTTTGGCAGTCACAGCGCCAGAGTATGCCAGCCAGTGCCACCGCTTTTGCACCGCTTGCTGCCCCTCGCAGATTGCTGGTCAGGCGCTGGCGGCACCGAATTGGGTCAACACAAAACTCGGGTTTACCCTGTGTTTTTTTACCTGCCCACAGGGCGTAGACTGTATACGAAGCCCTAGGCTGTCTTGGCCTAGGTCTGACCTAGGAGAAGCGCTTGGAGCCAACCCAGATCACCGACCCGGCTTATTTCCATAAAGTGGTGGATTGCCAGTGGGCCTGCCCGGCGCATACGCCGGTACCCGAGTACATCCGCCTGATTGGCCAGGGGCGGTACAGCGACGCCTACATGATCAACTGGGTCTCCAACGTGTTTCCGGGCGTGTTGGGCCGCACCTGCGACCGTCCCTGCGAGCCGGCCTGCCGACGTGGGCGGGTTGAAGAAAACAACGATGCCACCGACGGCCCGGCCACCAAACCCGAGCCGGTGGCCATCTGCCGGCTCAAGCGGGTGGCCGCCGACATGAAAGACGATGTCAAGGGCCGCATGCCAGCCCTGGCCCCCCCGAACGGACTACGCATCGCCTGCGTGGGCGCGGGGCCCTCGTCGCTCACCGTGGCGCGAGACCTGGCGCCCTTGGGGTATGAGGTCACGGTGTTCGACGGTGATCGGCAGGCGGGCGGTTTTATCCGCTCCCAAATTCCGCGCTTTCGGCTGCCCGAGTCGGTGATCGATGAAGAGACCAACTACATCCTGGATCTGGGTGTCAATTTTCGGGGTGGCGAACGGATCGAGTCTATGACTGGCCTGTTGGCCCAGGGCTACGACGCGGTCTATGTGGGCTGCGGCGCACCACGTGGGCGTAACCTGGACATTCCGGGCCGCCAGGAGGCCTCAGCCAACATCCACATCGGTATCGACTGGCTGGCGTCGGTGTCGTTCGGGCACGTCAGCAGTGTGGGGAGCCGGGTGATCGTGCTGGGTGGTGGCAACACCGCCATGGACTGCTGCCGCTCGGCGCGCCGGCTGGGTGGCACGGACGTCAAGGTGATTGTGCGCAGCGGCTATGACGAGATGAAGGCCTCACCCTGGGAGAAAGAAGACGCCGTGCACGAGGGCATCCCGATTGTTAATTTCCATGTGCCGCGCAGCTTTGAGCACCAGGACGGCCGGCTGACCGGCATGACTTTTGATGTGGTCAAAGCAATCTATGACGCGCAGGGCCAGCGCAGCTTGGTGCCGACCGGTGAGGCGCCGGTGTTTTTTGCCTGCGACACGGTTCTGCTGGCAGTTGGGCAAGAAAATGCCTTTCCGTGGATTGAAGCCGACAGTGGCGTGCGTTTTGACCGCCATGGCCTGCCGGTACTGGATAAAAAAACTTTTCAGTCAAGCTTGACCCATGTTTTTTTTGGTGGTGACGCGGCTTTTGGGCCCAAGAACATCATCACTGCCGTGGCCCACGGGCATGAGGCGGCGATCTCGATTGACCTGTTCCTGAGCCGCCAGGACATTCGTCGCCGTCCCGCAGCCACAGTGAACCTGATGTCGCAAAAAATGGGCATCCATGAGTGGAGCTATGACAACGACGTGTCGGACGACAGCCGCTTCAAAGTGCCATGGGCCAAGGCCGAAATCGCCCTGGCCAATATCCGGGTCGAGGTCGAGCTGGGTTTTGATGCGGCCACCGCCTTCAAAGAGGCAAGCCGATGCCTGAATTGCGACATCCAGACCGTCTTCACCCGCGAGACCTGCATCGAGTGCGATGCCTGTGTTGACATCTGCCCGATGGACTGCATCAGCTTCACTGACAACGGCGAGGAGGCCGACTTGCGCCAGCGCCTGAAGGCGCCTGCGAATCTGCTGACACAAGACTTGTATGTATCTAGTGCGCTGAAGACCGGCCATGTGATGGTCAAAGACGAAGATGTTTGCCTGCATTGCGGCCTTTGCGCCGAGCGCTGTCCCACCGGGGCCTGGGACATGCAGAAATTTTTGTTTATGCCGGCTCAGGCTGGGCCAGCAGGGCACAAAGCCACCATTGGCCTCAGGGAGCTTGCATGAAGCGCATTGAAGCCATCAACGACTTTGTGATCAAGTTCGCCAATGTCAACGGCTCGGGCTCGGCCTCGGCCAATGAGCTGTTTGCCAAAGCTATTTTGCGCATGGGCGTGCCGGTGAGCCCGCGCAATATTTTTCCCAGCAACATCCAGGGCCTGCCCACCTGGTACGAGGCCCGGGTCTGCGAACAGGGCTACCAGGGCCGACGCGGCGGAGTCGACATGATGGTCGCCATGAACCCCCAGACCTGGGACGCCGACCTGGCCGAAATCGAACCCGGCGGCTACCTGTTTTACGACAGCACCCGGCCGATTCCAGCCAGCCGCTTTCGGGCTGATGTGCATGTGATCGGCGTGCCGCTGACTGATATCAGCAACACCGCCTACACCGATCCGCGCCAGCGCCAGCTGTTCAAGAACATCATCTATGTGGGTGCCCTGTCGGTGCTGCTCGATGTCGAGTCAGCGGTGTTCGAAAAACTCTTTGCCGAGCAATACCGGGGCAAGGAGTTGCTGCTCGATTCGAATGTGCGGGCCCTGCATCTCGGGCGCGACTATGTGACACAACACCTGCAGGCCCCGCTGGGCATACGGGTGCGGCGCTCCGACCAGGTGGGGGACCAGATTTTTACCGATGGCAACAGCGCTGCAGCACTGGGCTGCGTCTATGGTGGTGCCACCGTAGCTGCCTGGTACCCGATCACGCCCTCGTCTTCGGTTCCAGAGGCCTTCCAAAAATACTGCGACAAATTCCGGGTGGACGCCGCCACTGGTCAAAACCGCTTTGCGATCGTTCAGGCCGAGGACGAACTGGCCTCGATCGGCATGGTGATCGGCGCTGGCTGGAACGGCGCGCGCGCCTTCACTGCCACCTCGGGGCCGGGCGTGTCGCTGATGACCGAATTCATCGGCCTGGCCTACTTTGCCGAAATCCCGGTCACCATCATCAATGTGCAGCGCGGTGGCCCGTCCACCGGCATGCCCACCCGCACCCAGCAGTCTGATTTACTGGCCTGCGCCTATGCCTCGCACGGCGACACCAAGCATGTGATGCTGCTGCCCGAAGACCCGCACGAGTGCTTTGAGTTTGCCGCAGCCGCGCTCGACCTGGCCGACCGCCTGCAAACCCCCATCTTTTTCATGACCGACCTCGACATTGGCATGAACCAGCGCCTGTGTCAGCCCTTTGTCTGGGACGAAGACCGCGACTATGACCGCGGCAAGGTGATGACTGCAGAAGAACTGGAGGCCGGCAAAGACTTTGGCCGCTACAAAGACGTCGATGGCGACGGCATTCCGTGGCGCACGCTGCCCGGCACCCACCCCAGCAAAGGCAGTTTTTTTACCCGCGGCACCACCCGCGACCCCTACGCACGCTACAGCGAGCGAGGGCCAGACTACATCTACAACATGGAGCGCCTGCTGCGCAAGTTTGCCACTGCCGCCGACCTGGTGCCGCAGCCGGTGCTGCGCCGGGCAGCACTGCCAACGCTGGTCGGGGTGCTGTACTTTGGCTCCACGAGCCCGGCCATGCAGGAGGCGCTGGACCAACTGGCGGCTGAAGGCATTGCCATCAACGCCATGCGGCTGAGGGCGTTCCCGTTCCCGGCCTCGGTGAAGGCTTTTCTCGATGAGCACAGCACAGTCTTTGTGGTGGAACAAAACCGCGACGCCCAGATGCATTCACTGCTGGTCAATGAACTCTCGGTTGACCCAGCCCAACTGGTCAAAGTGTTGCATTACGACGGCACCCCCATCACGGCCCGTTTTATTGCCGGCTACATCCGCAAGGTACTGCAACCGCGCGTGCTGGCGCAGGGCAAGCCTAACCTGAAGGAGGCCGCATGACTTACCTGGCTAAACCGGCACTGCACCACCCCACACTCACCACCAACCGGGTAGGCTACACGCGCCGCGACTACGAAGGCCGCATCTCGACGTTGTGTGCAGGCTGCGGCCATGATTCGATCTCGGCGGCCATAGTGCAGGCCTGCTGGGAGCTCGATATCGAGCCGCACCGGGTGGCCAAGCTATCGGGCATAGGCTGCAGCTCCAAAACCCCTGATTATTTTCTGGGCGCGGCCCACGGCTTTAACACCGTGCACGGCCGCATGCCTTCGGTACTGACTGGCGCCAACCTGGCCAACCGCGATTTGCTCTACCTGGGCGTTTCGGGCGACGGCGACTCCGCCTCCATCGGTCTGGGCCAGTTTGCCAATGCCATGCGCCGCGGCGTGCGCATGGCTTATATCGTGGAAAACAATGGCGTCTATGGCCTGACCAAGGGGCAGTTTTCGGCTACTGCAGACCGCGGCTCCAAGAGTAAAAAAGGCCTGGTCAACAGCGACAGCCCGATCGACCTGGTGGGCCTGGCGCTGCAGCTTGGCGCCACCTATGTGGCGCGCGGGTTTTCCGGGGACAAGGCGCAACTGGTGCCCCTGATCAAAGGTGCCATTGGCCATGGCGGCGCTGCTTTTATTGATGTCATCAGCCCCTGCGTGGCCTTCAACAACCATGGTGGCAGCACCAAGAGTTACGACTATGTGCGACAACACAATGAGGCGGTGAGCCGGATTGACTTCATCAGTACCCGCGATGAAATCACCGCTGACTATCCGCCCGGCGAGGTGGTGGAGGTGGAGCAGCATGACGGCCGCCACCTGCGCCTGCGCAAGTTGCGCCAAGACTATGACCCGACCGATCGCTACGCTGCCCTGAGCTACATGAACGAGCACCAGTCTCGGGGCGAGGTGGTCACCGGTCTGCTTTACCTAGACCCGCTGGCCAGCGACTTGCACGCCGCGCTACACACGTCTGAGACCCCGCTCAATGCGCTGGGGCTGCGGCAACTGTGCCCGGGCGCTGCAGCGCTGGAAAAATTAAACGCGTCGCTGCGCTGAAGCCAGGTTGCGCTGTGTCTCTGCCTGTCAACCCCATGCGAACTCTGTCCTGCCCTTATTTCAGACCTGCCTAGCCAAGGAGCACGCCCATGTCAGACCGCACTGTCTCCCAATGCATGGCGCAACGCCAGTTGGTCAGTCTGCCCCCCGAGGCCAGCGTGTGGGAGGCTGCCTGCACCATGACGAAAGCCAACTGCGGCAGCGTGCTGATCATTGAACAGACCGGTGCCATGCTGGGCATCCTGACCGAGCGCGACCTCATGACCCGGGTGCTGGCCAAAGCGCTCGACTCCAAAACCACCCGAGTGGCCAAGGTCATGACACACCAGCCCCACTGCGTGCCGCCCGAGCTCAAGGTGTCAGACGCGGTGCTGATCATGATCGAGCGCGGCTTTCGACACCTGCCCGTGGTGGCACCCGGCGGAAAGATTTTGGGCGTGTTCTCGGTACGCGACGCCTTGCCGCGCGAGGTGGATCTGGCCGTCAGCCTGGCCCAGTTTCATGACCAGGTGAATGACGCCTTGGGTTAGCAGCGCGGCGTAGTTCTGGGTGGTCTGATCGCCGTTTCCGGGTCTGTAAGCCTTGTCCGGGACCACCGCCTGGCCCAATGCGCTGGGTACCACGGTGGCAGGCAAACCCTGGTGATCAAGTCCAAAAGGATCGACAGTATCTGCCGAACTTCAGTACCATCCGATGGCTTACCAACTGGAATTGACATGAGTGACGACATTCGCTGGTTGCAACGGTTCGCCAATTACACCAAGGCGTTGCAGAGCCTGTCTGAAGCAGTGGCGCTAGCTGGCGAACGCCCTCTGTCCAAGCTGGAGCAGCAGGGCATTTTTGCTCTGATTGGCTCGCGCGATGCCAGTCGCTCGGCGTTCCAAAATGGGTTGTTTACTGACGGCGAGGCCTGGATGGACATGATCAAGGCCCGCAACCTGAGGTCTCACACCTACAACCCCAAGGTGACCGACAGCGTAAACCGCGATATTCTGATGCGGTTTTACCCGGCCTTTGCTGCCCTGCGGCAACGCCTGAACTCGTTGACCCAGCCTGGGTTTGCCCCATGAGCCTGGTCGCGACGGCGGCAGACGGCATGGGGCTGAGTGCCGTCACACTGGACCAAATTTGCGCCACGTTGGCGCGATTTCCCCAGGTGGCGCAGGGTGTGCTCTACGGCTCGCGGGCCAAAGGCAATTTCAAACCTGGCTCGGACATTGACCTGACCTTACGCGGCGAGGGCCTGACGCTGTCGCTGCTTGGCGACATTGATGCGGCGCTGGATGAGCTGCTGCTGCCCTACCAGATCGACCTGTCAATTTACGATCAGATCGGTCATGCCGAACTGGTCGCCCATATTGATCGGGTTGGTCGAGTGATTTACCAAAAGCAGCCGGAGTCGCCGGCTCAGACCAACCCACCAAAGCCTAAACCCGCCGCAAATCCAGCGTAAACGGAAACTCCCGGCTGCCCGCCACATGCACCGTGGGTGCCGCCGCGCTGATGGTGCCGGGGGTGTGGCCCATGGCGGCGAAACGGGACAGGCGGCGGCTTTCGGCCTCAAAAGCGTTGACCGGCAGTGTCTCGTAGCTCAGGCCGCCCGGGTGGGAGACATGGTAGCGGCAGCCGCCCACCGAGCGCTTCATCCAGGTGTCGACGATGTCAAAGGTGAGCGGCGCATGGACGCCGATGCTGGGGTGCAGGCTTGACGGCGGATTCCAGGCCTTGTAGCGCACCCCGGCCACAAACTCGCCGGTGGTGCCGGTGGGTTGCAGCGGCAGGGCGTGGCCGTTGCAACTGACCGTGTAGCGGCTGGGGTTCAGGCCGCTGACCCGCACCTCGATGCGCTCCAGCGACGAGTCCACATAGCGCGCGGTACCTCCGGCACTGCCCTCTTCGCCCATCACATGCCAGGGCTCTAGCGCGCTGCGCAGGCTCAGCGTCATGCCGGTGCTGCTCACACTGCCAATTAGAGGGAAGCGGAACTCATGGTGCGGCGCAAACCAGCTGTCGTCAAAAGCAAAGCCGGCCTGGCGCATCTCAGTCATGACGTCGGCAAAGTCGGCAGCAATGAAGGTGGGCAGCATGAAGCGGTCATGTAGCTCGGTGCCCCAGCGCGTCACCGGCGCTCGGTAGGGCGTGTGCCAGAAGCGAGCCACCAGCGCGCGCAGCAAGAGCTGCTGCACGATGCTCATGCGCGGGTGCGGCGGCATCTCAAAGGCGCGCAGCTCCAAGAGGCCCAGGCGGCCCGTAGCCGAGTCGGGCGAGAACATCTTGTCGATGGAAAACTCGCTGCGGTGGGTGTTACCGGTCACATCCACCAGAATATTGCGCAGCGTGCGGTCCAGCAGCCAGGGCGTCATGTAATTGTGGCCCCCACGCTCCCCCACGGTGTGTGGGTCGCTGCCCCCCGAGGGGGCTTGCCCGGCTTGGGACGGCCCGGCGCCGGGCAGGTGGCCCCCACGCTCCCCCACGGTGTGTGGGTCGCTGCCCCCCGAGGGGGCTTGCCCGGCTTGGGACGGCCCGGCGCCGGGCAGGTGGCCCCCACGCTCCCCCACGGCGTGTGGGTCGCTGCCCCCCGAGGGGGCTTGCCCGGCTTGGGACGGCCCGGCGCCGGGCAGGTGGCCCCCACGCTCCCCCACGGCGTGTGGGTCGCTGCCCCCCAAGGGGGCTTGCCCGGCTTGGGACGGCCCGGCGCCGGGCAGGCCGTGGTGGGCCGCCGCCTTGTGGATTTCGCCCAGCGCGATTTCCAGCTCAAACAACTGGTCGTTACGCGCTTCGTCCACGCGGGGTGCCTGGCTGGTGGGGCCGATAAACATTCCGCTGAACAGGTAGCTTAGCGAGGGGTGGTTGTGCCAGTACAGCAGCAGGCTGGCCAGCAGGGTGGGCCGGCGCAAAAACGGGCTGTCGGCGGGCGTGGCGCCGCCCATCACAAAGTGGTTGCCGCCGCCGGTGCCGGTGTGGCGGCCGTCGGTCATGAACTTCTCGGCGCTCAGGCGTGACTCAAACGCCGCCTGGTACAAAAACTCGGTGTTGTGCACCAGCTCGTCCCAGTGCGCCACCGGGTGGATGTTGACCTCGATCACGCCGGGGTCGGGCGTGACTTGCAGCAGCTTGAGGCGCGGGTCGCGCGGCGGCGGGTAGCCCTCCAGCACGATCTGCATGCCCAGTTGCTCTGCAGTGGCTTCCACCGCAGTGAGCAGGCGCAGGTAGTCTTCCAACCGCTCCAGTGGCGGCATGAAGACATACAGCACGCCGGATTTGACGCCTACGGCTTCGGCTTTGGGGCCGCTGGCGCGGCGTGGGTCGCGCACCTCGACGCACAAGGCGGTGCGGGCCAGCCAATGGGCGGATTCTTTGGCGTCCGGTGCGTGGTGGCTGGTCCGGCTGGCCTCAGCCGACTGGGCGCCGGCGAGGGAGGCCCTGGCAACAGCGGTGCGGTCAATCGCGGCGCTTTGCTGGGTGACGACCGGCTGGCCGGCTGCCAGTGGCCGGGTCATCACCAAGGCGTCACGGGCGGGCAGGGCGGCCTTGGGCACCGAGGGGTCGGCCTGGTTCAGGTAGGGGAAATCGGCCTCGCTGACCCAGGGCAGCGAATCCAGCGGCAGCCGCAGGCCCATGGGTGAGTCGCCGGGCATCAGGTACAGGCGCTCGTCACGCACAAACCAGGGGCCGGTGCGCCAGTGCGGGCCGGCTTTGTCCGCGCCCTCCATCGCCTTGATGGGCAAAACATAGCCGATCTCGCTGTCGAGCTTTTGCTCGAACACGCGGCGCAGGCGCATGCGCTCCATCTCGTCGCCGAGCTTGGAATCAAACGGGTCCAGATTGACCGGCAGGCGGCGTTCGCGCCACAGGTAGTACCAGACGTCTTCATAGGCGCTGAGCATGTAGGCGTCGCTCAGGCCCAGTTGCGCGGCCAGCGCCCGGGTGAAGCGCTGGGCATCGGCGCTGGTGTAGTGGGTGGGCAGGCGTTCGTCGGCAAACAGGGCCGGGTTGGCCCACACCGGCTGTCCGTCGGCACGCCAGTAAATATTCAGCGCCCAGCGCGGCAGCTGTTCGCCCGGGTACCACTTGCCCTGGCCGAAATGCAAAAAGCCACCCTGGCCATAGTGGTCGCGCAGCTTGTGCACCAGTTCGGTGGCCAGGCCGCGCTTGGTCGGGCCCATGGCGTCAATGTTCCACTCTGGTGCATCGCGCTTGTCCACTGCCACAAAGGTGGGTTCGCCGCCCATGGTCAGGCGAACATCGCCAGCCACCAGCGCCTGGTCCACCTGCTGGCCCAGAGCCATCACTGCCTGCCATTGCTCGTCGCTGTAGGGCTTGGTCACGCGCGGGGTTTCGAGCAGGCGGGTCACCGCCATGTGGTGGCTGAACTCGACTTCGCACTCGTCAATGCCGCCCTCAATCGGTGCGGCCCCTGAGGGCTGGGGTGTGCAGGCCAGCGGGATGTGACCCTCACCGGCCAACAGGCCCGAGGTGGCGTCCAGCCCGACCCAGCCGGCGCCGGGCAGGTAGACCTCGCACCAGGCATGCAGGTCGGTAAAGTCGACCTCGGTGCCGCTGGGGCCGTCTAGCGACTTGACATCAGGGGTGAGCTGGATCAGGTAGCCCGAGACAAAGCGCGCCGCCAGGCCGCAGTGGCGCAGCAGCTGCACCATCAGCCAGGCCGAGTCGCGGCAGGAGCCCGAGCCCAGCGTCAAGGTCTCTTCGGGCGTTTGCACACCGGGTTCCATGCGGATCAGGTAGCTGATGTCCTGGTGCACCATCTGGTTCACCGCCACCAGAAAGTCAATGCTGCGGCGCTCGCGCAGGTCGATGCGCGCCAGGCAGGCCTTGAAGCGCTCGCCCGCCGGCTCGACCGCCAGGTAGGGCGCCAGTTCCTGAGCCAGCAGGGCCTCGTACTGAAACGGATAGTGCTCGGCACTAGGCTCCAAAAAGAAATCGAACGGGTTGTAGACCGCCATCTCCACCACCAGGCCGACCGTGACCCGAAACTCGGTGGCCGGTTTGGGGAACACCAGCCGTGCCTGGTAATTGGCAAACGGGTCTTGCTGCCAGTTCACGAAGTGCCCGGCCGGCTCGACCTTGAGCGAGTACGAAATGATTTTGCTGCGGCAATGCGGCGCCGGTCGCAGCCGGATCACCTGTGGCCCCAGATGGATCGACCGGTCGTAGCGGTAATGGGTGGTGTGGGTCAGCGCGGCGTGGATAGACATCGGGGGTCTCGGTCATCTCGGTGGGGGCAGGGCAGGCCCCCGCTGGAGAACAGTCAAAGCAATCTTGGTGCCAATGGGGGCACCTGCGGGCCCAGACTACATTGAGTCGGCCAGCATGGCCTGGTAGTCGTCGGCTCTGGCCAAGCGCGGATTGGTTTTGTGGCAATGGTCGGCCAGGGCGCCGGTGATGACGCGGGCAAAGCTATCAGCCTGCACGCCCATGGCGGCCAGACCGGTGGGCAGGCGCAGGCGGGCGTTCATCTCTTGGATGGCCTGCGGGATGTCTGTGGCGGCTGCCAGCCCCATGGCCTGGGCCATACGCTGCAGGCGGTGCTCTTTTTGGATGGACGGCGAATTGGCGTTGAAAGTGACCACCGCCGGCAAAAACATGGCGTTGAGTGTGCCGTGGTGCAGGCGCGGATCGACCCCGCCCAGGCTGTGGCTCAGGCTGTGCACGCAGCCAAGGCCTTTTTGGAAGGCCATGGCGCCCTGCAGCGAGGCGCTCATCATGTTCAGGCGGGCCTCGCGGTCGGAGCCGTCTCGGGTGGCCCGTTCGATGTGCGCCCAGCCGCGTGCCAGGCCGTCGAGCGCGATGCCGTCGGCCGGCGGGTTGAAGGCTGGCGCCATGAAGGTTTCCATGCAGTGGGCGATGGCGTCCATACCGGTGGCGGCGGTCAGCTGCGGCGGCAGGCCCAGTGTGAGCTCGGGGTCGCAAATTGCCGCCTTGGGCACCAAGTGCCAGGCGTGAAAACCCAGTTTGCGGCCGTCGTCCACGATCAATATGGCACCGCGCGCCACCTCGCTGCCGGTGCCGCTGGTGGTGGGCACGGCAATGATGGGCGCCACCCGTTCGCTGATGCGGGCCGAGCCGCCTTCGATGGTGGCGTAATGTGTCAGCGGCCCTTCATGGGTGGCGGCGATGGCCACGCCCTTGGCGCAGTCGATGGCGCTGCCGCCACCAAGCGCAATCAGCCCGTCGCAGCCTTGGGCACGGTACACCACAGCGGCGGCGCGCACGGCGGCCTCGGTCGGGTTGGACGGGGTCTGGTCAAACACCGCCACCGGCCAGCCCGGCAGCACATCAAGGGCCCGCTGCAGCAGGCCGGCAGCTTTGACGCCAGCGTCGGTCACCACCAACGGGCGGCTGATGCCGACGCGCTCGCACTCTTGCCTGAGCAAGGAGAGCGCGCCAAAGTCGAACTGGATCTGGGTGATGTAGTTGATGAAGGCCATGGTGTTGCGGTGTACGATCTGAAAACTCAACTGTAACAACAAGCACCCGGCCCCTCTGGCCGAAGCACTGCCCAGCCATGACCACGCCCCGCCGCGAAGATTTTCGTTTTATCAACCCGCTGCGGGTGCGCTGGTCTGAAGTGGACCAGCAAAAAGTGGTGTTCAACGCCCACTACCTGACCTACTTTGACATCGCCATCACCGACTACTGGCGCGCCCTGGCCATCCCCTACGAGGTCAGCATGCCGGCGCTGGGCGGCGAGCCCTTTGTGCGCAAGGCCACAGTGGAGTTTCACGCCTCGGCCCGGCTCGACGACCAGTTGGAGGTGGGACTCAAATGCGCGCGCATCGGCACCTCATCGATGGGGTTTGTGGGCGGTATTTTTCGGGATGAGCAGCTGCTGATCAGCAGCGAGCTGATTTATGTGTTTGCCGACCCGCACGCCCAGGTGCCAGTGCCGGTGCCGCAGCGCCTGCGCGAAATTATGCTGGGTTTTGAAGCCGGTGAGCCGGTGACGCGGGCCGAGGCGGGCGCATGGACAGATTTGGCAGCCGATTTGTTGCTTCTGCGTGCGCAAGCTGGCGTGGTCGTGCCCGCGGCAGATGCCGATGACGCCACGGCAGTGCACGTGCTGCTGCGCAACCGCCTCGGTCTGCCGGTGGCCTGCGCAAGGTTGTTGCCACCAGCGGCGGGCGTGGCCCAGATTGACCGCTTGGGCGTGCTGCGCGTGCTGCGCGGCTCGCACTACGGCCGCGCCCTGCTGATCGCCCTGCTACAGGCGGCTAAAGGCCGTGGCGATACCCTGGTGCAGGTGCAGGCCACACGCAGCAACCGGGGCTTTTTTGAGCGGCACGGCTTTGCGCCGGCAGGCGAGCCCTTTGAGTCCGAAGGCGTGGTCTACACCAGGCTAAGCCACGCCCTTTAGTGCCTATCGCCGTACACCAACTGTCAAGCCAGAGAGGCGGTTTGTGGTCTCCGGATTGGCTGGGAATACGCGTGCCTGCCCGAGTTAAATATCGGCCAGCAAAGGGTAGGGCACCGCGCTGAGAGTGAGGGCGGGGCCGCCGGCACTGCCAAGGTGCAGGGGGCCGGCGTCAGCGGCACTGAGTTGGATCGAAACAATGGCCTCAAACCCATCGCCCAAGCCGGGAGGAACTGCGGCCGCCTGGGCGACCAGGCCGCAGGCTTGGTCTGGCTCGGCGGCTTTGAAGATCTCTTGGCCAGCGCGCATTGAGCCAGCGCTGCGGGCCAGAAAAGCGCGGCGCTTGAGAGTGCCACGAAACTGGCTGCGCGCGACGACTTCCTGGCCCGGGTAGCAGCCTTTTTTGAAGCTCACGCCGCCCACGGACTCATAGTTGAGCATCTGCGGCACCAGCGCCTCAAACAAGGGCTGACTGATGCTGGCGATGCCGCTGCGCACCTCAGACCAGGCCCAAAGCTGCGGGTCAAGCAGGGCACCTGGCGGGGCCGCGGCGCTGGCCGGGCCGACCCAAAGCGCCCGCGCTGTGGCGTCAGCCGGATAGAGTCGAACCACCGTGGCGCCCTCAACATCTTGTCTGGACCAGGGCACCGGCGCCCCCGATGCAGCTGCACCGAGTGCGCTGCCACACAGCCCGTAGAGCGAGAAATCAGCGCTGGCATCGCTGAGCCGGGCCTTGGCCCGCATGACAAACATGGACAGCCGTTTGAGGGTGGCTGGCAGCAGGTCCAGCGGGCAAACCAGCAGCAGCTCGGAGGCACTGAGCTTGAAGCCAATCATGCTGGCCTGCATGCGCCCCTTGGCCGAACAAAAGGCTGCCAGTCTGGCCTCCGAGAGCCCAAGTAAAGCAAAGTCTTGGGTCAGTTGTCCGTGCAAAAAGGCAGCCGCATCATCGCCCTGGGCACGAATAACGCCCAGGTGCCCGAGCGGTGTCACGCCGTGAAGAGGTGTTTTCATGGGCTGAATTATCATGCGGCCCTGTTGTTTCAGGAAAGCAAGCGGGCTGTGCGACGTTTGATCATGCTGTGGGTGTTGCCGGCTGTGCTGATGGCCCTGTTGCTAGTCGGCACTGCGCTCTGGTGGGTAAACCATAGCCTGAGGCTCAAGACGCCAGGGCTGGAGCTCACGATTGAGCCCGGAACCTCGGTCCTCGGCGTGGCGCAGGCGGTTCGCGACGCGGGTGTTGACCTCAGCCCACTGTTGCTCTACGGCTGGTTTCGCCTGTCAGGCGATTCGCGTCGAATTCGGGCTGGCAACTACGAGTTGGAGCCCGGCAGCACCCCGCGTAGCCTGCTGCGCAAGCTGGTTCGTGGGGAAGAATCTCTCAACAGCGTGACCTTGGTAGAGGGCTGGAATTTTCGCCAGGTCCGTGCAGCATTGCAAAAAGCCGAGCGGCTCAAGCCCGACTCACAGGGCCTGGAGCCAGAAAAAATCATGGAGCTCCTGGGCCTGCCCGGACAAGCGGCCGAGGGTCGCTTTTACCCCGACACCTACACCTATGCCCGGGGCAGCAGCGACCTGGCCCTGCTCAAGCGCGCTTTGCAAGCGATGGACAGCCAACTCGCCCGGGCCTGGGAACAGCGCCAACAAAGCACGATGCTGCGCAACCCCCAAGAGGCGCTGATTTTGGCCAGCATCATCGAGAAGGAGACCGGCCGCCCTGGCGACCGGGCAATGATCAGCGGCGTGTTCAATAACCGCATCAAATTAGACATGCCACTGCAAACCGACCCAACGGTGATTTACGGTATCGGCGCCGGTTTTGATGGTAATTTGCGCCGCCGCGACCTGCAAACCGACACGCCCTGGAACACTTACACCCGCAAAGGCCTGCCGCCCACACCGATTGCCATGCCGGGGCAGGCAGCGTTGCTGGCGGCCGTGCAGCCTGCCAGCACTCCGGCCCTGTACTTTGTGGCTCGCGGCGACGGCAGCAGCGCCTTCAGCAACAGCCTGGAGGAGCACAATCAGGCGGTCAACAAATACCAGCGCGGGCAGTGATCAGACATGAGTTCTAGCGGTGTTTTTATCAGCTTTGAGGGCATTGACGGGGCCGGTAAATCGACCCATATTGAAGCCTTGGCCCAGGCTTTTCGGGCACAGGGCAGGGCGCTCGTCCTCACCCGGGAGCCTGGCGGCACGCCATTGGCGGAAAAACTGCGAACCCTGATACTCCAGGACCCGATGGATGCCATGACCGAGGCGCTGCTGGTGTTCGCCGCACGCCGCGACCATCTGCAAACCTTGATCGAGCCTGCACTGGCTCGTGGCGAGGTGGTGCTGTGCGACCGCTTTACCGACGCCACCTTTGCCTACCAAGGCGGGGGACGCGGCTTTGACGTCGATGTGCTGGCTTATTTAGAGCAACGCGTACAGGCCGTGGCCGGCTTGGGCAGCCGGGCGCTGCGTCAACCCGACATGACCCTGTGGTTCGACCTCGCGCCAGACGTGGCGGCAGCCCGGCTGTCGCAGGCGCGGGCACCCGACCGCTTTGAGGCCCAGCCACTTGAGTTTTTTCGGCGTGTCGCCCAGGCCTATGGCCAGCGCCAGGCGGCCGATCCGGCCCGCTTCACCAGAATCGACGCCAGCCTGCCACGCGAGCAGGTCTGGCAGGCGCTGCGGCTGGCAGTGCACCAGCGTGGGTGGCTCACTTGAGCGCCGCTCCTGCTCCCTGGATCAGGGCTCAAACCACGCAATTGCTGACGCAGCGCGGCCATGCCTGGCTTCTGGCCGGGCCATCCGGGCTGGGCCAATATGAATTGGCGCTGAGTTTGGCGGCTGCTTGGCTGTGTGATCAGCCCAGCACCCAGGGCGCCTGCGGCCACTGCCAAAGTTGCCATGCGCTGAACGTCCGCACCCATGCCGACCTGTGTGTGCTGATGCCCGAGGCGGTGCTGCTGGCCCTGGGCTGGCCCTTGGCGCAAAGTGCCCAAGCCGATTTGGACAGTGCCAAACGCAAACCGAGCAAAGAAATCAAGGTCGAGGCGCTGCGCGAGGCCATCGAGTTCAGCCAGCGCAGCAGCGCCCGGGGCCGCGGCAAAGTGGTGTTGGTTTACCCTGCCGAGCGTATGAACCATGTCACCGCCAACGGCCTGCTCAAGACACTCGAAGAGCCGGCTGGCGAGCTCAAATTTGTATTGGCCAGTGAGGCGGCGCACCAGCTGCTGCCAACCATTCGCAGCCGCTGCCTGTGGCACAGCATGGTCTGGCCGCAACAGCCAGTGGCCCTGAACTGGCTGCAGGAGCAGGCGGTTCCAGAGTCGCAGGCTGAGGTGTTGCTGCGCGCGGCCGGGGGTCGTCCGCAGGACGCTCTGGCCTATTTTCAGCAAGGTCGTAAGGCTGAAGTTTGGCAGGCGCTGCCGGGCGCCGTGGCGCGAGGCGAGGTGGCCATCTTCAAAGACTGGAGTCCGGCCCAGGTGCTCGATGCACTGCACAAGCTGTGCCATGATGCCTTGGCGGCACTCAGCGGCGCGGCGCCGCGTTTTTTTGATTTGGCGCAGTTGCCCAAAGCCAACTCGCTGCTGGCCTTGACAGCCTGGTCGCGCACGCTGAGCGCCACCAGCCGCTCGGTGGAGCATCCCTACAACAACGGTTTGCTGCTCGAGGCGCTGGTCAACCAGGCCAGCCTGGCGCTCTCAAGCAGGGCCTGAAAGAAAGCCCACTGCGTGTTCACCGACTCACACTGCCACCTCAGCTTCCCTGAGCTGCGCGAGCAAATGCCCGCCATCCGCCTGGCCATGGCGCAGGCGCAGGTCGACCGGGCCCTGTGCATTTGCACCACGCTGGAAGAATTCGCCCAGGTTCATGAACTGGCCCTGCAGTACGACAATTTTTGGGCAACCGTGGGAGTTCACCCCGACAACGAGGGTGTGGCCGAGCCCAGCCTGGATGATTTGCTGCGCCTGGGGCGTTTGGCACGGGTGGTGGCGGTGGGCGAAAGCGGGCTGGACTATTACCGACTTGCTGGGCGCAGCGTGGCCGACATGGCCTGGCAGCGCGAGCGCTTCAGGGTGCACATCGCGGCCGCGCGGCGCTTGGCAAAGCCCTTGGTCGTCCACACCCGCAGTGCCTCTGCCGATACCCTGGCCCTGTTGCGCGAGGCCGGCGAGGACGGCTCGGCGGGCAGCGCAGGCGGTGTGTTCCACTGCTTTACCGAAACCGCCGAGGTGGCGCGTGCGGCGCTGGACATGGGCTTTTATATCTCGTTTTCCGGGATATTGACCTTCAAAAATGCCCAGGACCTGCGCGACGTGGCGAGTTTTGTGCCTCTGGACCGCCTGCTCATAGAGACCGACAGCCCCTACCTGGCGCCAGTTCCCTACCGAGGCAAAACCAACACGCCGGCCCTGGTGCCCTGGGTGGCGGCGCAGCTTGCGAGTTTGCGTGGCTGCCCGGTGGAAGACATCGCAGCCCATACCAGCCGCAACTTTGAGACCCTGTTCAAGGGTGTGAAATCCGCCGAATCCGGGCTGTCCATATGTTAATAAAACACTTTAGGTTTATTGTCTATCTATTTGTTTATATTGGATATTCTTCAGTATTAGCCGGCTCCTATGATGATTTCTTCAAGGCTATCAAAGAAGATAACCCGGTCGTATTGCGTAATTTGATGAACCGAGGTTTTGACGTCAACACGATCAGTCCACAGGGTGAACACGCTTTGATTTTGGCGTTTCGAGAGCCACGGCTCAAAGCCGCACGGGTGCTCATTGGCTGGCCAAACCTGAATGCCGAAGTACGCTCGGCTCAAGATGAAAGCCCCCTGATGCTGGCCGCGCTGCACGGTTTGCTGGCTGAGTGCCAGGGCCTGATCGAGCAAGGCGCCGATGTCAACAAACCCGGCTGGGCGCCATTGCACTATGCAGCCACCCACGGACATTTGGCTGTGATGCAGTTATTGATTGAAGAAAACGCCTATCTGGACGCCGAATCTCCCAACGGCAGCACGCCGCTGATGATGGCAGCCCATTACGGCACGCCCTCGGCCGTCAAGCTGCTGCTGGAGTCTGGCGCTGACCCAACACTGAAAAACAGCCTGGGCCTCTCGGCCATCGACTTCGCCCATCAGGCTAACCGGGTGGAGTCCGCAGCCATCATCGGTGCCTTCATTCGAGGCCGCCACCCCAAAGAGTCTTGGTAAGTTCAAGCAGATAAAAATTCATACGATGTGCATTATGTTAATAAATATCTTTGGATTGGAGGTTTGCGGTTCTTGCTGTTTTGCTCTTTTGCGGTCCCGCCGCTGGTGCGGCTACCCAAGCTGACAAATGTTGACGGGTCAGGCTGTTGGAATTGGCAGCCTGTGTTAACCCCAGTACAGCATCGCGTCCCGGCCGTCTACCAGCAGTTGCGCGGGAGCGCCAACCGGCAACAGCACTTTGGTGGCAACATGGCCAAAAGGCAAATTGCTTAGCACCGGGATTTTGAGCTGGCTGCGCAGCCAGTCGATCACTGTCTGCAGTTTGTAGCCGCGGTCATGGGGAACCAACTTGTAATCGGTGAATTGTCCCAAGATGACGGCGCGCTGCTTGGCCAAAACACCGGCCTGCAACAATTGGGTCAACATGCGCTCAAGGCGGTACGGGTGTTCGGCCACATCTTCCAAAAACAGCAGACCACGCGAAACCTGCGGAAAATACGGCGTTCCCAGCAGCGCCGTGAGCACCGCCAGGTTACCTCCCCACAGCGTCGACTTCTGGATGCCGAAACTGGCCTGAAGGCCGGCGTGTCTTACTGCCCGGCTTGCTGATGGCTGGGTCACCAATGCCCCTGAGGCCTTGTCGGCAGCGGGCTGGCGCCAGCCCGCGCCCTCCGCCTGACCGTTCAACACATCGTTGAAACAGGCGAGCATGATCTCATCGGGTTGGGCTGGCGCGGCCATGCCAAAACCCTCCCCCAAGGCTGGCCCAGCCCAGGTGATGCCGCCAGTGCGGGCCAGCACAGCGTTTTGAAAGGCGGTGAAATCACTGATACCGACAAACAACATGCCCTTGTCGATAGCCCGCGCCACCCGTTTGTAGTCGATGCCCGCCAGGATGCGTGTCAAACCATACCCCCCACGGGAAATCAGCGCCACATCAGCGCCACTGGCCGCTGCCCGGTGAATCGCCGCCAATCGGGTTTCATCATCTCCGGCAAAGCGCATATGGCTGGCCAGCGCCGCCTCGTCCACCTCCACCCCATGCCCCATTGCCGTGAGCCGTTTCAACCCCCGCCGAAACGCCGCCCGGTCGCGCACCGCGCCCGAAGGCGAATAAATGTAGATGTGACTCATATATTTAAATTGGGGTCAGATTCCAATTACCATCATACGAAAAGCGAGACGGCTGCTTGGGCCACTGTCTCGCCGTGCTCCTGCACAAAGTGGCCGGCCTGTAGCAGCAGCATGGGGTCCGGGCAGTTGCGAATGTCTTGCCTCAATGCCGACATCACTGGCAGCCCAAGTACCGGGTCTTGTATGCCAATGGCCATCAGGGTTTTACCGCTCCAGCGCTCGCGCCAAAATTCCCGGGCCAAACGCGAGACAGCAGCGCCGTCCGAGTCTTCAAATTCGGGCACCATGCCGGCGAACACCCGTAGCGCAGCGCGGTAGCCGCGGTCGGGGAACGGGGCGTTGTAGGCGGCACATTCGGCCTCGCTCATGTGTGGATTTCCACGAGCAAAAAGGCGGGCCACATCAAAATCCGGATTTTTGGCACACATGGCGCGCCAGGCCAGGAAGCCCGGGGACAAGGGGGCGTCCCCGGTGGCAAGCGCTGTGTTCATCACCAGGAGTCCAGGGTAACGCGAAGCTTGCACCATCGGCAGGGTCAGGCCGAGCAGGCCTCCCCAGTCCTGCACCACCAGCACCACCCGGTGCAAGCCCAGTCGCTCTATGAACTCAAGCAAGACCTGCCGGTGCCAGGAAAATGTATGCGCCGAGTCTTTTTTGAGCTTGTCGCTTTTGCCAAAACCAATCAGATCTGGCGCTACCACACGGGCTCCCCCTTGCAAAAATACGGGGATCATTTTGCGGTAAAGGTAGCTCCAGGCCGGATTGCCATGCAGGCACAGGTAGGTCAAGGGCGCATCGCGCGGACCCTCGTCCAAATAATGCATGCGCAGTCCGGCCAGCGCCGGCAGGTCGCTGATGTAGTGCTCAGACCAAGGGTATCCGGGCAATTGTTGAAATGCTTCGGCTGGCGTGCGCAGCGCGTCTTCACGCAGGGGGTGGTGGTGCATTCGGGCAACCCTTCGTTTAGTTTGAAAGAATTCTTGCAGCAGTTGCCTGCTCTCCTGGGCCCAAACACCCCCTAGCAGCTGTGTTTGGTGGTTGAGCCGCTTGTCACCCAGCAAATTGATGACCGAGCCGGCCGCGCCGGTCTTGGGATCTGGTGCAGCGAACACCACCCTTTTTAGCCGGGCGTGCAAGATGGCGCCGACACACATGGCGCATGGCTCGAGCGTGACAAACAACTCGCAATCCTCGAGCCGGTAGTTGCTCAGCGCCTGGGCTGCGGCCCGTAAGGCCACCATTTCGGCGTGCGCGCTCGGGTCGTGGCTGCCAATCGGCGCGTTAACGCCCTCCCCGACCACCCGACCCCGGTGCACCACCACTGCGCCAACAGGCACCTCGCCGGCCGCACCAGCCAAACGGGCCTGCGCGAGCGCCAGGCCCATGGCCTCCTCGTCAGTCATTCTGATCGGCTGCCGGCTCAGCCATGCCCAGCCGCGACATCCAACTGGCCAGGGCCCGCTCATGGTCGTTGCCACTGGCGTACTGGGCATGCAGTTTGGCGTGTGACTCGGGTCGATGCTGGTTGAGCTTGAGCTTGCATTCCAGTTGGGTGACTTGCAGTTCAAACGCCACGATACCGCTCAGCATTTTCTGGGTATAGCTCTCGTCCAGGCCCCGCCACTGGGCGGCATAGCCGGGCTCATGGTCGGCAATCAGGTGTTTGAGCAATACATCCTTGTCCTCTGGCAGGTCAATCAATGTGGTCTCCACCTGACAGTGCACCGCCAGGTAATTCCAGCTCGGAACCCGGGTCAGGTCCGGATAGATTTTTGGCGTCAAGTAGGCATGCGGCCCAAAAAATGTGACCAACGCTTTGGGCCGAGCTTGCAGGTAACGCCAGTGCGGGTTGCCGCGCGCCACATGCCCGAGCAGCCGCCAGGGCTGATCCTGGTCTTGCAAATTCAAAGGCAGATGGCTGACAAACGGAAAACCACTGCCATCCACACTGATCAGGCTGGCCAGCGGGTAGGCACGAATCAAAGCAGCGGCGTGGTGCGGCTGGTCTGAGTTGAACTGGGGTGGCAGGTACATGGCAGCGTGCAACGGGTCAATCGGAAGCTGATTTTGACAGGCTTTGAACCTCTGTCTGCCGCCTTATAAATCACCGCTGGCGGTGATGAACTCTCGCAAATTCGGTGAACTCCGTCAGAACACCGCGTGGTCCCCACGCTCGGCCGCCACTTTGCCGCTGGCCAGATCGGCATAAAAATCAAACAGGGTCTCAGTGCCGGTGGACGGTGTGGCATCCGAGTCGTACTGGCCGGTTTGCGGGTTGAGCACCAGCATGGACTCGGTGGCGTAATAGCGGCCTATGCGGGCCAACTCGGCCTTGTCGGCCAGCGCAGGAATCAGGCGACCCAAGGTGCCCAGCACCGCGATGATGACGTCAAGCAGGGCCACTGGCACGTGGCTGAACTTTGGCGGGCGACCCAGCAATGCGAACAATTTGTCGCCCTGCTCGCGCGATGTGATGGCCGGGCCCGGGCCACCAATTGGCAAGATGCGATTTTGTAGCTCGGGCTGATCCAGGCAATCGGCCAGGTAGTCCCCCAGGTCCCGGTCGCTGATGGGTTTGCAGGCCGTCAGACGCCCATCACCGAAAAGCAGAAAAGGCTTGCCGCGCCGCACCCGCTCAATCTGCCCCGACAGCGACTTGAAAAACGCGGTGGGCCGCACGATCGAGTAGGTCAGTCCGGATTCGATCAGCGCCTTCTCAAACGCCAGCTTGGCGTGCTGAAAAGCCAGCAGCGGTTTTTGCACACAAATAGCGGAGAGCAACACCACCTGCGTCACCCCGGCTGCCCGGGCCGCTTCCAAGGCGTGCACATGGGCCTGATGGTCAACGGCCCAGGCATCCTTGGGCGCACCGGTACGCGAGGCCAGACACGATACCAGGGCATCGAAATGCTCGCCACAAAGGCCGTCCCGGGCCAAGGCGGCGGGGTCGGTCACCGCCCCAAAGCGCACTGTGGCGCCTTGCAGCAGCTGCCGGCTTGCGTCCGCGGCCAAGGCTCCCCGAACGCCCGCCCGGGGTCGGACAAAGCACACCACCTGATGCCCCCGCTGCAGCAGCGCGCGCACGGTGGCCTGCCCAATGGTGCCGGTGGCGCCGATGACGAACA
>BJGT01000029.1:13442-31662 GCA_014190675.1 Comamonadaceae bacterium | reverse complement strand
ACCCAGCTTCAAAACGCCAAAATCAGCGTAATGGACCGCGGGTTTATTTTTGGCGACGGGGTTTACGAAGTGGTGCCGGTTTATGGTGGACAGACCTTCCGGTTCGCCCAGCACATGGCGCGGCTGGAACGCAGCCTGGCCGAGCTGCGCATCGCCAACCCGATGAACCGGGCCCAGTGGGCACTCGTGTCAGACCGGCTGATCGCCGAGCATGCGCAAAGCGCGATGAGCGATGAGCCGAATGCAGACCAAATGATCTACATCCAGATCAGCCGTGGCGTGGCCATGCGAGACCACGTGATGCTTGAGAACCTGCAACCCACGGTGTTCGTCATGGTCAATCGCATGAACACGCCCGGCGAAGCGGTCCGGCGCCAAGGTGTGGCCTGCGTCACCGCAGATGATTTTCGCTGGGAAAAGGCGCATATCAAAAGCACCAGCCTGCTGGGCGCTGTATTTTCAAGGCAGATCAGCTTTGATGCCGGAGCGCTCGAAACCGTGATGTTTCGCGACGGCCACCTGAGCGAAGCGGCGGCAAGTAATGTCTGGCTGGTCAAAGACGGGCGAGTCTTGGGGGCGCCCAAAGACAACCTGGTTCTCGAGGGCATCCGGTATGGCTTGATTGCAGAAATATGTCAACAGCAAGCGCTCGATTTTGAACTGCGTCGCATCAGCCGAGACGAGGTCTTTGACGCCGATGAGTTGCTGCTCTCCAGTGCATCCAAAGAAGTGCTGGCGATCACCACGCTGGACGGCCGGCCGGTGGGAGATGGCCGCCCCGGCCCGATCGGCGCCCGCTTATACGCGGGCTACCAACAGGCCAAAAGGGTCGGTGACGCGGCATTGGCGGTCTGAGGGTGACCGTGAGCCAAGCCGATTCAGCCTCCGTGCCAAGCGCGGCTTCTTTGATCGAATACCCGTCGAGCTTCCCGATCAAGGTCCTGGGGGAAAAAGTTGCCGGTATGTTGCCGGCCATCACCACCATCGCGCAGGCCTTTGACCCGGCCTTTGACGCCAGCACCATTGAGCTGCGCGAGAGCCGGGGCGGCAAATACTTGGGCATCACCATCACCATCACCGCCACCAGCCGGGAGCAGCTTGACGAGCTGTACCGCACCCTCTCCACCCACCCGATGGTGAAGGTGGTGCTCTAGCGCACCGTGGACGTGGCGCTCTCGCCCCAAACTCTCGGCCAGGTCCCTTACCTGCCCACCGTGCAGGCGATGCAGGCCTTCACTGCCGAACGCACTGCACAGACCCCTGATCAGCTGTGGATTTGTGAGCACTCGAGCATTTATACACAGGGTCTGGCGGGCAAATCAGAGCATATTTTCAACCCGGGTGCGATTCCAGTGGTGCAGACCAACCGTGGCGGCCAGGTGACCTACCACGGTCCGGGCCAAGTGGTGGCTTACCCCTTACTCGACCTGCAACGCGCCGGCTACTTCGTCAAGGAATATGTTTACCGGCTCGAAGAAGCGGTGATCCGAACCCTGGCTCACTTTGGTGTCACCGGGCACCGGGTGGGCGGTGCGCCCGGCATCTATGTGCGGCTCGACGACCCGGGCTCGCATGCCCTTCTGCCGCAACGCCCGGCCAAGAAAAATGGGGCAGCCAACCCTCCGGTGTTCACCGGGCTGGGCAAGATTGCGGCCTTGGGCATCAAGGTGAGTCGCCACTGCGCTTACCACGGCGTGGCGTTCAATGTGGCGATGGATCTGGCGCCCTACACCCAGATCAATCCCTGTGGCTTTGCCGGGCTCGCCACAGTGGATCTTTCTACAATCGGGGTCTCAGTGACCTGGCAGGAGGCGGCTGACCTGCTCGGTCGCAAGCTGGCCGCCCAGCTGTTGCCCTGAGCATCTCCCTCACCACAGGATCACCATGAGCAGCCCCGACACCGTGCGCGACGAGAAAAGCATCGTCACCTATGACCCTCGCGTCAAGCAAAAAGCCGGCGCCAAACTCGCGCGCATCCCGATCAAGGTGCAGCCCGGTGAGGTGCTGAAAAAGCCCGACTGGATTCGCGTCAAAGCCGGCAGTCCGAGCACCCGGTTTTATGAGATCAAGGACATCCTGCGCACCAACAAGCTGGTAACCGTGTGTGAAGAGGCCTCCTGCCCCAACATCGGCGAGTGCTTTGGCAAGGGCACGGCCACCTTCATGATCATGGGCGACAAGTGCACCCGGCGCTGCCCCTTCTGCGATGTCGGCCACGGCCGGCCCGACCCGCTCGATGCCAACGAGCCCGACAACCTGGCCAAAACCATCGCCCAGCTCAAGCTGACCTATGTGGTGATTACCAGTGTCGACCGCGACGATCTGCGCGACGGCGGCGCCAGCCATTTTGTGAGCTGCATCCAAAAAACTCGGGCCCTCTCGCCCGCCACCCGGATCGAAGTGCTGGTGCCTGACTTCCGCGGCCGCGCCGATCGGGCGCTGGAGATTCTCAAAACCGCGCCGCCCGATGTGATGAACCACAACCTGGAGACCGTGCCGCGCTTGTACAAAGAGGCGCGCCCGGGCAGCGATTACCAGTTCTCGCTCAAGCTGCTCAAGAAGTTCAAGGCCCTGTTTCCCCAGGTGCCGACCAAAAGCGGCCTGATGGTCGGCCTGGGTGAGACCGACGAGGAAATCCTAGCGGTGATGCGCGACATGCGGGCGCACCAGATCGACATGCTGACCATCGGCCAGTACCTCGCACCCAGCAGCGCGCACCTGACAGTCAAGCGCTATGTGCACCCCGACACTTTCAAGATGTTTGAGGCCGAGGCCTATGCCATGGGCTTCAAACATGCGGCGGTGGGCGCCATGGTACGCAGCAGCTACCACGCCGACCAGCAAGCCGAGCACGCGCTGGGCATGTGATGCTGGCTAACGGCCTGTGGTTTGACCCGCGCTCGCTTGAGCAACTGTCTGAAGCCGGCGCCTGGGCTCGTGGCCTGATGCTGTACCGCCAACAACGGGTGCTGGGCCTGGAGATCGAGCCCGCCGACGGCTACTGGCTGCTGATGGGCGAGGTCCAGGGCAGCGACCCCTACCCCTATGAGCTGGAAGTGGATATTCAGGTCCAGCCCAACGGCGCACTGTCGAGCTGGAGCAGCGCCTGCAGCTGTCCGGTCGGCCAGCAATGCAAGCACGGGGTCGCGTTGACGCTCAAGGCCGCCTACCAAGGGCTGCGACTACTCAGCCACGGGGTGGGTTCTGATGCCGTGGCGCCCCCTTCCCCGCAAGCCATCGAGGCTGCACGCCAAGCCGCCTTGGCGCGCAGCGCTGAAATCGCCCGGCTCGAGGCCGAGGCTCAGTTGACCGACTGGCTGGGCGCGCTGTTCCGGACCCAAACAGTCGCCCAGCGGACGGCGGACGCAAGCAGCCACAAAGCCTTCCAATACCTGTACCTGTTGACAGTGCTGAACGCCCACGGACCCACGCCGCTGCTGCAGTTTGAAGCCTTTAGTGCCAGCATCAAGGCCAGCGGCGGCTGGTCAAAGCTAAAGCGCCTGGGCAGCCAGCCCCTGCCCGGCTCACAGGCGCCGGATGCCGCGGCTGAGCTCGACCAACAGATTCTGCAGCTTTTGCGCGCGCTACCCAGCAGCGGCAACGCTTACCACCCCTATGGTTTTGCCAGCTGCGTGCTGCCCAACGGCCAGGCCGGGCACATGCTGCTGCAAATGGCTGCCAGCACCGGGCGTCTGTTTGCAAACGATGGCCAAGGCGCCCCGGGCGCTGCGTTGAAATGGGGCGCGCCGATGCCGCTGGACTGGCAGTGGCAAGAGTCACCCGCGCAGCAGGGCGACGACGCGTCCTGGAGCTTGCGCGCGCGCATGGGTGCTGGCAGCGCCAGCGCCAAGCTGTGCTTCAACCACCCGCCGCTTTACCTTGACAGCGCCAGTGGCCTGTGTGGGCTCATGCAGGCCGATGGTCTGAGCAGTGCGCAGGTCGGCGTCCTGCTCAAAAGCCCGCCGCTCAAAGTGACGGCGCTCAAAAAGTACCAGGGGGCTTTGATGCAAGGCCTGGGCGCACTGCCGCTGCCGCCGGTGCTCGAGGCCATCACACCACTGCGCGACATCCTGCCAAAAGCCTGCCTGCAGCTCTCGCTCACCGAGCCGGGGCTGGCCAGCGCGCATGGCCTGATTCAGGCAAAAATGCATTTTGACTATGCCGGCCACACCGGCTGGTGGGCTGGCCAGGGCAGTGCGGTGGTGGTAGAAAACGCCCAGGGCCGCTTTTTACTCAGCCGCGATACCGAGTCCGAACTCGAGGCCTTGACCCGCCTCTCAGGCCTGGGTTTGCGCTCCATTGGCGGCGGGCTGTTTGGCATGCTCGGCGCTACGGCAGAGCAAACCTGGCTCAGCTGGGCGGACGAAGGGTTTGCCAGCCTGCGTGCCGCCGGCTTTGAGCTGTCTTTAAGCGACAGTGTTCAAAACTGGCTGACCCACGCTGACAACATCACCGTTGGCCTGCAGGCACAGGGCGATGACGATGCCACCTCGCCTTGGTTTAACCTGTCGCTGGGTGTCGAGATCGACGGCCAGCGGCACAACATCCTGCCCTGGCTGCCCGCCCTGATCCACCAGGCAAGCCCCGATCCACTGACCCAGGAGCCCCGACTACCGCCCTTTGTTTACCTGCCCAGGCCGCAGGGCGGCTTTGTGCGCCTGCCCACAGCTGGGCTCAAGCCGTGGCTGGGCGCCCTGCTCGAGCTAGTGGGCGAGCGGGGGCGGGATTTGTCTGGCGACAGCCTCAAACTATCGCGCTTGGACGCGCTGCGCACCGCCGTCGGTCTGGGTGAAGGGGCGGTGTGGGCGGGGGCGCAAGCCCTGCGCGATTTGGCGCAACAACTGGTCGGCCAACTGGAGCTGCCCGGCGTGGCAGTACCGCCAAGCGTCCAGGCCAGCCTGCGCCCCTACCAGCAGCAGGGGCTCAACTGGCTGCAGTTTTTGCGCACCCATGGCTTGAACGGCATCTTGGCCGACGACATGGGACTGGGCAAAACCCTTCAAACGCTGACCCATATCCAGCTCGAAAAGGACGCCGGCCGCCTCAGCGCGCCGGCCTTGATCATTGCGCCGGTCAGCCTGTTGGGCAACTGGCAACGTGAAGCCTTGCGCTTTTGCCCGCAGCTGCGCAGCCTCATCGTGCACGGCAAAGACCGCCACGATGCAGCCCAATCGGTACAAGACTTTGACCTGGTGATTGCGCCCTATTCGCTGCTGCAGCGCGACCGCGAGCGCTGGCTGCAGGGGCAGTGGCATCTGGTGGTGCTCGACGAGGCCCAAAATATCAAAAACGCCAGCACCCAGGCAGCCCAGGTGGCCGCTCAAATCAAGTCTCGCCACCGCCTGTGCCTGTCTGGCACCCCAATGGAAAACCATTTGGGCGAGCTTTGGAGCCTGTTCCATTTTTTAATGCCCGGTTTTTTGGGCAGCGAAGCCCGCTTCAAGGCCCTGTTTCGCAACCCGATCGAGAAACAGGGCAGCCCGGAGCGCCTGACCCAGTTGCGCGCCCGGATCACGCCTTTCATGCTGCGACGCACCAAGGCGCTGGTGGCCCACGAATTACCCCCCAAAGTGGAAACCCTGCTGCGGGTCGAGCTCAGCGGCAAGCAGGCCGACTTGTACGAAACCATTCGCCTGGGCATGGAGAAAACCGTGCGCGAAGCGCTGGATCGCCAGGGCCTGGCCAAATCGCAGATCACCATTTTGGATGCCCTGCTCAAGCTGCGCCAAGTGTGTTGCGACCCGCGCCTGGTCAAGCTCAGCGCGGCCACCAAGGTTAAAACCTCGGCCAAGTTGGAGCAACTCATGACCTTGTTGCCCGATATGCTGGCCGAAGGGCGGCGTATTCTGCTGTTTTCACAGTTCACCGGCATGCTCACCTTGATTGAGGCCGAGCTCAAAAAACACCAGATTCCCTGGATCAAGCTGACCGGACAAAGCCAGAAGCGCGATGCGCTGATCGAGCAGTTCACCAGCGGCTCGGTGCCGCTGTTCCTGATCAGCCTCAAAGCTGGCGGCGTCGGCCTGAACCTGCCCCAAGCCGACACCGTGATCCACTATGACCCCTGGTGGAACCCGGCTGTGGAGACCCAGGCCACCGACCGGGCCCACCGCATCGGCCAGACGCAAAGCGTGTGGGTGCTCAAACTGGTCGCACAGGGCACCATCGAGGAGCGCATCCTGGCGCTGCAAGAACGCAAGGCCGCCCTGGCCGAGGGCATGTACAGCGGCTCGGTAGGGCGCCGGGCACCCCTGTTCACCGAATCGGACCTGAGCGAGTTGCTCCGGCCCCTGGCCTGAGACAAAGCCTGGCCTGGGCTACGGTGTTGACCGGTCGGGCTCGCAGCCCAGGCGCGCGCGCAGTCCGCTGGCGCGTCGGGATGGGCGGGCGATGGCTTGCTCCAGCAGACCGGCTTGCGCTTGCACCAGGGTAAAGAACTGGCGCGCCCGGGTAATGCCGGTGTACACCAGTTCGCGAGTCAGCAGCTTCTCGCCCCACTGGGGCAAGACCAAAACAGTGTGCAAAAACTCTGAGCCCTGGCACTTGTGCACGGACATGGCAAAAGCGGTTTCTACGTGGGCCAAGCGACCCACGCTGACTGAGCGCAACTGCTCGCCATCAAGAAAATAGACCCGCAATGCCGCCTGCGGCCCCAAACCTGGCAAAGCCAGGCCGACATCCCCATTGAAGACGCCAAGCTCGGGGTCGTTGCGGGTCACCATCACCGGGCGCCCGGCATACCACTCGCCCCGGGGGCTGACAAGACCGGCCTGCGCCAGCGTTGTCTGCACCGCCTGATTCAGGTTTTTGGTGCCCAATTCGCTGTCGTGCACAGCGCACAAAATACGAAATTGCTCAAAAGACTGTAGCGCCCCCTTGATCCAAGTCGCATGCTGCTGGGCATCGGTGCGGCTGCCGGGCGGGCGGTCCTGCACCCAGGCCAGGTAATCGGCATAGCCGGCCGGGGTACCGGGTCGGCCTTTGAGTGCCAAGCCAAGTAGGCTGCCCAAGCTGGGTTGCTCGGCGAGTTGCAGCACCTGGCTTTGGTCATTGGCAATCAGGTTCAGCGCTGCTTGCGCCTCGCCGGTATTGACGGCCAGCGCCAGTTGCCCGATAAGATTTCCAAAGCGCCGGCTTGTGCGCAGCATGACGGTTTGCTGCGCCAGCGGCGTGGCAAGCGCATCCTGGGCCAACAGGGCTGGCGGCAGGGTCTGTGCGGCCACCGACTGCGAAAACCTGGCGGTGCCCAAATCGTAATGCCCGGCCCAGGCATCGCGGCACAGCTCGCCCAACACGGCGCCGGCCTCCACTGAAGCCAGTTGGTCCTTGTCGCCCAGCAAAATCAGCTTGGCACCGGCTGGCAGGGCGCGCAGCAGGGCGGCCATCATCTCGAGGTGAATCATCGAGGCTTCATCGACGATCACGATGTCGATGTCCAGCAGATTGCCGGCATGAAAACGAAACTGCCGGGTGTCGGGCCGTGCCCCGAGCAGCGCATGCAGGGTTTTGGCAGCACCCATGCACTGGGCGAAGGCCGTCAGGTCCAGGCTGCTGCCCAGGCGGGCGCCGAGCTCTTGCAAAGACGCATCGATGGTCTGGCGCAGGCGCGCCGCCGCTTTGCCGGTGGGCGCCGCCAAGGCCACCCGCAGCCCAGCGGGCTGATCGTGCAGGGCAAACAGCAAGGCCAGAAGCCGCGCAGCGGTATAGGTTTTTCCCGTGCCTGGCCCGCCGGTAATCACGGTCAGGCCAGCCCGTAAGGCTAATGCACAGGCAAATTTTTGCCAATCCACCAAAGCCTCTTCGGCCACTGGCCTCAGCGTGCCGGGCAGGCTTTTGTCAGCGGGTTCAAGCCGAGGTTCAAGGCGAGGTTCAAACAAACGGTCCAGCCAGTGCCGGGCCAGTGCCTGGTCTAGGCTTTGGCTGCTTGTGACGCGCTGCAACACGGCACTGGCGACCTCGGCCTCGTAACGCCAATAGCGGCGCAGGTAGAGCAGGGGCTCGGCCTGACTGCCCCCCAGCACCAGCGGCTGTCCAGCATCTGGCGCATCCGTCTGGCCTGCCGGGCCCTGCTGGCCAACACAGCGCACCAGAGGGCTGGCGCGCAGCCCAGCCAGCCAGCCAGAGAGCTCGGCCGGCAGCTGCTGCCACAGCCGGCTCAGGGCTGGCTGGGCCAGGTCTGGCCAGGCCAGCAACTCCTGGGGCTGAGTGATGATTGAGCGCAGCGCCAAGCAGGTGTGCCCGCGCCCCTCCATGTGCGCCAGGATGGCGCTGCTGACCAGCAGGGCCGGCGCGGCCTGAGGGTCTTGTTCGAGCATGAATGAGGCCAAGGCGCTGTCGAGGCGGCGCAGCCAGCCCTGGTTGGCGCAGCTGTGCAATTGATCGAGCAGACTGGGCTCGGCGGCTTGGGTGCCGGGCGGCGGGGGCTTCATATTGGCGCGACCTCTTCAAACAGCATGGCCTCCAAGGCCTCGAGCAGTGGCAGGCAGGCAGGCAACAGGCAAACGCCCCGTTGCGGCCCTTTGATACCGCGCAAAAACAGGTACACCGCGCCACCCAAATGCTGCTCAGCCCGGTAGCTCTGGCCCAGCCGAAGCTTGAGCAGGCGGTGTAGCGCCAGCATGTAGAGGGCGGCCTGCACATCGTAGCGGTGCTCTGCCATGGCTCGCGCCAGAGCCTGGGTGCTGTAGGCCGAGTCATCGCCGCCCAAGTGGTTGGATTTGTAATCCAGCACCCAATACCTGCCCCCATGCTCAAACACCAGATCAGCAAAACCCATCAGCATGCCTTGCAACTGCCGCTGCGCCAGGCCAGGGCGCGGCAGGCCGGGTAGCAGGTGGGCTTGGCAATGGGCGTCAACCTCTCGATTGGGCATGGCGCGGGTGGGCAACCAAAATTCCATTTCAGGCAGGGCATGGCGCAGGCCCGACAAAGCCACCTCAGGGCCGGGCAAGACGGTTTGCACCACCTCGGTCAGCCAGACAAGCAGGCCGTCTGCCTGGGCCGTACGCCCGCTGCGCTGGCAATTGCGGCGCAAGCGGTCGGCCAGCGCAGGGCGCTGGGGCAGCGCAAACTCCTCGCCCGCCAGCCACTGCAGTTGCGCATGTAAAAAATTACCGGCCTCGGCACCGCGGGTAAAGGTGTGCCAGGGCATCGCACCAGCGCCGCCCGGTCCGGCTGCCCAGTGCGGGCCAGCATCGGTCTGAGCTGGGGCGGGCGGCGGACTGTCTTCGTCGTCAGCCGGCCTGGCCTTGCGCAGCGGCGAGAGCTCAGAGCCCGCCATGACCGGCGTCAAATCCCGGGCCATGCGCGAGAAGCTGCCGATGGCCCAGTCGCGTTCAAACTTGGCGCTGTAGGCCGCAGGCGCGGGCAGTTCAGCTGGCTCTTGGGGCTGAATCAGGGGGGTGCAGGCGCTGGCTTGCTCCAGGGCCTGCAACACCATGCCAGGGCTACTTTGGGCCAAGTGGCTCAATGGCATCAGCCAGTCCTGGGCGGCCCTGGGCTCGGCGCCGCCCAGCAAGTAGCCAAGCGCGCTCAGATGCGTCATGCATTCCAATTTGTTGCCAATCTTGAGGGTCGAAAAACCCAGCCACAGCGCATGGCGGGCTCGGGTTAGGGCCACATACAGCAGGCGCAGGTCTTCGCGCAGACGGTCTTGGTCAGCCCGGGCCAGGGCCTGGGCGTCAATGTCCAGCAGCAGTTGGCGCCCGCCTGTTTCGTCAGTCAAGCTGACAAAGTTGGTTGATTTTTTATTTTTTTGCCGAAAACTTGCCGCATAGGGCAGGCAGACCAGCGGGTACTCCAGGCCCTTGCTTTTGTGGATGGTGACCACCTTCACCAAATCGGCATCGCTCTCCAGGCGCAGCACCTGCTCGTCATTCTGGCGGCCTTCCTGCCCGGTTTCAGCCAGCAGCCAGCGAATCAGCGCAGCCTCGCCGTCCAGCCCAACGCTGGCGGTTTGCATCAATTCCGCCAAGTGTAAAAAATTAGTTAGTTTGCGCTCGCCACCAGTCCGCGCCAACCAGTGCAAGGGGAGTGAGAGCTGGTGCAGGGTTTGGCGCAGCATGGCCAGTACCCCTTGAGTCTGCCAGACCGAGCGCAGTTGGCGCAGTTGATCGCAGCGCGCATCAAGCGCTTCCTCATGCTCGGCCAGCCAGCCCAGCTCGTCCAGGCTCAGACCAATGGTGCGGGTGGCCAGGGCGGCACGCACCAGGCGCAGGTCTTGGGGCGAGGCCACCGCCCGCAACCAATGCACCAAATCCTGGGCCTCTGCGCTGTCAAAGACCGAGTCTTTGTCTGACAAATAGACCGAGGCCAGGCCGCGGCTGTCAAGTGCGCGGCGTACTGCCGCGGCCTCTTTGCCCGTGCGCACCAGCACCGCAATGTCGGCCGGGCGCAGGGCTTGAAAGCCCCCGGCCTCTTCATTGCCGCCGTAAAAGCCGGCCTGCGGGTCGTTCAGCCAGGTCACGATTTGCTCGGCGCAGCGTGCCGCAAAAACTGCTCGCATCTCGCGCCCACCGAGAAGTTGCAGGTCGTGCACCAGACTCAGGGCCGGCATGGGCCCCTGCGCTGTGCGCAAAGTCTCCTTGCGGCCGCCGGCCTTGACGCTGACAAAGGGCAACCCATTGTGCGGCCCTTGGCGGTACATGAAAGCACCGGCAGTGCGCGCGGCCTCGGCCTGCTCAAACCACTGGTTGACCACCTCGACCAGCGGTCCGGTCGAACGGAAATTGGTCTCCAAAACATAATGCCGCCCGGCCGTGGCCTGGCGAGCCTGCAGATAGCTTTGAATGTCGGCCCCGCGAAAGCCATAAATTGACTGCTTGGGGTCACCAATCAACAGCAATGCGCTGTGGCGGTGGTTGGCCTGGGTTTGGTAAATGCTGTCGAAGATTTGGTACTGCAGGGGCGAGGTGTCCTGAAACTCGTCGATCAGGGCCACCGGATGCTGCGCCAGGATGCGGGCCCGCAGGCTCTGCCCGTTGGGTCCGCGCAGGGCCGTGTGCAGCCGGCGCAGCATGTCCGAAAAGCCAAAGCTGCCACTCTGCCGCTTGAGCAGCAACAGCCTTTGAGCAACCCCCGCTGCCGCATGCAGCCGGGCGGCTACCGCCACCTTTGGCAGGGCGTCGATGGTGATCTGCAAACCGGCCAAGGCGGCAAACTCAGGCGGCAAATCCAGCGCCGGGGCAGCAGCAGTGCGTGCTGCCTGCAAGCCCTCGGGCGTGAGCCGCTGCCAACCTGTGCCGAGTTGGGGCTTGTCGCTGCCGCCGGTGCCCTGGGCCCAGGCCTTGAGCGCATCAAGCCAGGTGGTGTAGAAGCCCGGTCGGAGACGTTTGCCGTTCCAGCTTTTCTTGTGGTCGGCAATTTGCGCGTCCAGCCAATCCCGCATGGTTTGTGCGCGCTCGGCCCAGCCGGCTTTGATCTGGCCCAGGGCCTGATGACGTGCCTGGCTAGCCTGCAGCAGTACCTCGCCCAGCGTACCCTGGCCGGCATCGGCCGGCAGGTCTTGCAAGAACAGGCCCTGCAGGTCAGACAAGAGCTTGTCTGGATTGCTCCAGACGCTCAGCGCCAGCGCCAGCACGTCAGGTGCCAGCGGGTAGCACTGTTGGCGCCAGTAGTCTTGCGCTGCCTCGATCCGCAGGGCCTGTTCGTCGGCCACCAGGGCTTCGTCGAACAGGCTGCCGCTGTCAAAAGCATGCTCCCTGAGCATGCGCTGGCACCAGGCGTCAATCGTGTGCACCGCCGCAGCGTCCATGCTCTGGGCCGCCAAGGCCAGCGCCAAGGCTGCTTGCCTGCGCGCGGCTGGGTTGCCATAGCTGGCCATCAAGTCGGCCATGAACCGGTCGTCAGAGGCCACCGCTTGCTCGCCACGAAAACATTGCGCAGCATTGAGCAGGCGTTGTCGAATCCGGTCGGAGAGCTCCCGGGTTGCCGCCCGGGTGAAGGTCATCACCAAAATATCGGCTGGCACCAAGGGGCGGACAAAGCCCTGGGCTCCCCCATGCCCCAGCACCAGGCGCACATACAGCGCGGCGATGGTCCAGGTCTTGCCAGTGCCAGCACTTGCCTCGATCAGGCGGCTGCCCCAGAGCTCAAACAACAGGGGGTCCAACACCTGCTTGGCGCCCTGGGCTGCGGGCCCGCCAGCAGCAGATGCAGCGATCGTCTCGGTTAGCTTGTTGGTCATGGAGGGGCGATTTTGTTGCAGCTATGGTGGGTGAGACTACGCGTCGCCCAGATCATCGGCAGTGTCGGGGGCCGGCTCACCAGCATGGCGGTATGCGCTGACATGCTGCTTGGCCCAGGCCAGCAGCGGGGCATACACCTGCTCGGCCAATGTCACAAAGCGGCCATCGGCGCAAAGCGCCTCAAAATCAGGGAACACCCGGGCCAGGCATGCCTCTGCGACATCAGCAATCTGCTGGGGCGAATCGGGCGAGCCCTGGTATTGCCCGGCAGCGTCTTTGCCGGCTACCCATGCGAGCGCTGTCTTGGGCGGCACCGGCAGGGGCGCTTGCATGCCATCCAGCCACACCCGCAGCAGCATGCTCAGCGTGGTCTGAGCCTGATCTTGCCCCATGGGTGAAATCTCTAGCACACCATCGCGGCCCACCACCACGCCTTGGGCCAGCCGTCCGCTTGCAGCAATAGCCAGGCTGCGCACCCAGTGGGCCAACAGCTTTTCAGGTCGCGCCAAGGGCTTTTTTGTATCCGTGAGCAGCCGGCCGGGCTCGAGCTCCAGCCAGGCGTGTGTGGCCAAAGGCAAATCGGCTGGCTGCAGCGCCTGTGCCGAGGGCTTAACCTGCAACAGGTGGTCAACCCAGTCTTGCAGCAAAACACCGTCCACCTGCAGGCGAATCAAGACCCGCTGAGCGGCCAAGCCAAAGCGGTCTTGGGCTGCGTGCCAGGCTTGCAGCATGGTGTGCACCAGCGCTTGCAGCGCCTGCTGTTTGTTGTCACCCAAGCCGGCCATGGGCAGTTGACCAGCCAGCCGCACCCGGCTCAGCGCCCGCGTCACCCGGGCCTGTCTGGCATCCTGGCCGGGCTGGGCTGTGGCTTTGGCCAGCAGCTCGCGCACCAACCCATAGTCGTGCAGGCGGTCGACCTCAAAGCACTCGTCGTCATCGACCCCGGCTGCCGGCTCGTCAAAGACCACCCGCAGCCTTTGCCGGAAAAAAACCTTAACTGGCTGTCGCAAAAAATGACTGAGCTGCGCCAGCGTCAGCGGCACACCGGGGTCTGGCACAAAAGGTGGCAGGGGCGGATGCCGCGCCAAAGCCTCTGCTGTAGGCACTGCCGGCTGCTGATGCGCTGCACGCCACTCCCTGGCATAGGTGATCAGGGGTGTTCCCAACTCAAAGTAGCGGCGGCTAAAGGCTTGCAGCGGGTGATGGGTGGTGCGCTGCTCGACCAGCGCCGGACCCCAGCCGGCGCTGAGGTAATCCATCAATTGGGACACCAGCACCGAGGGCGCCTGCAAGCTGTTGTCGCGCACGCTGCGCCCACACCAGCTCAGGTACAGCAGCCGGCGTGCGGACAGCAGCGCCTCGAGCATGAGTTGGCGGTCGTCTTCGCGGCGCGAGCGGTCACCGGGACGGGCCATGCCGGGCAGGCCCATGAGGTCAAAGTCCGCGCGCTGGCTGCGCCGGGGGTAGTCGCCGTCATTCATGCCCAGCAGGCAAACCACCTCAAACGGTATGGCGCGCATAGGCATGAGGGTGCAAAAAGTCACGCCGCCGGCCTTGAAGCGTTGGTTGAGGCCAGGCAGCTCAAGGGCATCGAGCCAGGCGCTGCGGGCCACTTCAAGGCTCAGGTCTTGGCTAAAACTGGCCTGCTCACAGGCCAGTTGCCAGGTGGCCAGGGCGTCTTCCAGGGCTTGCAGTGCTTGTTTGTCAGCCTGAGATTCGGCCTTGAACAGCCCAGACAGCAGGGCGCGGCCGCGTGCTGCCCAAACAGCAGGCGCAGCAGGAGTAGCCGCTGCCAAGACCCAGTTCGCCAGCGCTTGCAGCAAGTGCGCCAGGGCGCCGGCCAGCTCAGCCTCAAGACCGCCGACCTCAACATAAGGCTCGATAGCCACCAGGCCAGCCGCCCTGAGATCCACCTCATCTGCGCCACTGGCATAACCCAACAACATGCGCTGCAGCCCAAACCAGGCGCTGTTTTGGTCGCCACAGGCCTGCAAGCCAAGGTCAGTGCGGTGGCCTTGGTTCAATCCCCAGCGAATACCCGCACCCGCCATCCAGCGGGTGAGCTTGGGCAGGCTGGCCGGCTCAATACCAAAACATGCTGCGACCGCAGCCACCTCAAGCAATTCAAGCAACTCGCTCATGCGGCAACGTTGTTGCGGCAAGCGCAGCAACCATTGCAGGGCCGCGATCAGCGGGCTGTTCGATTTGGCACCCATGTCCGCAATATCAAAAGGGATAAAGCGGGGGTCGGTGGGTTTGTATTGGCCAAAAACAGCCCGGATGGCGGGCGCCATGGGCTCAATATCGGGCACCATCACGATGACATCGCGCGGGTTCAATGCCGCCGGCGCGCCAGGCCCCGAAGAGGCTTGGGCTAACAGCTGCAGCAATTGGTCGTGCAGGATTTCAAGCTCGCGCACGGGGCTGTGGGCCAGGTGAAACACCATGGAGCGGTCGCTGTCAGGCACCGGCGCGGCAGCGCTGCGCGCCTCTGGCCCGGGCAGGGGGGCTAGGTCGCGGATGCGGTTTTGCACCTGCTTGAGCAGCGGGGTGTGGGCAGTTTCTTCAGTCTCGTCAAACAAATCGATGCGCTCGAGCCCAAACCTTTGACGGCTGGCCTGCGCATCGTCGAACACATCGAGCTGTCGGATGAAGTCGCGCCCTTGGCGCCCCCAGGCCGCCAACAGGGGGTTGGCCTCGGTATGCATGTCTTCCAGTGCCAGCGTCGCGAGGTCGCGGCCCGGGCGCAGCGCCTGTCTGCGCCGCAGCGAGTGCAGCAACTCGCGCCCGTCCATGATGTCGCCCCAATAAAAGCGGCAGGGGTTGGGAATGGCCAAAACCACCTGGCTGTGCGGTGCCAAGGCGGCCAATAACTCAAGCGTGGTCCAGGCGACCTGGCTCATGCCAAAGGCAATCACCCGCGGTGCCAGCGCCTCTGCCGGCGGCTGTGCAGAGGCCAGGCGGGCCAGTACCCGCTGGTGCAGTCTGGGGCGTATGCCCTGCTGCTGAGCTGGGCTCAGGCCTTGCAGCAGGGCGCGCCACAGGGCCGCCTGCCACTGCTGCTCCGGCGGCAGGGCTTGCACGCCACCAGCCACCACAAACAGCTGGTCTTGGCCCCCAGCCCAGGCTTCCAGCCAGTCAGGGCGGTAGTTTTGGTATTGGTCAAACAGATCGGCGAGCTGGTTGGCGAGTTGCAGCAGACGGTCAGGCTCATCGGCCCGCAAAAAACCAGCCACTGGGGCAAACACCGCTTGGCCGAGCAGGCCAGGCAGCAACTGCATGAGGCGCCAGACCATGGGTATTTTGTCGAGTGGCGACTCGGCCGCTACTGCATCGCGGCCCAGCACCTGACGGTAAGTGCGCCATAGAAAACGCGCCGGCAGCTCGACCCGGGTTGCTGCGCAAACACCGCTGATGCGTGCCATCTCCATCTTGACCCACTCGGCCATCCCATTGCTTTGCACCAAGATGACGTCTTCTTGCAAGGGGCCCACAGGATGGCGTCGAACCCAGTTGGCCATCACCTCCACCAGATCTTCCGCCCGGTTGCCATGAAACGCGAGAAAGCCGGATCTGAGCGGGGGCTGGGGCGGGGTGGTCATGGGCAGTTGGGCTGGGCGTTGGGTGCAGGCCGGGGTGCAAGACGGCTCGATTGTGACTCTGCCGAGCGGCACTGTGGCAAATTCTGCTCTCTCAAAGGCTCAGCAGGTGAGCCCGGCTGCACACACCCGCTTTAATGGGCTTTTTTCAGCTGCTGCCCACAGGATTGCCCCCATGTGTTGTGGCGATTCGCTCTGGCATACTGGCCGAGCTACAAACAATCAAGGGGAACTCGTGATGAGTGTGCGCCATAGACTGCTTGCTACCCTGATCGCTCCCCTCTTGCTGCCCGCCATGTTGCTGGCTGACACGGTGACTGTTGTGACTTCTTTTCCCAAGGAAATCACCACTGCGTATAAAAAGGCTTTCGAGGCCAGGTTTCCCGGCGACAAGCTGGAAATTTTGAACAAAAACACGGCTGCGGGCATCGCTTATGTCCGGGAGCAAGCGCCGGGCAATCGCCCCGAGGTGTTTTGGGCCTCAGCACCAGATGCATTCGAGGTCCTGGCGAGCGCCAAATTGCTGCAAAAACTCGATATTGGCAACCCGGCGATACCTGCCAAGGTGGGCGCCTATCCGATCAACGATCCGGAAGGGCTGTACAAGGGGCAGGCGCTGGCGGGCTACGGCATCATGTGGAACACCCGCTACATGGCTGCCAACAAGCTGCCCCTACCCAAAGAGTGGGCGGATTTGGCCAAGCCAATCTATTTCAGCCATGTGGCCATCTCCAGCCCCTCGCGCTCGGGCACCACCCACCTCACGGTGGAGACGATGTTGCAGGGCGAGGGCTGGAACAAGGGCTGGGCTCAACTGTTAGAGATTTCGGGCAACAGCGCGGCCATCACCGAGCGCTCTTTTGGTGTGCCCGATGGGGTTGCAAGCGGCCAGTTCGGCCTGGGTTTGGTGATTGATTTCTTTGGCCTGGCCGCCAAAAATTCAGGCATGCCGGTAGAGTTTATTTACCCCTCCATGACGGCCATCGTGCCCGCCAACATCGGCTTGGTGGCAGGGGCCAAGTCGCCTGAAGCTGGCAAGCGTTTTATTCAGTTCACTTTGTCCGAAGAGGGGCAAATGTTGCTGCTGCAAAAAGACATCAGCCGCCTGCCCGTGCTGCCCGCCATCTATGCCAAGGCGCCGGCTGGATACCCCAACCCCTTTACCGGTTCAATCCAGGCAAAGGTGAATTTCGATACCGACTTGTCAGAGGCCCGCTACTACGTGGTGGTGTCCCTGTTTGACCAAATGATCACCTTCCGCCACAAAGAATTGGTGGCTGCGACCAAGGCGATCTGGGAAGCCGACAAGCGCTTGGGCGGCAAAACAAGCCCAGCGCTGGACGAGGCTAAAAAACTGGTCTTCACGCCCAGCGTTGACGACCGGCAAATTGCCGACAAGGCTCTGCTGGCACTGTTCAAGGCCGATAAAAAAGACGAGGCCGCCTCCAGACAGAAGGCCCGGCTTGAAGAAGAATGGGCTGCGCGGGCCAAGGCCAACTACGCCCGGGCCACAGAGCTTGCCAACGCGGCCAAGTGAGGTCCCCTGCCAGGGCGCAAGCGAACAAACCACGCCATGGCGCCGGTGTGGTGCTGCTGGCGCTGGCCATTGCCGCGTTTTTACTGACTTTTTTGTTGTTGCCGGTGGCCACCGTGGTGGTCACGGCGTTTAGCAACGCGCAGGGCGGCTTTACCCTGGCGCATTTCAGTGCCTTTGCAGAAATTTCGCTGATGCGCGAGTCGTTCGCCAACAGCCTCTATGTGGCAGGCATGACCGTATTTTTTGCCACCCTGCTGGCCGTGCCACTGGCAGCGATAACGGCGCGCTTTGAGTTTCGAGGCGCCTTGCTGATACAAACACTGGGCGTGCTGCCGCTGATCATGCCGGCCTTTGTCGGTGCCACGGCAATGCAGTTGCTGTTTGGGCGTTCGGGTTCGGTCAACCTGCTGCTCAACAGCGCCTTTGGGGTCTCACTGCCCCTGATGGAGGGTCTCAATGGCGTGATCTTTGTCGAGACGCTGCATTATTTCCCATTCATCTTGCTGAACCTGGCTGCGTCGCTGGCCAATATTGACCCGGCGATGGAGGAAGCCGGACAAAACCTGGGTAGCTCGGGCTGGCGCTTGTTTCGAAAAATCGTTTTTCCGCTGGCATTGCCGGGCTATATCGCCGGCGCATCGTTGGCATTTATCAAGGTATTTGATGATCTTGGCACGCCGCTGGTGCTCAATGTGACAAATATGCTGGCGCCACAAGCCTATTTGCGGGTGACCTCGATTGGCCTGGAAGACCCGATCGGCTATGTGATTTGCGTTATCTTGGTGCTTTTCTCAGTTGCCGCGATGGGCGGGGCTTGGTGGTTTGTGCAGCGGGGCGACTTTGCCATTCAGTCGCGCGGCGGGGTGAGCTCGCCACGGCGCAAACTCTCGGGCAGCCAA
>BJGT01000029.1:0-12914 GCA_014190675.1 Comamonadaceae bacterium | reverse complement strand
CGGGTGCTGGTGCCGCTGATGATGGGCGGCATTTTGGCCGGGTTTGTGACGAGCTTTGTCACCGCAGCAGGGGAAATATCAGAAACCATACTGCTCACCAGCCGCGAGAGTCTGGCGCCCATGTCTTATGGCATCTACCTTTATATGCAGTCAATCTCAGGGCGCGGGCCAGGTGCTGCACTGGGCGTTATTGCGGTGCTGCTGATTGGCTTGGGCACCTGGCTAACGCACCGTGTGGCAGCCCGCCATGCAAGACATGATGTGAAAGGATCTGCTCCATGAAGCCGGTTGCTGTGGCGATTGAAAATGTGGCGCTGCACTTTGGCGCGACTCAGGTGCTGCGCGACATCAACCTAAACGTCGAGCCCGGCGAGTTTTTTGCTCTGCTGGGCCCCTCGGGTTCAGGCAAGTCGACGCTGCTGCGCCTGATAGCGGGCTTTAACCGCAACCAGGCAGGTCGGGTACTGATAGATGGGCACGACGTCAGTGCGGTGCCGCCCTGGCAACGCAATGTGGGCATGGTGTTTCAGAACTATGCGCTTTGGCCACACATGACCGCGGCTCAAAACATTGCTTTCGGGCTGGAGGAGCGCCGACTGCCCACAGCGGACATCAAGCGCCGGGTGGCCGCTGTGGTGGAGCTGGTGGAGCTGAACGGTTTGGAGCAGCGTCGCCCGGGCCAGTTGTCGGGCGGACAACAACAGCGCGTGGCAATCGCCCGCACGCTGGCCATCGAGCCTCAGCTGCTGCTGCTAGACGAGCCACTCTCCAACCTGGACGCCAAGCTTAGGCTGCAAACCCGCCAGGAACTCAAAAAACTGCAACGCCGACTCAACATCACCACCCTGTTTGTCACCCACGACCAGGAAGAGGCGCTGACCACCTGCGATCGCATCGCCGTGCTCGACCAGGGGGTGATCCAGCAGGTTGGCACGCCGCTGACGCTGTTCGACCACCCGCAAAACAGCTTTGTCAGCCAGTTCATCGGCTCGACAAACCTGTTCGCCGGACAATTTTTAGCCGGAGACACCGGGCCGAGCTTTGCATCGCCCGCACTGGGCTTGGTGGCCTTGCCAAGCGTCTTGGTAGCGCCAAGTGAGCCAAGCGAAATGGCATTCAGGCCCCACGCCGTGCGCCTGTGCAGCGCCGAGCAGCCACCCCTGGCCGGGCACCTGCAACTCAGCGGGGTCGTGCACCACCAGGAGTTCCTCGGAGCGTTCTTGCGCTATGAGGTGCGGGTTGGCAGCGCACTGGTTTTGGCCGACCAAGCGCATGTGCGTGGCCAGCCAAGCCTGCCCCTGGGCACGGCGGTAAGCCTGCTGATTCCGGCCACGGAGATCCGGTTTATGACGCTGTGAAAGCTGTTATTTCAAAGCCTTGGGCGCCGCCGGCGCGCCCCAGAGCTGCTTGAGCCGCTCGTCGCGACCGCAGTTTGAGCGGTAGTACTGGTAGCGCACGGGGTTCTTTTTGTAATAGTCTTGGTGGTAGGCCTCGGCCGGATAAAACACGCCGGCCAGCACCAGCTGTGTCACGATGGGCTGCTTGAATGGTTTGCTTTTTTGCAGCGCTGCCAACGACGCCTGGGCCATGGTGAGTTGCTCGCTGCCGTGGGCGAAAATAGCGGTGCGGTAAGGCGAGCCCTGGTCGCAAAACTGGCTGTCTTTGGTGGTCGGGTCAATGGTTCGCCAGAAATATTCGAGCAGTTGCTGGTAGCTGATCTTCGCTGGATCGAACACCACCTCCACCGCCTCGGCGTGCCCGGTGATGTCTGCGGCAACCTGCTCATAGCTGGGGTTGGCCACCGTGCCCCCGGTGTAGCCCGAGGTGGTAGCAAGCACGCCGGGGAGCTTGTCAAAGTCGGCCTCCACACACCAGAAACAGCCCCCGGCGAAGGTGGCCTTGGCGCTTGCCTGGGCCTGCGCCAAGGGTGTGAAGAGCAGCAGCAGGCCAGCCAGACAAGCGGTCTGCAAACCAAAAAAACAGCTCTGACGAAGGCGCGAGGAAGTTGCAATCACACTTCATTCTAAGTGGCGCTGGCGCATATTGACTTTGGTAGCATCGCAGCACTTCAACAGGGTCCCCATCATGAAGCTTGCGATTGATTTTGCAGACATTGTCAGTGCCCAAGACCGTTTGCGTGGCGTCGCGCATCGCACGCCGGTGCTGCAGTCGCAAACTGCCGATACGTTGAGCGGCGCGCAGCTGTTCTTCAAGTGCGAGAATTTTCAGCGCATGGGGGCCTTCAAATTTCGCGGCGCCTACAACGCCTTGGCGCAGTTCACGCCAGAGCAGCGCCAGCGCGGGGTGTGCGCTTTCAGCTCGGGCAACCATGCCCAGGGCATTGCCCTGTCGGCCAAGCTCTTGGGCATTCCGGCGGCAATTGTGATGCCGCTGGATTCGCCAGCGGTCAAGCTGGCGGCAACCCGGGGCTACGGGGCCGAGGTGATTGCCTATGACCGCTACACGGAGGACCGTGAAGCGATCGGGCGCCGCTTGGCCGATGAGCGCGGCATGACGCTGATACCCCCTTACGACCATGCCCATGTGATGGCCGGTCAGGGAACTGCGGCCAAGGAGCTGTTTGAAGAAACCGGTCCGCTGGACATGCTGCTGGTGTGTCTGGGCGGTGGCGGCCTGATATCAGGCTGCGCCGTTGCCGCGCAACACCAAAGCCCCGATTGCCGGGTGATTGGGGTTGAACCAGAAGCCGGCAACGATGCACAACAAAGCAAACGGCTGGGGCAAATTGTCAAAATAGACACGCCAAAGACGATTGCCGATGGCGCCCAAACCCAGCAGCTGGGGCAGCTCACTTTTCCAGTGATTCAGGCTTTGGTAGATGACATCGTGACGGTCAGCGATGCGCAGCTGGTGCAGGCCATGCGCTTTGCCGCCGCCCGCATGAAAATGGTGGTTGAGCCCACAGGCGCCCTGGCCATGGCAGCCGCGATGCAGGGTGCTCTGGACCTGCGGGGCAAGCGCGTGGGCGTGATCGTGTCTGGCGGCAATGTCGACATTGCCCAACTCGCGCAGTATTTGGCGGCCTAGTACCCCGACCCAGAGACTTCGAACATGGCTAACGCGAGGAATTCGCGTCGATGGCAAGGCGCCGCCGGGGAGAAAGCCGGTGCCGCCCTACGCCGGGGCAGCTTGCAAATAGCTTTGGAACAGGCCAACATGGACGAAGGCCGCATCGGCTGAATCTGGCCACAGGTGCAGGGCGTCAAAGCGCACATCGTAAGTCGGCTCATCGACGGCCTGCACGCCATGCGCGTGGGCATCCGGAAAAGGATACGCCGGCGATTCGCCCACCACCACGCCCTGCTTGCCACGCACATACGCTGGCATGCGTACATGGCCGGGCACCAGGTCTGTTCTGACCTGAACCTGCTGGCCAGGGCTGAAGGTTTGGCGAGCAGCCAAGTTGCTGCGACCGGCGGCGCTTGGCAGGGCCAGTGGGAACCGGCCCTGGGCACGCTGCTCCAACTCGTCATGGCTGAGCAAGGTTTTTTCAACGCACAGGGTGGCCAGGCTGGTCAAGGTGCGCTCGTAATAAGACGCTGCAAGGTAATGGCGTGGCTCCATGCGCTCGATGGCATGGCGGTATTCGTCCATATTGAACAGGCCGAGCTTGACCGCCAGCCCATACATGGCATTCACCCGCTGCTCCCAGGGAGCGTGAAACACCTGCGCCCGGGTCGAATAAAGCACTCGACCAAAACCCTGCTTACCACCTAAATCATGCATGCCGTCCATGGTGCCCTCCGCTTACAGCCGCGCCACGCCGATCATGCCGTCGCGACTCACCAAGGCAGCGAGTTGAGGCTCGGACCAGCCACTGGTGTGGGGCGGGCGCTCCGGCAACACGATATAGCGTGTGTCGGCGGTGGTGTCCCACACCCGGATTTCGGTCTCAGGCGCCAGCTCCAGGCCCATTTCCTTGAGCAGGGTGCGCGACTCCCGCACCACCCGGGCCCGGTATTCAAGCTCCTTGTACCAGTCAGGCGGTAAGCCGATGATAGTGAAGGCCGTGCAAGAACACAGTGTGCAGCAAATCACGTTGTGTACGGCTGGCGTGTTTTCCAGCGCCACCAGATGGCGGTGGTGCTGCGGCATTGCCAAACCAAGTTCAGCCACCGCGGCCCGGCCGTTGCTCAGGAGGCGCTGCCGAAAAGCGCTATCGCTCCAGGCCTTGGCAACCAAACGCGCGCCGTTTTCGGGCAGCCACTGCTGCTCGATCATCTCTGCCTGCTCGGCAATGAAATCCGCCGGCTTGAAGCCGCGCGCATCCAGCGCCGCCTCGATGGCCGCGGTTCTTTGCTCTAGCGAAGCGCTAACTGGCAAGCTTGGACTGTGCATACCGGGACTCCGTCATGGGGCAATGCCGTAAAGCCGGACATCGTAGCGCAACCGGGCGAGCATCCGGGCCCTGAGAGGACCGAATCAATCCGGCAAGACCGGGGCCGGGCGCTGCCGCGGCTGCACCAAGAAAAGGCCTACCAGCATGACCGCCAACGCGGCCCACACCCAGGTACTGAAACGCTCCCCGAGCAGCAGCATGGCCCACAGCACACCCGAGCCGGTCACCACATAGGCGACCTGAGCCGCAAAAACGGCACCGGCCTGGGCCGCCAGCCAGACATAGCCAGCATAGACCAGGGCATGCACACAAGACGAGGCCAGCAGGGCGAGCTCTGGCACGCCAAAGGGAACCAGGGGATTGATCCACTGGCCGGTCCACAGGGCCAGGGGCAAGGCCAGGGCTGCAGCAAGCGCCGAGGCCCAGAACATGGTGTGCACCGCGTCCAGCCCAGCGGCACTGAATTTGGCAACGTAATTGCCCTCCAAGGCATAAAAAAGCGGCCCGACCATGGCCAGCGGCAACCAGGCCGCCATGGTCGGCGAGGGCAGACTGGCCTCGGGCAGGGCAATCAATGCCACGCCCACAAAGCCGCAGCACAAGCCCAGCAGGCGCAGGGTGCTGAAACTATCCATGCCCAGCGCCAGCGCCAGCGGGAATGACAGCAGCGGTATGGTGGAGATCAGAATCGACATGACACCGCCCGGCAAGTGGGCCACTGCGATAAAAAATGTTGAATTGGGAACAATCGTGCCGATGCAGGCAATCACTAAGGTAAAACGCAGGCCCGCCAGCGTGATGGCAAAGCTTTTGCGCCGCAGCACATTGACCAGCCCAAGCAGCAGCACGCCGATGGTGCACTGCCAAAAAATCAGTCCAAAGTGCTGGTAGCCACTTGAAACCGCCAGCTTGCCCAGCGACTGCGTGCTGCCCCAGCCAACGCCAAGCAAGAGCAACAGGCCGACCAGCAGCAAGCGGCTCTTGACAGGCGCTTGTTCGCCGCTGGATAAGACATCAACACGCATCGTTTTAAGTATCGCACCCCCCTGTACGGGCCGGCCAGGCCGGCAACCCTGAGGGGTGCAGGCGCCGTATAGTCATTGCTTTTGCCCACTGCAGGCCATGCCCGAAACCACCCAGCACAGCCAAACTGCCAGCCCGCCCAGCCGGCTGCCGCCTAGTTTGTTGGCCCTGGGCGCCATCCTTTTATGGGGCACACTGGCCGCGCTGGGAGTGGCACTGGCCCATGTGCCGCCCTTTTTGCTCACCGGGCTGGCGCTGGGGGTGGGCGGCCTGCTGGCGCTGCCGCTGTCAGGTTTTGACCTTAAGCGCTGGCGGGTGCCACCTGCCACGCTGGCACTGGGCGTAGGCGGGCTGTTTGGTTTTCACTTCCTGCTGTTCATGGCCCTGCGGCTGGCGCCACCGGTGCAGGCCAACCTGATCAATTACCTGTGGCCGCTGTTCATGGTCTTGCTCTCGCCGCTGCTGCTGCCGGGCCTGCGCCTGCGCCGGGTTCACATTGCCGCCGCTTTGCTGGGCTTTGCGGGGGCTGGCGTGGTGATTTTGGCTGGCCCGACCGAAGCCCCGGGTACGCCGAGCGGCTGGTCTTGGGGCTACCTGCTGGCCCTGCTCTCGGCGCTGGTCTGGGCCAGTTACTCGCTGCTCACCCGGCGCGTAGCGCACTTCCAAACTGCTGCCATTGGCGGCTTCGCGCTGCTCTCGGCTCTGCTGTCGCTGGTCTGCCATGCCGCGCTGGAGCCGCGCGTAGCCCTCAGCCTTCGGGACCTGCTGCTGATTACAGCTCTTGGCCTAGGGCCGATGGGCGCCGCTTTTTTTCTGTGGGACATGGCGCTCAAGCGGGGCGATCCGCGGCACATCGGCATCTTGAGCTACTTGACGCCGCTGGCCTCTACCGCCCTGCTGGTGCTCTCGGGCCAGCGGGCCTTCAGCTGGAGCATCGCGCTGGCCGCGCTGATGATCGTGGCCGCCGCCCTGTTGGGCGCGCGCCCGTCTGCAGCGGCTGACAATAAAGCGGCGCTAAAATCTGAAGCCCAGAAACCTTGACCCCCCGCGGGTAGTCCTATGTCCAAGCCCGAAGCACAAGACCAGCCCATCCCAGCAGACCCGGTTGAAGAAATCGTCTCGGCGATTCCGTTTGTACTGCCGCTGGCAGGTGGCGTACTCATTTTCCTGCTGGCTTTCATCGCCGTGACCATGGCCTGATTGGCCGAGCCGGCTGCCGTTGCCACAGCCATGCAAGTTTTGCATGGCTTTTTTGTAACCGACTGGTAACTTCGGCCCGGGTTCATAGAATCTACCGCCTATGAAGACCGCCACAGACCACCCCATGAACTCGCCCAGGACCCAGGGGCCCCTCTGCGGCGTACCCGCCGAGATCAAACACAGCAGGCTAATCGCCTGGGTAGCCGAAGTTGCAGAGCTGACCCAGGCAGCCTCGGTCTACTGGTGCGATGGCTCGGAACAAGAGTATGTCCGGCTGTGCCAGCTGTTAGTCGACGCCGGCACCTTCAAGCGCCTGAACCACCACAAACGCCCCAACAGTTTTTACGCCCGCTCTGACCCGGGCGATGTGGCGCGCGTGGAGGACCGTACTTTCATCTGCTCGCCCAGCAAAGAGGAGGCCGGCCCGACCAACCACTGGATGGCACCAGCCGAGATGCGCGGCATTTTGCAACAAGGCCAGCCCGATGGCAGCCCCGCGCTGTTTGCTGGCTGCATGCGCGGGCGCACCATGTACGTGGTGCCGTTCTCGATGGGCCCACTGGGCTCCCATATCTCGCACATCGGCGTCGAGTTGACCGACAGCGCCTACGTGGTGGTTAACCAGCGCATCATGACACGCATGGGCAGCGGGGTTTATGCCCTGCTTGGCAGCGATGGCGACTTCGTGCCCTGCGTGCACTCGGTTGGTGCGCCTTTGGTCGCCGGCCAGGCCGATGTGCCGTGGCCCTGCAACCCCACCAAATACATCGTGCACTACCCGCAAAGCCGGGAAATCTGGAGCTTTGGCTCGGGCTATGGCGGTAACGCCCTGCTGGGTAAAAAGTGTTTTGCGCTGCGCATAGCCTCCACCATGGGCCGCGACCAGGGCTGGCTGGCCGAACACATGCTGATTTTGGGTGTCACCTCGCCGATGGGTAAAAAATACCATGTTGCAGCAGCTTTCCCGAGCGCCTGCGGCAAAACCAATTTCGCCATGCTGATCCCGCCCGCAGCCCTTGCCGGCTGGCAGGTCAGCACCATCGGCGACGACATCGCCTGGATCAAGCCCCATGCCGACGGCCGGCTCTATGCCATCAACCCCGAAGCCGGCTATTTTGGTGTGGCCCCGGGCACCAACAACCAGACCAACCCGAACTGCATGGCCAGCCTGAGCCATGATGTGATTTTTACCAATGTTGCCTTGACCGACGATGGGGACGTGTGGTGGGAGGGCATGGGCGAGCCGCCAGCACACGCCATCGACTGGCAGGGCAAAGACTGGACGCCCGAGATCGCCAAACAAACCGGCGCCAAGGCAGCGCACCCCAATGCCCGCTTTACTGTTGCCGCCACCAACAACCCAGCGCTTGATCTGGCCTGGGACGACCCACAGGGCGTGCCCTTAGACGCCTTTATTTTTGGCGGGCGGCGCTCCACCACGGTACCCCTGGTCACTGAGGCGCGGGACTGGACCGAGGGGGTCTACATGGCCGCCACCATGGGCTCGGAGACCACCGCGGCGGCGGCCGGCCAAATGGGCGTGGTCCGACGAGACCCATTTGCAATGCTGCCCTTTTGCGGCTACAACATGAGCGACTATTTTCAACACTGGCTGAACATGGCGCAGGGCCGCGCAGCCGGCAGCCCGGCCCTGCCGCGAATTTTCTGTGTCAACTGGTTCCGCAAAGGGGATGATGGCCAGCTTGTCTGGCCCGGCTATGGCGACAACATGCGGGTGCTGAAATGGATGGTAGACCGCATCGAAGGGCGGGTCGCGGGGGTGGAAAATATATTCGGCCTGAGCCCGGCCTATGATGAGATCGAGTGGGCCGGCATACCCTTTACCCTGGCCGATTTTGCCGCTGTCACCCACATCAACAAGGCCGCTTGGACGCAAGAACTGGCCCTGCACCAGGCGCTGTTTGATCAACTCGCCCACCACCTACCGCCAGCGCTGGAGCGCACCCGCACAGCGATGCAGCAGCGGCTGGCAGCAGCCTGAAGCGACAGGCCTGGTTGGGCCGGCCGATCGAACGCAAGCCGCCAGCCTGCGCCGGCTGATCCGGCGCCCGGACCAGTGTGGCATGCTTGGCAGCCACCGGCAAAGCCTCAAGCCCATGAAAATCCAGCTGCTCTCTGACCTGCACCTTGAAGCGCAGCCCGACTGGACGCCCCGGCCCGCGCCCGGCGCCGACCTGCTGGTGCTGGCCGGCGACATTGGCTCCTACCAAAGCGGCTCCAAGCTAAGCGACACCGATTTCGGGCTGGCCCGCTTTTCACCCCGCCAAGGCTGGCCCACACCCGTGCTGTATGTGCCGGGTAACCACGAGTACGACGGTCTGGACTTTGATGTCGCGCATGCGCGGCTGCGCCAGACCTGCGCGAGGCTGGGTATCACCTGGCTGGAGCGCGAACTGCTGATCTGGCCCCAGGCCGGCGTCAACGGCTCGCGGGCAGTGCGCTTTATCGGCACCACACTGTGGAGCGACTTTGATGCGCTCGCGCCAAGCCCGGGCGCCGCCGGGCATACGGTCAACCTGCTCGGCGCGCAGCTCAAGTCCCGGGAAAAGGCTTTTCGAGCGGCCAACTTCTACCTCAAAAAAGCCGGCACTACCCGCCACGGCCAGCCCATGCTGGCGCAGCAGGTGCGTGAAGAGTCGCTGCTTTGCCAGGCTTGGCTGGCAGCGGCCCTGGGCCAAGCCTTTGACGGCGTAACGGTGGTCGTGACGCACTTCGCCCCGAGCCTGCGCAGCGCTGACCCTCGCTACGGCATCACCCCCGGAACAGCAGGCTTTTGCAATGCGCTCGATGCCCTGCTCGGGCAGGCCGATTTCTGGCTGCACGGTCATCTGCACGCGCCCAGCCGCTACGCCCACGCAGGCTGCCAGGTGCTGGCCAACCCCATGGGCTATGCGCGCAAGTCAGAACAGGCGCACTTTGATGGCGGGTTGTGCCTGGAGGTTTAAGGCTGGCGCACGGCCAAGCCGTCAAAGCAGGTGCTCAGCACCATCTCGACGATCTGCTCATCGGGGTAGAGGCCGCTAATTTTCAGGAATTCCAGCACCGGATCGCAAGCACGGGCAAAGAAGGTGTACAGAATGGCTATCGGGGGCAGCTTGGGGTTGAGCTGCCCTTGGGCTTGCGCCTCCTCGATCCAGGCACCCAGACGCTCGCTGAGTTCAAGCAAGCCGTCCATATAGTCTTGACTGGCCAGCAGACTGGCGCGCAAACTGGAATTCTGGCTAGGCAAGGACGGCATGCCGCCAGCAATTTTGACCTGCAACACCCAGCGCACCACCGCCCGCAATTGCTGCGAAGCCGGGTGCTGCTCAGGCAGCGAGGCAATAAAGTCCTGGGCCTGCCGCATCACCCGCACCATCGCTGCCACGGCCAGGTCTTCCTTGCTTGCAAAATGTTTGTAAAGGCTGGCCTTGGCAATGCCCACCTCGGCGGCCACTTCGTCGACAGTCATCGCCTCAAACCCTTTTTCGGCCAACAAGCGGTTGACGGTCTTCACAATGGTGTCTTCGCGCATTTTGAGCATTTGCTGCTTGAACGAGGGCTTGTCAGCCAGGCTGGACTTCATGCTCGAATTTTAGCCGCAGACCCCAAAATGAAGGCGCGCCGAGCAGGTTGCGACTTGTCGGTCTGTCTCGCCGCCGATTGAAGCCGGCGCGCCAAGCATCCCGCCACGACGCTGCTTGGAAGCTCGGCGACGCTCGAGCTAGTCAACTCAAACACAGTGGTATTGCGATACCATCGTCGCCCACCCAACAGTAGCACCACACCCCGGCCTTTCAACATGGCTTGGGCCCGCCGTCGCGGTCTCAGCCAGCAATCAGGAGAGCAGTCCATGAACATGAACGACGCCCAGCACCTGCAGCAAACCCCCCGCCTGGATGCCGCCTGGCTTGAGCCGCACTGGATGCCCTACACCGGCAACCGCGATTTCAAGGCCAACCCCCGCATGATGGCCAGCGCCAAGGGCGCCTACTACACCGATGTCCATGGCAAGCAGATTTTTGACGGCCTGTCTGGCCTGTGGTGTACCGGCCTGGGCCACTGCCGCAGCGAGCTGGTGGATGCGGTCAGCCGCCAGATGAGCACCTTGGACTACTCACCCGCCTTCCAGTACGGCCACCCGCTGTCGTTTGAGCTGGCCAACAAACTCAAAGAGCTGACCCCGGAGGGGCTGGACTATGTGTTTTTCACCGGTTCGGGGTCGGAGTCGGCAGACACCTCACTCAAGATGGCGCGCGCCTACTGGCGTGCCAAGGGCCAGGCCAGCAAGACCCGTCTGATCGGCCGCGAAAAAGGCTACCACGGCGTCAACTTCGGCGGCATTTCGGTGGGCGGCATCGTGGCCAACCGCAAGATGTTCGGCCAGGGCATCGAGGCCGACCACCTGCCGCACACCCAATTGGCCAGCAACGCGTTTTCACGCGGCATGCCTGAGAAAGGCGCCGAACTGGCCGACGACCTGCTGCGCCTGATTGCGCTGCATGATGCCTCCAACATCGCCGCCGTCATCGTGGAGCCCATGTCCGGCTCGGCCGGTGTGGTGGTGCCGCCGGTGGGCTACTTGCAGCGCCTGCGCGACATCTGCACCGCCAACAACATCCTGCTGATTTTTGACGAGGTCATCACTGGCTTTGGCCGCATGGGAGCCTACACCGGCGCCGAAGCCTTTGGCGTCACGCCCGACATCATGAACGTGGCCAAGCAGATCACCAACGGCACCCAGCCCCTGGGCGCGGTGCTGGCCAGCAAAGACATTTACGACACCTTCATGGCCGCCGGCGGCCCGGCCTACATGCTGGAGTTTGCCCACGGCTACACCTACTCGGCGCACCCGCTGCCCTGCGCGGTGGGGCTGGCGGCGCTGGACATCCTGGTGCGCGAGAACATGGTCGACCGCGTCAAGGAACTTGCGCCCCATTTCGAGAATGCGGTGCACGGCCTCAAAGGCGTCAAGCACATCACCGACATCCGCAACTTCGGCCTGGCAGCTGGCTTTACCATCGCGGCACACCCTGGTGAGCCAGCGCGCCGGCCCTATGAGATTGCCATGGCCATGCTGAAAAAAGGTTTTTACGTGCGCTACGGCGGCGATACCATCCAGCTCGCCCCGCCCTTCATCAGCACCCCGGCCCAGATCAGCACCCTGCTCGACGCCCTGGGCGAAACCATCCAAGAAATGGCCTGAGCCCAGCTCGCCCTCCCCCTGCTCGCCTTTTGATATCACCATGTCCACTCTCCCCACCATTCCCCATTTGATCAACGGCGAGCGGGTCGCCGGAGGCAGCCGCGCGCAAGACGTGTTCAACCCGGCCACCGGCCACGCCGAAAAGCGTGTGCTGCTGGCCGACAAAGCCACGGTCGAGCAAGCCATTGCCAGCGCGCAAGCCGCTTACCCGGCCTGGCGCGCCACGCCGCCGCTCAAGCGGGCCCGCGTCATGAGCAACCTGAAAGTGTTGCTGGAGCAGCATGCTGACGAGTTGTGCGCCCTGGTCACGGCCGAGCACGGCAAGGTGCTGGCTGATGCGCTGGGCGAGTTGCAACGCGGCATCGAGAACGTGGAATACGCCAGCTACGCGCCCGAGCTGCTCAAGGGCGAGCACAGCAAAAACGTGGGGCCAGCCATCGACTCGTGGAGCGAGTTTCAGGCGCTGGGTGTCACCGCCGGCATCACGCCCTTCAACTTTCCGGTGATGGTGCCGCTGTGGATGTGGCCCATGGCGGTGGCCTGTGGCAACACCTTCATCCTCAAGCCCTCCGAGCGCGACCCGAGCAGCGCGCTGCGCGTGGCCGAGCTGGCGTTGCAGGCCGGCCTGCCACCGGGCGTGCTCAATGTGGTGCAGGGCGACAAAGAATCAGTAGACACCCTCCTGACCGACCCGCGCGTGAAAGCCGTCAGCTTTGTCGGCTCCACACCAATTGCCGAGTACGTGTACGCCACCGGCTGTGCCGCCGGCAAGCGGGTGCAGGCGCTGGGCGGCGCCAAGAACCACGCCGTGGTGATGCCAGACGCCGACGTGGCCAATGCGGTGAGCGCCATGATGGGCGCGGCTTATGGCTCCTGCGGTGAGCGCTGCATGGCGGTGCCGCTGATCGTGGCCGTGGGCGACGCCACTGCTGATGCCATGATCGCCGGCCTGAAGGCCGAAATCGCCAAGATGAAGGTGGGCCCCGGCACCGACGCCAGCAACGACATGGGCCCGCTGGTCAGCAAGCCGCATTTTCAGAAGGTCAAGGGCTACGTCAACCAAGGCGTCGCCGAGGGCGCCACCCTGCTGGTAGACGGCCGCGGCGTCAAGGTGCCCGGCCATGA
>BJGT01000028.1 GCA_014190675.1 Comamonadaceae bacterium | reverse complement strand
AAGCCGGGCAAAGCGGTGTGCTGGTGCTGGCCACCACGCCTTTTTACAGCGAGAGCGGCGGCCAGGTAGGCGACCAGGGCGCGGTGTTTTGCGACCACGGCTTGTTCGAGGTGGCCGACACGCAAAAAATCAAGGCCGATGTGTTTGGCCACCACGGCACTTTGCAGAGCGGCAGCCTGGCGATGGGTGATGCGGTCACCGCCCATGTGGATGCGTCGCTGCGCGCCGCCACCATGCGCAACCACAGCGTCACCCACCTGATGCACCAGGCGCTGCGCGAGGTGCTGGGCAGCCATGTGCAGCAAAAGGGCAGCCTGGTGAACGCCGAGCGCACCCGTTTTGACTTTGCCCACAACGCGCCGGTCAGCGACGCCGAAATCCGCGAAGTCGAAGTTCGTGTCAACGCCGAAATTCTGAGCAATGCCGCCACCCAGGCGCGGCTGATGGACATGGAAGCGGCCAAAGAAACCGGTGCCATGATGCTGTTTGGCGAAAAATACGGCGAGGTGGTGCGCGTGCTGGACATCGGCAGCACCACCGAGCTGTGCGGCGGCACCCACGTGCAGCGCACCGGCGACATCGGCCTGTTCAAGGTGGTGGCCGAGAGCGGCGTGGCCTCGGGCGTGCGCCGGATCGAAGCTGTGACCGGCCAGCACGCGCTGCATTACCTGCAAGACTTGGAAGCCACCATGGGCCAGGTGGCCGGTGCGCTGAAGGCGCCGGTGGCTGAGCTGCACGAGCGCGTGGGCCAGGTGCTGGAGCACGTCAAAGGGCTGGAGAAAGAGCTGGCTGCGCTCAAGGGTCGGCTAGCGTCCAGCCAGGGTGACGAGCTGGTGGCGCAGGCCATCGACCTCAAAGGCATCCGCTTTCTGGCCGCGCGGCTGGACGGCGCCGACAGCAAAGCGCTGCGCGAGACCATGGACAAGCTCAAAGACAAGCTCAAAAGCGCCGTCATCCTGCTGGCCACGGTGGACGGCGACAAGGTGCAACTGGCCGCCGGCGTCACGCCCGACGCCATCGGCCGAGTCAAGGCCGGCGAGCTGGTCAACTTTGTGGCCCAGCAACTCGGCGGCAAGGGTGGCGGTAAGCCCGACATGGCCATGGCCGGTGGCACCGGCGCCGCCCAACTCCCCGCCGCCCTGGCCAGTGTGCAGGCCTGGGTCGCTGAGCGGCTTTGAAGCGGCGCCTGGCGGGCTGCTAGGTCGCGCCGGCTGGCTGCTATGTCGCGCTGGCGGGCGGCGTGGCTTGCGTTCTCCGGCCCACGCTCGCGGATGGCTGTTTTTGGCGCTCTAAGTCTGCTGCGTCAACGTCGGGTTTGGTTGGCTGCCGGGTGGGTAACCGCAAATGGGGCCGGCGCCCGCAAGCCCCACCGCCCACCGAGATGGGCTTTTCTTTCCGTGCCAATACCGCTGTTGGGCTGGTGGTTTGGGTGCCCGGGCGCGGGCCCCATTTGCGCTTGCCACAGAGTGGGTTTGCCAGCCAAGGTGTTGACGAGCTCACATGGCCTAATCAATAACGGTCAAGCGCGAGCGTGGGCCGGAGAACAAATACCCGGACCGCCGGCCTGCGAGACACATTGACCGAGCGAGCTTGTCGGTTTCCAGAATCCTAACCGCCACAAAATTGTCACTGCTATCCAGTGGACAGAGAGGGTAAAACCGTCCGACTCAAATCTTCCAGCGCCAACAACCGCCGCTCACTCTCAAACCGCCGAACCAGCCCTGTCAGCGGATCGGTGAATTCCAGCGCTTGCGCCAGCAATTGCAGGGGCAGGGCCGGGTTGGTGTGGCCTTCGGGTGTGAGGGTGGGGTAGATGCCGTCGCCCAAAATCGGCAGGCCCAGGGCGTTCATGTGCACCCGCAGCTGATGCCGGTGGCCGGTGATGGGCTGCAGCTGGTAGCGGGCCAGGGCGCCGTGCTCAGCCAGCGGCTCGATCAGCGTGCTGGTGTTGGGCGGGCCGGGCAGTTCTTGCTGCTGCATGAAGTGCGCACTGTCGCCGATGCGGGTTTCGCGCCGCAGCGGCCAGGGCAGGTTGGGGTCCCAGCGGGCGGTGGCCTGATAGGTCTTGCTTATGGTGTGCTGGCGAAACAAACCTTGGTAGATGCCGCGTGTAGCGGGCTGCGCCGAGAACAGCACCAGGCCAGCCGTATCGCGGTCGATGCGGTGCAGCGGCACCAGGTCGGCCAGGCCGAGCCGGCGTTTGAGCCGCACCAGCAGGGTCTGCTGCAGGTAGCCGCCCGAGGGAGTCACCGGTAAAAAATGCGGCTTGTCGGCCACCACCAGGTGCTCGTCCTGAAACAGCACCGCCTCCTCAAAAGGAATAGGCGTCTCGTCGGGCACCGAGCGGTAGTAGTACAGGTGCAGGTTGGGCTGGTAGGTCCGCTCAGGCATTACCTGGGCACCCTGCTCGTCCACCACGTCGCCTAGCAGCAGGCGTTGTCGCCAGACCTCTGCGGCAATGCCGGGAAAGCGCTGTACCAAAAAATCCAGCATGGTTGCCCAGGGGCCAGCGGGTAGCGAGACGCAGCTGGGGCCCACGCCGTCGCGCATGGGCGGCAACACTGGCGGTAAAACTGGCGGCAATGGGCGTGGCAGCTTGTGGCCGCGTGGACTAGACCCGCTCAAACACCACATCCCACACGCCATGGCCCAGCCGGATGCCCCGGTTTTCAAATTTGGTCAGCGGCCGGTAGTGGGGTTTGGGCGCGTAGCCGGCCAGTTCCGGATGGCTGGCGCCGGTGCGGTTGGCCAGTTGCGGTTCGGCGCCCAGCACGTCCAAGATCTGCTCGGCATAGGGTTGCCAGTCGGTGGCGCAGTGCAGGTAGCCGCCGGGTTTTAGTCGGGCCGCCAGTTTGGTCACCAGCGGCGCCTGGAGCAGGCGGCGCTTGTTGTGTTTTTTTTTGTGCCAGGGGTCGGGGAAAAAAATGTGCACACCGTCCAGGCTGGCCAGTGGCAGCATGTGGTCGATCACCTCTACGGCGTCGTGGGCAATGATGCGGATGTTGTGCAGGTCTTGCTCGCCAATGCGTTTAAGCAGCGCGCCCACGCCGGGCTCGTGCACCTCGCAACATAAAAACCTGCTGCCAGGCAGCAGTGCTGCAATGTGCGCCGTGGCCTCGCCCATGCCGAAACCAATCTCCAGCACCAGTGGCCTGTCTTGCAAGTGATTTATGCCGCCAGCCCCTGTCGCGTCTGCAAACACTGCTTCAAAATCAATCGCACCAGCCTGGTAAGGCAGCAGCACACGGGGGCCGAGATCGGCCAGTGCCTTGGCCTGGCCGGTGGTGGTACGACCGGCGCGCCGCACAAAACTTTTGATCGCCTTAGGGTAGACCACATCGCCCGGTGCGCGGCCGGTGCGCTGGGCCACGGTGCTGGCCGTGCCATCGGAAGAGTCGGGCGGGCCGGGCAAGTCGGACTCAGCGGCCAGAGTGGCGGGGATGGCGGTGTCGTTCACAGGGCAGGATTGTAGAGACGCCGCCCTGCACTATGGTCAACCGACATCAACCGAAATAAGCCAAAGCGCTCGCCATTGCGCCACCCAACTGGCCAGGGCCTCAGGCAAACTGCCCGCCCTGGGCAGCAGGCCCAGCACGGCGGCGGCGGCGTTCAGCGCGGTTAGCGGTGCGCGGGTGTCTAGCGCCGGGGCGCCGGTTTGCTTGGAGAGCTTCTCGCCCTGGGCGTTGCGCACCAGCGGCGTGTGCAGGTAGCGCGGCGTGGGCAGGCCGAGCTGGCGTTGCAGCAAAATTTGGCGCGCCGTGTTGTCGGCCAGGTCTTCGCCGCGCACCACGTCGGTGATGCCCTGCGCCGCGTCGTCCACCACCACTGCGAGCTGGTAGGCAAAGCCACCGTCGGCGCGCTTGAGCACAAAGTCGCCTACCTCGGCGGCCACCTGTTGCTGCTGGGCGCCGAGCCGGCGGTCCTGCCAGCAGATGACGCTACCCGCTCCTGAAGCCCCAGTGCTGTCCCTAATAGCCACCGTGGCTGGGGGCTGATATGGCGCTTGTAAATCGGTGCGCAGGCGCCAGGCTCGGGCCGGGTTGCCGTGCAGGCCGCTGCGGCAGGTGCCGGGGTAGATCAGTTCGCCGTGGCGTGGCCGCTGCTGGCCCTGGCTGGCCAGCACCCGCTCGATGTCTTTGCGTGAGCAGCTGCAGGGGTAGGCCAGGCCCCGCTGCGCCAGCGCATCCAGCGGCAACTGGTACAGCATGCAGCGCTCGGATTGCCAGACCGGCGTCTCGTCCGCTTGCAAGCCGCAGTCGGCCAGTTGCTGCAAGATCAGCCGGCCGGCGCCAGCAACACAACGCTCGCGATCGGTGTCTTCCAGGCGCACCAGCCACTGGCCCTGCTGGGCTCGCGCATCCAGCCAACTGGCCAGCGCTGCCACCAGAGAGCCGGCGTGCAGCGGGCCGGTGGGGGAGGGGGCAAAGCGGCCCCGGTAGCCGGCAGGGTAGGGCAGCTTCACGCCACCGCGAGTGCCAGCTCCAGTCCTGAGACAAAAGCATTCTCGACCCGGTGGCCCAGGCACCAGTCGCCGCAGGCGCCTAGTCCGGTTTTGGCGTCCCACAAGTGGCTCTGCCCCAGTGGCGCCGTGGTCTGTGCATAGCGCCAGCGTTGGGTGTCCACATAAGCCGGCTCGGCACGGATGCCCGTCACCTCAGAGAAAGCCTTGAGCAGCTTGCCCTGCACGCGCGGGGCGTCGTCTTCCAGATGCTCCTGCGACCATGCTGCGCTGGCTTGTACTGTCCAGCGTTCGATCGGCTCCCGACCCGGCTTGCTTGATTCCCGTGCCAGCCAGGCGATACGGTGGTGGGTGCTGCGCGCCGCATTCCACTGCGGCCCCAGCGCGTTCATGCCGGGTTGCATGGCCTGCGGAAAGGCCAGCATCAAAGTCCAGCATGGCGCCACCTGCACCCGCTCCAGGCGCTTGACCCAGGCCTCGGCCAGGCCAGAGCCCTGCAGCAGCTCGCGGGTTTGCGGCGAGGGCATGGCCAGCAGCACCCCATGAAAGCCGGAGAACACCTGCTGCCCGCCATCTGGCCCCTCGGTGCGCAGCTGCCAGCGCCGGGCGTTGAGGGCATCACGCTCCAGCCGGGTGATACGGGTTTGCAGGGTCAGCTCAGCCAGCAGCGGCTGTACCCACTGCCGGGCCAGCGCATTCATACCAGGCGCCGGCACCCAGTGTGGTTCGCGCGGCGGCAGTCCGGCGGCGGCAACCCGCCCCTGCGCGTCCAGTACCCGCACGGTGTTGGCGCTCCAGGGCTTGCACAGGCCCGGCACGGTGGCTAGCGCCTGGCTGAAGCGCGGATCACGCTGGGTGAAATATTGGGCCCCGTGGTCAAAGCTGCCAAAGGGGCTGCGGCGCGTGGCCATGCGGCCACCCACGCCCCGGCTTTTTTCAAACAGTTGCACGGTGTGCCCGGCCTGCACCAGCGTGCGGGCGCAGGCTATGCCGGCCATGCCAGCGCCAATCACAGCCAGATGTTGGGGGGCGGACAGGGCCATGGCGGGTATCTCCGGGAGTTATGTTGTTGGATGAACTTTACACGCCTTGGTGGCGCTCTAGCAAAGCGGCGCGCGTGGCCGGTTGCGCCAGCTGGCTCAGCCACCACTGCAAGGCCCGACTCTGTGCCTCGCGGGCGGTGCGGCGCCAGGCGTAATGCACCAGCGCCACACGCTGTGGCCGCGCCATCGGCTTGACCACCAGCCGCCCGGCCTCGATATCACGGCGTGCCATGCATTCCGGCACAAAGCCGCAGCCCAGGCCGCGCAACTGGGCATCGAGCTTGGCCTGCATGGTGGCCACGGTGAACACGTCCTGGCCGCCCAGCAGGCCGATCGACAGGCCACCGCCGCGGGTGATGGTGTCGGCCACCGCCACCGCACGATGCTGGCGCACGTCGTCATCAGTCAGCAGCTCGGCGACGGCGGCTAGCGGGTGGTGCGGTGCCACCGCATAAACAAACCTGACCTCGCCCAGCAACTGGCCCTCCAGGCCGTCTTGTAGATGCACCTCGGCCACCCCAAGCGCCAGATCGGCCTGGCCGGAGGTCAGCGCCTCCAGCGTGCCTGACAGGGTTTCATCGCGCAACTTGATGCGGGTGGGTGGTTGCAGCGCCAGAAAGCGCTCGCACAAGTCCATCACAGTGGGCTTGGCAATGATGCTGTCCACTGCAATCGTGAGCTGTGCCTCCCACCCTGTGGCCACACGTTTGACCCGGTTGGCCACCGCCTCCAGGTCGGCCAGCAGCCGGGCGCCCTCGCGCAGCAGTTCGGCACCAGCCTCGGTCAAACGGGCCTGGCGCGCGCTGCGGTCGTACAGCAGGACATCGAGTGCAACCTCAATTTGCCGCACCCGGTAGCTCAGGGCGCTGGGCACCATGCCCAGCTCTCGGGCTGCGGCGGCAAAGCTGCCGGCGCTGGCGATGGTCTGCAGCATGCCCAGCGCATCAGGGGTCAACACATCGCGCGCGTTTTGCATCTTTGACTCAAATAGATTCGAATAATTTGCATGATGCCATCAAATCCCCTGCACCACCGGGGACAGTGGCGCTCGTACAGTTGCGGCTGTTTTGGGAGATGCAGTATGTTGACAGTCCGGGCTTCGGGCGACCGTGGCTACGCCGACCATGGCTGGCTCAAGTCGTTCCACAGTTTTTCTTTTGCCGGCTACTTTGACGCCCAGCACATGGGTTGGGGAAATCTGCGTGTCATCAACGAAGACCGCATTGCGCCCGGCACCGGCTTTGGCACGCACGGCCACCGCGACATGGAAATCATCAGCTATGTGCTGTCTGGCGAACTCGCGCACAAGGACAGCATGGGCAATGTGCTGGGCATCCCGCCCGGCGATGTGCAGCGCATGAGCGCCGGGCGCGGCGTGCAGCACAGCGAGTTCAACCACGCGCCTGAGCAAATCACGCATTTTTTTCAGATTTGGATCGAGCCCAATGTGACTGGCATCGAACCCAGCTATGAGCAAAAAACTTTTGCCAACAGCGACAAGCAGGGCCGTCTGCGATTGGTCGCCGCGCCCGGTGGCGCCGAAGGTTCGGTCACCCTGCACGCCGATGCCAGGCTCTATGCCGGCTTGTTGGACGGCGAGCAGACCGCCGACTTGCCACTGGATCCGTCGCGCAAAGCCTATGTGCAGGTGCTGCGCGGCGCTCTACAAGTCAACGGCACTGCCCTGCACACGGGCGATGCAGCCCTGCTGGCCGACGAGTCCCACTTGCGTTTAAGCCACGGCCAAGATGCCGAAGTGCTGGTGTTTGACCTCTGCGCCTGAGCGGCCGCCTGCTTTTAATTTTTCGGGGCCCGCAGCATGCGGGTTCCTTTTTCCCGCCACATCAAGGAGTACACAGATGGCAAAAGTCGCAGTTGTTTTTCATTCAGGTTACGGACACACCCAGCGCCTGGCGCAATCGGTGGCCCTGGGCGCCGGCGCTGAGCTGCTCAGCATCGACGCCGACGGCAACCTGCCCGACGCCGCCTGGGACACGCTGGCCGCCGCGGATGCCATTATTTTTGGCTCGCCCACCTACATGGGTATGGTCAGCTGGCAGTTCAAAAAATTTGCTGACGCCACCTCCAAGCCCTGGTACACCCTGGCCTGGAAAGACAAGATTTTTGGCGGCTTCACCAACAGCGCCGGCATCAATGGGGACAAACATTCCACACTGCATTACTTCATGACCCTGGCCATGCAGCATGGCGGCGTCTGGGCTGGCACTGGCACCAACGCCAACAACAGCAAGTCCGCACAGCGCAGTGACGTTAATTACCTGTCCTCTTCCGCTGGCCCCATGGCCCAAACGCCCGGCGATGCCGGTGCCGCCGAAATGAATGCCGGCGACCTGGAAACCGGCCGCCTGTTCGGCCAGCGCATCGCCGAGTTGGCAGAAAAGTTCAAGCGCTGAGCCAGCAGAGATGCCCTGTCAGGCTGGCGATGACGGCTGGGGGTCGAGTTGGGCATCGACCGTGCGGCGTTCATCAAACACAAAGCAGTTGCCGCGGTAGTGCGCGCCGCCGGTCTCCTCAAAGTACCTGAGGATGCCGCCGTCGAGCTGGTAGCTGTGGGGCAGCGCGTGTTCGCGCATGAAGAGGGCAGCCTTTTCGCAGCGGATACCGCCGGTGCAAAAGCTCACCACGGTCTTGCCCTGTAGTTGGTCTTGGTGCGCCAGCAGGGCCTGCGGAAAATCGCTGAACTTGCTCAGCCGCCAGTCGATGGCGCCTTCAAACGTGCCCTCGTCCACCTCGAAGCCGTTGCGGGTGTCGAGCAGCACCACCGGCCGCCCGGCATCGTCCACCCCGGCGTCCAGCCAGCGCTTGAGCGTGTCGGGTGAGACAGCCGGCGCCCGGCCTTGTGCGGGCCGGATGGCCGGATGGTCCATGCGGATGATCTCGCGCTTGACCTTGACCAGCAGCTTCTTGAAGGGCTGCGTGGCCGACCAGCTTTCCTTGGTTGCCAGGTCGGCAAAGCGGGGCTCCTGCTGCAGTTGCGCCACAAAGTCCCGCACTGCCGGGGCCGGCCCCGCCAAAAACAGGTTGATGCCCTCTTGCGCCAGCAGCACAGTGCCCTTGAGTTGCAGGCCCAGGGCCTGCGCCAGCAGACCTTCTCGCAGGGCCTGGATATCGTGTAGGGCAACAAATTTATAGGCTGAAATATTGAGAACAGACATGGCTTAGCCATTTTAAGAGGGCACTGGGCGCGCGGCACAATAGCGTCCATGTTTGTTCACCTTCGTCTGCATACTGAATTTTCCGTGGTTGACGGCACCTGCCGGATTGAAGATGTGCTGCGCGTTGCCAGCGAGCAGCAGCAGGCGGCCTTGGCCATCACCGATTTGGGCAATCTGTTTGGTGCGGTCAAGTTCTACAAAGAGGCGCGCAAGCGTGGCGTCAAACCGCTGCTGGGTACGGAGGTCTGGCTGGAGAGTTTGGGCAAAGACACAGCCGCACCAACCCGCATGGTCTTGCTGGTGCAAAACCAGCAGGGCTACTTGAATGTGTGTGAGTTGCTGGCCCGAGCCTGGACCCAGCACGCAGGCGCGGGACCGGCTGTGGTGCGGCTGGCCTGGCTGCGCGAATGCCAGGAAGGCTTGATTGTGTTGTCCGGTGCCCAGGCCGGGCCGGTCGGACAGGCCCTGCTGCAAGGCGACGAAGCCCGGGCCAGTGAATTGGCCTTGCAATTCGCGCAGCTGTTTCCCCACCGTTTTTATCTGGAACTGCAGCGCGCCGGGCGCCCTGATGATGAGGCCCATGTGGCGGCCAGCGTCAAACTGGCTGCGCACATGGCGTTGCCGGTGGTGGCCACCCATCCGGTGCAGTTCGGTGAGCCAGAGGATTTTGAGGCCCATGAGGCCCGAGTCTGTATTGCTGAGGGCGAAATACTCGCCAATCCAAGGCGCACACGCCGCTTCACGCGGGAGCAGTATTTCAAATCTTCGGCGCAAATGCAGGCACTGTTTGCCGATGTGCCATCGGCGCTGGCCAACACGCTGGAAATTGCGCGGCGTTGCAATGTGGTGCTGCAGTTGGGCCAGCCGCAACTGCCCGAGTTCCCGACGCCCGAGGTCAATGGTCAGCGGCTCTCGACCGAAGCCTATTTCCGCCAGGCGGCTTATGCGGGTCTTGAGGAGCGCTTGCAGCATCTCTACCGAGACGCCGGGCAACGCGAACTGCGACGGCCCGAGTATGTGGAGCGGCTTGAGTTCGAGATCAACACCATCTTGAAGATGGGTTTTCCTGGCTACTTTTTGATTGTGGGGGATTTCATCAACTGGGCCAAGACCCATGGCTGCCCGGTCGGGCCGGGGCGTGGCTCGGGTGCTGGCTCGCTGGTGGCCTATGCGCTCAAAATAACCGACCTCGACCCGCTGCAATACAAGCTGCTGTTTGAGCGTTTTTTGAATCCCGAGCGGGTCTCCATGCCAGATTTCGATATCGACTTCTGCCAGGGCAACCGGGACCGGGTGATCGACTATGTCAAGCTCAAGTATGGCCGCGACGCGGTCAGCCAGATCGTCACTTTTGGCACCCTGGCTGCGCGTGCAGCCGTGCGCGACGTAGGCCGGGTGCTGGACATGAGTTACAACTTTTGCGACGGCATCAGCAAGCTGATCCCGAACAAGCCCGGCGTCAGCGTGAGTCTGCAGTTGCCGCCGCCCGAGCGCAAAAAAGACGACAAGACTGTGTACGCCACCGACGAGCCGCTGCTGGCCGAGCGCGAGAGCCGGGAGGAGGATGTGCGCACCCTGCTCGAGCTCGCGCGCAAACTCGAGGGCTTGACCCGCAATGTGGGCATGCATGCCGGTGGTGTGCTGATTGCGCCGGGCCGGCTGACTGATTTTTGCCCCCTCTACCAGCAGCCTGGCAGCGATTCGGCGGTCAGCCAGTTCGACAAAGACGATGTCGAGTCGATTGGCCTGGTCAAGTTTGACTTCCTGGGCCTCGCCACGCTCACTATTTTGGAGATGGCGCGCGATCTCATACGCAGCCGCCATCCGGGCCAGGCGAATTTTGCTTTTGAAGAACTTTCGCTGGGCGACGAGCGGGTTTACCAGCTGTTTGCCGAGGGCAGGACCGAGGCCGTGTTCCAGTTTGAAAGCCGCGGTATGCAGGGCATGCTCAAGGACGCCAAGCCCACCCGGCTGGAAGACCTGATTGCGCTCAACGCCCTGTACCGGCCCGGCCCGATGGACCTGATCCCCAGCTTCGTGGCGCGCAAAAACGGCCGCGAAGAAGTGGTCTACCCACACCCGCTGGTGGCAGACATGTTGTCAGAGACCTACGGCATCATGGTCTACCAAGAGCAGGTGATGCAAACGGCACAAATCCTGGGCGGTTACTCGCTTGGCGGCGCCGACATGTTGCGCCGTGCCATGGGTAAAAAAGACGCCGCCGAGATGGCCCGGCACCGGCAGATCTTCCGTGACGGCGCGGCCAAAAACAGCATCGATCCGGCCAAGGCCGACGACATCTTTGACCTGATGGAGAGGTTTGCCGGCTACGGTTTTAACAAGTCGCATGCTGCTGCCTATTCGCTGCTGGCCTACCACACGGCCTGGCTCAAGGTCCATTACACGGCCGAGTTCTTTTGCGCCAACATGACCATAGAGATGGACGACACCGACAAGCTCAAGGTGTTGTTTGAAGACGCGCTGCGCATGGGCCTGAGCTTTGAGCCACCCAATGTCAACCGCGGAACACACCGCTTCGAGCCTGTTTCTGACCGCCAGATTCGCTACGGGCTGAGTGCCATCAAAGGCACTGGTCAACAGGCCATCGAGGCCATTGTGGCCGCCCGTGAAGGCCGGGGCGCGGGGCCGCTGGCAGGGGAAAACCGGCCCTTTAGCAGCCTGTTTGACTTTTGTGCACGGGTCGACCGCAGCCGGCTCAACAAACGCACGGTAGAGGCCTTGATCAAGGCCGGGGCTTTTGACACCTTGCAGCGCAACCGAGCAAGCCTGCTGGCCTCGGTGGACTTGGCTTTTGACTTTGGCTCGGCCATGCTGGCCAATGCCAACCAGGGCAGCCTGTTTGATTTGGGTGGCGCTGACGACCATGGTGCGAGCAAGCAAGAGCCCGACCTTGTGCACGCCCTCCCCTGGGGCGTGCGCGCCCAGCTGACCATGGAAAAAGCGGCCATCGGCTTCTACCTGTCGGGCCATTTGTTTGACGAGTCGGTGGCCGAAGTACGCCGCTTTGCCAAGCGCCAGATCAGCGACCTGATCGATACCCGCGAGCCGCAGTTGCTGGCGGGCATCATCACCGACTACCGGGTGATCAACGGCCAGCGCGGCAAACTGGCCCTGTTCAAACTCGACGACAAATCAGGCACGGTAGACGCCCGCGCCGACGAGGCGCTGATGGCTGCGCACCGCCAACTGCTCAAAGATGATGAATTGGTGATCGTCATGGGCAAGTTGCAGCCCGACCGCTTTGCCGGTGGCGTGCAACTGACTGTCACGCAGATGTGGAGCCTGGAGCAGGCGCGCTGCCGGTTTGGCAAATACCTGGGCGTGACGGTCAACGGCTGCTTGCCCGATGTGGCGCGGCTGTTGGCGGCCCATCCGCCGCAGCGCGAGATCACCGAGCAGGGCGAGTTGCTGCGTGGCCTGGGGCTGCGCCTGTCGGTGCTGCGCCCGGGCCTTGCAGGCCCGATCAGTTTTGATTTGCAGCTCGGCGACCAAGCCCGCTTCTACCCCAGTGAGGCCGCCTTGGCGAGCTGGCGCGCCCAGGCTGACGCCGGCCGGGCGGTGGTGGTTTATGAGTGAGTCTGCAAGTGGTGTCCCTGCGCGTGGCCGGTTCTGGCGCTGGCTCAGTCGCGCATGCTAGAGACGATCACCAGTAGGGGGGGTACCCGCCCGTCGGTGTCGCGTGGTAGGGCCTCCATTTTGTCGATGGCCCTGAGCACCGCATCATCCCAGGCTTTCACGCCACTGGGTTTGATCAGTTTGCGCTCTGTGATGCTGCCGTCAGCGCTGGCTTTGACTTCCACCTCTGCAACTGGGTTACCGCTGATTTGGGCCCGGGTTTCTTCTAGCAAAACAATATTCGGTTTGAGCTTGGCGCGAACCCGCCCGGCATAGCTGGCCGATGGTCCGGCGGCTTGCTGGGTGTTGCCGCTGCCGCCGCTTGGGCTGGTGATGGCAGGCTGCACAGGGGGCGCCAGGGACGGCGTCACCGAGGGCGGGGTGGGTGCAGGGCTAGGTGGCGGTGGCCTTGGCGGCGTCGGCGCAGGGGTAGGGGTAGGTGTCGGTTTGGGGCTCGATGCTGGCACGCTTGGCACCGGTGCCGGCGTTGCCAGTTTGGCCATGCGCTTGGTCTGCTCCAGGCGCAGTGCCTCGATTTGCTTGGCGTTTTGTGCCTCCCGGCGCTCTTGCTCACGCAGCTCTTGCAGGCGTTGGGCTTCTTTTGCCAACAACTCCTGATGCAGCTTTTCTTGGCGATTACGTTCTTCTTCAATTTGCGCCTGCTTGAGGCGCTCCTTTTCCTTGCGTTGTTTTTCTTGGGCCAGGGCAATGTCTACTTTGGAGCGCGCGGCTGGTTCTGGCGGCGCTGGCGCGGGTTTGGCCGGTACGGGTAAAGGTACAGGTGCCGGTGAAGGTGCAGGTGGGGCTACAGGCACAGGTGGCGGTAGAGGTGCAGGTTCAGCGGCGGGTGGTGCCGGCTGGGGTGGCGGCGCCTCAGGCGGCTTGGGCGCTGCTTCACGCGGTACTGCCGCCCAAAGTTCGGCCTCCACGCTGAAGTCTTGGCTCTGTCGTTTCCACTGCACGCCCAGGCTCAATGCCGCTAGTAGCGCAGCATGGGCCAGCAGTGCCAAGCCCAGTGAACGAAACCTGCCGGGCTGGGCTGGCGGCGCAAAATCGAGGCGATCGGTCATGGCGATCATGGCGGCGGCTTATTTGACCAGTTGTACCGACAAGCCCAGGCGCTGAACCCCGGCGCGCTGCAGCTTGTCCATGACCTTCATGACGATCTCGTATTTGACGTTTTTGTCGGCACTGATGACCACCGCCGAGCCGGGCGTGTCAGCCTGCGCGCGTTGTATCTCGGTGACCAGGGTGTCAAGCGTCACGCTGCTTGTTTTTTCTCGGAGCTTGAGCTCCAGGGACGCGGTCTTGCTGATCACAACCTCGATGACCAGATCGGGTTGGCGCGGGGCTTTGCCCATGCTGGGCAGGTCAATCAGGCTGGGGGTAATCAGGGGCGCTGTGACCATGAAGATGATCAATAGAACCAGCATCACATCGATGAAGGGCACCATATTGATCTCGTTGATGGTGCGCCGGCCGCGTCCGCGGCTGACCGTGGCAGGCATAGGTGGCCCCTTTGTTAGCGACCGGACGCAGATTGCGCGCCCACGTTGCGTTGCAAGATGTTGGAGAACTCTTCAATGAAGGTTTCCAGCTTGATTGCCACCCGGTCAATGTCCCGGGCAAATCGGTTGTAGGCCACCACCGCAGGAATGGCTGCAAACAGGCCAATGGCGGTTGCCACCAGAGCCTCGGCGATGCCCGGTGCCACCGTGGCCAGTGTGACTTGCTGCAACGATGCCAGGCCAGTGAAAGCGTGCATGATTCCCCACACCGTGCCCAGCAGCCCGACATAGGGCGAGACCGAGCCCACCGAGGCCAGAAAAGACAGGTTGGTCTCTACCGCGTCGATTTCCCGCTGAAAGCTCGCCCGCATGGCGCGGCGCGCACCGTCGAGCAGGGTGGAGGCGTCCGAGATGCGCTTCTCGCGCAGCTTTTGATATTCGCGCATGCCGCTGGCAAAAATTCGCTCCATCGGCCCGGCCGCCCGGGCGTTTTGGGCAGCCGCAGCAAACAGGTCGTTCAGGCTGGTGCCAGACCAAAATTCCCGCTCAAATTTGTCATTCAGGGTGGCCACCCGTTTGAGCGAGAACAGTTTGCGAAAAATGGCCGCCCAACTCGACACCGAAACCACCATCAGCAGCAGCATCACCAATTGCACCACCAGACTCGCATTGAGGATGAGGTGGAAGATTGACAGTTCTTGGTTCATTGCAGAGCTTCCAGAATAGTGGGCGGAATTCTCACGGGCCGGGCATCACCGGCGTTGACCCAGGCCATACGGATGTTGTCTTCGCGCAGCAGCATGGCTTTGGGTCGGTTTGGCAGGCGGCGAACTGCTGTATTGTCAACGAAGCGCGGCCGATTTGGAGCGCATCACCGGTGCCGGCCAATCGACATCCGCCCCGGGCCTGGCCGCGGCTGTCATGCGCTCAGCGCCCGCAGTCGCGAGATGGCCGTTTGCAAGTCGGCCATCGAGTTGGCGGTGGAAAAACGGATGAAGTGACCCGTGTCGGCCTGACCAAAGTCACGCCCCGGCGTGGCCGCAAGGTGGGCCCGGCGCATCAGCTCAAAAGACAAATCCCAGCTGTCCTTGACACCAAGCTGCTGGCACCACTGCGTGCAATCTGCCCAAGCGTAAAAGCCGCCATCTGGCATGACTGGCACGCTCAGCCCCAGCGCATTGAGGGCCGGAAGAAAATAGTCGCGGCGCGCTTTGAAAGCGGCGCGGCGACGTTCGTATTCGGCCAGGCTGTCGGCCTCGAAGCAGGCCAATGCGGCATGCTGGGCCAGTGTGCTGGGGCAGATGAACAGGTGCTGTGCCAGCCGCTCCACCACGCTCACCAGGGCCGGCGGCAGCACCAGCCAGCCCAGGCGCCAGCCGGTCATGCTGAAGTACTTGCTAAAGCTGTTGATGCTGATGATCTGTTCGTCAATCGCCAGCGCGCTTTGGCCAAACTGTGGCTCAAAGCTCAGGCCGAGGTAAATTTCATCGACCAGGGTGATGCCGCCACGGGCCTGCACTATGTTGTGAATACGGCGTAACTCTGCTGGGTCAATCGAGGTGCCCGTGGGGTTGGAGGGCGACGCCAGCAGTACGCCGCGAGTGCGCTCACCCCAGGCCGCTTGAACTTTGTCGGCACTCAGCGCAAAGCGCTCGGCAGCGGTGCTTGGGATCAGTACCGCGCGGCCGTCGGCGGCGCTGACAAAGTGTCGGTTGCAGGGGTAGCTGGGGTCTGGCATCAGCATCTCATCGCCGGTCTCGATCAGGGCCAGGCAAACGAGTTGCAAGCCGGCCGAAGCGCCAGCGGTGACCACAATCCGGCTGGCCGGCACCTGCAGCCCGAAACGCTCAAGGTACCAATGGCTGATGCGCTCGCGCAAACTGGCCATGCCAGTGGCCTGCGTGTACTGGGTGGCACCATCGCGCAGGGCGCGTTCAGCGGCCAGACGAACCAGTGGCGGTGCGCCAAAGTCTGGCTCGCCAATGTTCAGAAAAACCATGGGCCGCTCGGTGTTAGCGGCATGTTGGGCCAGCTCGGCGGCCGCTTTGGCGACCTCCATCACATAAAAAGGCTCGATGCGCCGGGCGCGGGCCGAAATTCTCATCGGCCGCCGGTTTGTCGATCGGCCCGGACCTCGTCTGCGCGCAGCGATACGGCCAGGCCATTGAGCACAGCGTTGACATACTTGTGGCCGTCGGTACCGCCGAACTCCTTGGCCAACTCGATGTATTCATTGAGCACCACGCGCCAGGGCACATCCAGACAGTGTTCGAACTCGAAGACACCCAGCCACATCACGGCCCGCTCAATGGGCGAGATTTCAGCGAGCTTGCGGTCAAGCATGGGGACGATGAGCGCATCCAGAGCATCTGCCCGGCCAATGCAGCCTTGCAACAACTTGTCAAAGTGCGGGCGGTCGGCCTTGGCAAAGCCGGCCAGGTCTTGGGTGAAGGATTCGATGTCGCTGAGTGCATTGCGGCCGACCAGGTGCTGGTAGAGCCCCTGCAGGGCGAATTCGCGAGCGCGCGCGCGGCCTGATTTGCTGGCGGCCTTGCGCGCGCCGGTGCTGGTCAGGCCGGTGCGGCTTTGGCGCGGCGGCCTGGTGCTGGCCGGATGGCTGTTGGGGGTGCTCATCCCAGTTGGTCCATGAGGTTGGCCATTTCTACTGCCACCCGGGCGGCGTCGCGGCCTTTGTCCTGCTGGCGGGCCTGCGCTTGGGCCAGGTTTTCTGTGGTCAGGATGGCATTGGCAATCGGCAACTGGTAGTCCAGTGCCACCCGACTGACCCCTGCGCCTGATTCATTGGCGACCAACTCAAAATGGTAGGTTTCCCCTCGAATGATGCATCCCAATGCCACCAGGGCATCGTATTTGAGCTTGGCGGCCATGGCGAGCAGGGCGACCGGCACCTCCAGGGCACCGGGCACCTGCACCAAGTGGATGTTTTTATCGGCCACCCCGAGCCGCAGTAACTCGTCCCGGCAGGCCTGTGCCAGGGCCTCGGTGACGCCCTGGTTGAAGCGGGCCTGTACGATGCCAATGGTCAGGCCGCGGCCGTTCAGGCGGTCGGTGGCTTCCAGGGTTGCGCTGTCCTTGCTAAACATGCTGCTGTCCTCGTGCTATTTTTAGGGGGAGATGTAGCCGGCGATTTCGAGCCCATAGCCGGTCATGCTGGGCATGCGGCGGGGGCTGCCCATCAGCTGCATGCGGCGCACTCCGCAGTGACGCAGAATTTGGGCACCTATGCCGTAACTGCGCAAATCCATTCGGCCAGTTCCGGGGCCATGGCTGGCCCGGGCGCTGCCTTCAAACTGCATCAGCAACTGCGCCGCATCTTCGCCGCAGTTGAGCAGTACCACCACGCCACGGCCTTCTGCACAGATGCGCGCCAGGCTGGCATCCAGGCTCCAGGAATGCATGGTCCGGCCAACTTCCAGGGCGTCGAGCACCGACATCGGCTCGTGCACCCGGGCCAGTACCAAGTCTTCGGTGGCCCAGGCGCCCTTGACCAAGGCCAAGTGCACGCCACGGCCGGGCTTGTCGCGAAATGCATGCGCGGTGAACTCGCCGAACATGGTTTTCAGGCTGCGCGTGCCGACCTGTTCAACCAGCGACTCAACCCGGCTGCGGTACTCGATGAGCGCCGCAATGGTGCCGATTTTCAGGCCGTGCTGCTGGGCAAACAAGTGCAGGTCTGGCAGGCGCGCCATGGTGCCGTCGTCGTTCATGATCTCGCAGATCACGGCTGCCGGCGCGCAGCCCGCGATCGCGGCGAGATCACAGCCGGCCTCGGTGTGGCCTGCGCGCATCAGCACGCCGCCATCCACCGCCTGAAGCGGAAAAATATGGCCCGGCTGCACCAGGTCTTCGGGGCGGGCTTGTGGGGCAACTGCGGCGAGCACCGTGCGCGCCCGGTCGGCCGCTGAGATGCCGGTGCTGACGCCCTCGGCAGCTTCGATCGAGACGGTAAATGCAGTGCCTTTTTTGTCGCCGTTGCGCGCAGTCATGGGTGGCAACTGAAGGCGCTCGCAGTGCTCGCGGGTGAGTGTGAGGCAGATCAGGCCCCGGCCAAACCGGGCCATGAAGTTGATCGCATCCGCGCTGGCGTGCTCGGCGGCCATCAGTAAATCGCCTTCGTTTTCCCGGTCTTCGTCATCCACCATGATCACCATGCGTCCGACGCGCAGGTCGCTGAGGATGTCTTCGATGGGCGAAGTGGCTGCGCTCGATGGGGAGTTCATACGGGGGGCGTCACAAAAATAGCTGTTTTGGCTTGAATATTGACGGTGTTGCCAGGGGTCAGCTTGCCAGCGGGTTGGCCGCCGTAGGACTGTGTGCCGGCTGAGCGGCCGTGCTGAGCATGCGCTCCACATACCGCGCGATCAGGTCGACCTCCAGGTTGACCGCCGCGCCCGACTGCAGGCTGCCCAGTGCGGTGTTACCCAGTGTGTGCGCAATCAGGTTGATGCACATCTCGCAACCCTGGGCCTGGTCGGAGACACGGTTGACGGTCAGGCTAACGCCATTCAGGGTGATGGAGCCTTTGTACGCCAAGTAGCGCCCCAGGTTGTGGGGTGCGAGCACCCGCAGCTCCCAGCTTTCACCAACCTGGGCAAAGTACGTGACCTGCCCCACGCCATCAACATGGCCCGACACCAGGTGGCCGCCCAGCCGGTCCTGGGCGCGCAATGCTTTCTCCAAATTGATGGGGCCTGGCTTGTCAAGACCAGCAGTTTTGTCCAGCGACTCGGCCGACACCTCGACACTGAAGCGGTTCAGGCCTGGCTCCAGGCCAGTAACCGTCATGCAGGCGCCATTGAGCGCGATGCTGTCGCCCAGGCCAGCATCATCGAGGTAGCCTGGCGGGCTTGAAATGCTCAGACGCTTGCCATGGTTTGAAGAGCTGCCCAAGGCGTCAACAGCGACGATGCGCCCGACGCCGGTGATGATTCCGGTAAACATGCACGCATTTTCGCAGGGATTCGGCCGCCCGAGCCCACTGCCGATACAAATTAGCGCCTCAAAAGTCGTCGCTACCGGCCAGACGGGCCAGGATGCGCAGGTCTGGTCCGAGCATCTGGCTGGATTCAAAGACCAGTTGCTGCCCCTCAGAAAGGCTGTTCAAAGGCCCAAACTCAGCCATGTTGCGGCCTTGTCCCAGCAGCTTGGGTGCCAGATACACCAAAAACTCATCGACCAAGCCCGCGCGTACCAGAGAACCATTGAGTTTGTGGCCGGCTTCAACATGCAGCTCGTTGATCTCGCGCGCTGCCAGGTCGCGCAGCATGGCCGCCAGATCCACTTTTTGCCCACCCGGCGCCGGCTCGGGCAGGGGGATCACCGTGGCCCCGAGGGCTTGCAGATCCGGGGCTCGGCTGCTATCGGTTTGCCCGCTGTAAATCAGCAGGCTTCGCTGGGGCCGAAAAAGCTTGGCCGCCAGCGGGGTTTGCAGCCGGCTGTCGACCACCACCAGAGCCGGCTGGCGATCACAGGGCAGCAGGCGCACATCGAGTTGCGGATCGTCTTCCAGCACCGTGCCGATGCCGGTCAGCAGGGCGCAGGAACGGGCCCGCCAGGCATGGCCGTCGGTGCGGGCAGCCTCACCGGTAATCCATTGGCTCTGGCCATTCTCCAGAGCGGTGCGGCCGTCCAGCGAGGCCGCGATTTTCAAGCGCACCCAAGGACGCTGGCGCAGCATGCGACTGAAAAACCCCAGGTTGAGCTCGCGGGAGGCTGCCGCCCCGGGACCGACCACCACCTCGATGCCGGCCGCGCGCAAGTAGGCAAAGCCGCTGCCGGCCACGCGCGGGTCTGGATCCTCAAGGCTTGCCACCACCCGGGCGATGCCAGCATGGGCCAGGGCCTCGACGCAGGGGCCAGTGCGTCCCCGGTGCGCGCAGGGCTCCAAGGTGACGTAGGCTGTGGCGCCGCTTACTGAGAGGCCACGGGCTGCGGCATCGTGCAGTGCCATCACCTCGGCATGCGCCTGGCCAGTACGCTGGGTCTGTCCCTCACCCAGCACCTGACCATCGGCAGACACCAGCAGGCAGCCAACCGCTGGGTTGGGCGGACAGAGCAGGCGTGCACTGCGGGCGAGTTCAAGAGCGCGTTCGATCATGAGCAGTTAAAAAATCGGCAGGGCAGGCAAGTCTAGCGCCTGCTCGGGTGCTTGGCCCAGGGTTGTATAAAGGCAGTCAGCGTGTCATTATTTAGGCTAAGCTTGTGGTCATGAAATCTCGCGCTGCTGGCTTCACCCTGCTTGAAATGCTACTCACCTTGGCCTTGACCGCACTGTTGATGGCAGTGGCCGTACCGGCATTGAGCAGGCTCTTGTCGAAGGCCGCAGTGCAGTCGGCCGCAGACGCTTTGGTGGGCGACCTGCGCTATGCCCGCTCGGAGGCCATCAAGCGGGCGCGTACGGTCAGTGTTTGCAGCTCAGCGGGCGGAGTGGCCTGTGCCAGCAGTGCGGCCTGGCGCGATGGATGGATGGTGTTTGTCGATGCCGATGGCAACGGACGCCTGGACCCAGAAGACCAGATTTTGCGGGTGCAGGAGCGGCTCGAGCCGCTCGCCTCGATTGCCAGCGCCACGCCGGCCAATGACAAGCGCTTCATTGCCTACCAGGCCTCAGGCATGGCGCGCGCCGCCGCCCAGAGCTTTATCCTCACTCCCAGTGGAGCCGGCAGTGCCAGCTTGGTGCGCGTGGTGTGTGTTTCTATGCAAGGTCGTGCGGCGCTGCGTGCCAGCGGAGTGTCTGCATGCAGCTGAGTCGTCAGCAGGGCTTGTCGATGGTCGAGGTGCTGGTGGCCCTGGCCTTGTCTGGCTTTGCCCTGCTCGCTCTGGGCTCGGCCAGCGCAACGGCTGTGCGTTACACCAAGATGGCGCAGTACCGGGCCACGGCCATGCAACTCGCCACTGACATCGGCGAGCGACTGCGCGCCAACAAAGGCAGTCCGGCCCAAGACGGCAGCCCAGCCACAGGGTTCTTGGCGGGTGACTATGATTTCCTCAGTGACTTTGCCAGCCAGGCTTCCGGCGCCGACCTGCCAGCCCAGCTGTGCAACACCCCAACAAGCAACTGCACGCCGGCCCAAATCGCTGCCCTTGATCTGGCCCTTTGGCGGCGCCTGGTTCGAGAGCAGTTGCCGCAGGGCTCGGTCTACCTGCAGCGCCAGTCTGCCGTGGCTGCTGCTGACCTGTGGCTGGTCTGGCGCGACCCCGCGGTGGCTGCCACTGATGAGGCTCCAGTTCTGGCGCAAGAGTGCCCGCCTGGGTTGGGTCGGGGTAAGGACAGCAGCCTGCGGTGCAGCTATTTCAGGATCAACCTGTGATGCGCGGGCCGAGCCGACGCCAAGTCCAGGGCCAGACACTGGTGGAGCTGATGGTGGCCCTGGCGATTGGGCTGCTGGTGCTGGGGGCAGTCCTGGGGAGCTTTATTGCTTCGGGCAAGACCGCGCGGCAGCAGGTGGCTGTGGCCGAGATGGTCGAGAACGCCCAATTGGGCTTGGGCCTGATCTCCCGCGAGCTCTTGCTGGCCGGTTTTTCTGTACCAACTGGCCTCAGCCCAAGCGGTGCCAGTTTGACCCGGGCTTATGCCGGCAGACCTGTGTTTGGCTGCAAAACCGGCTTTGAATCGCCCAGAACAGTGGGCGCCGTGGTTTGCGCCGCGGCCGGTACAGATGCGCTGGAAGTGGTCTACGAGGCCACTTTAAACAACACCTTGTCCACCGCTGCCAATCTGCCAACAGACTGTCTGGGCAATGGCCTGAGCGCCGTGGCCGGGGTTCGCATTGCCTACAACCGGTATTACGTGGCGAGCGGCAGCACCGGGCGCGGTGAGTTGCATTGCGCCAGCCGGCAGGGCGCCAGCGGCCAACCGCTGGTTGACAATGTGCAGGGCATGACCCTGTGGTTTGGCGAAGCCAATGCCGCCACACCACGCGCGGTGGTGCGCTATGTTGGCGCCCATGAGGTCAGCGATTGGCGCTTGGTCATCAGTGTGCGGGTTTGCCTGCTGATGCGCAGCAGTGAGCCAGTGCTCGATGCTGGCGAGGACCGGCTCAGCTACACAGACTGCGATTTGGTGCAGCAAAGCTCGAGTGATCGTTTCTTGCGCCGTGCTTTTTTCAGCACCACCACGCTGCGCAACCAGATGGCCTTTTGATGGTGCAAGCCGACTTTTCCCTCACCCTGCTGCCTGCGCCCAGGCTGCCGCGCAGCCGTGGCCAGACCGGCATCAGGACGCCGCAGGCCGGGTTAGCACTGGTTGTGGTGTTGGTGCTGCTGGTGGTTATAGGTTTGAGCTCGGCCTCGGCCTTGCGAAGTGCCACCTCGGCGGAGCAGGCCGGCAACAACATGCGCCTGCAGTACCTGGCGCAGCAATATGCCGAAGCGGCACTGCGCTACTGTGAGGCCGAGTTGCTCAAGCCCGATGGGCAGCGAGTGGCAACTCTGCGCCAAGCCAATTTGCCAGAGGTGGCTGTGGGTGCCAGTGCTGCGCAATCGGTTTGGGGGCAGGCCGCGAGTTGGGGCCCGGCTGGTGGTGGCGCAGCCAGTAAAACCAGGCCACCTGAGGCCTGGTTCAGCTCGTCCCTGAGCGCCTTTTCGCTGCCCTTTGGGCCCGAGTGCCTGGCCGAGCAGCAGTTGTTGCCGGGCGAGCAGCGGGCCTTGGTCATTACCGCGCGGGGCTTTAGCCCGGGCTATCTGGCAGACCCCCTGAACGGCAGCACCAAAGCCGGGGCGGTGGTCTGGTTGCAGTCTATTGTGTTGCTGGTCGATGCGCCCGCTACCACCGAGCCCGCAGGCGCTGCACGCCGCATCAGCGACCGCCTGTGGCAACGCATCATCAACCCGCCGATTCGTTGAACATGCAAGCAATCACCCCCTCAGCCCCGCGCCAGCCGCCTGTCTTAGAGGTCGGGTTCACGCTGCTGGAGTTGCTGGTGGTGCTGGTCATTGTCAGTATTCTGGCTGCAGTGGCTTATCCGAGCTATCTGCAAAGCGTCAAGCGCGGCTATAGGTCTGAGGCGCGCATCGCTTTGCTGGAGGCGCAGCAGTTCATGGCGCGGTTTTATGCCGCCAGCAGCCGCTACACGCTCGACGAGGCTGGCAGCCTCAGCCCGACCTTGCCGCAGCGCTTGCAGATGGTTCCGGCGGATTCGCCGCGTTACCGCTTGAGCCTGTCGGCAACCCTCAACAGCTTTACCCTGACGGCCACACCGACCGGGAGCGATGATTGCGGCAACCTGACCCTCTCGCACACCGGCGTCAAAGGCCGCTCGGGCAGTGAGGTCAGCGTGGCAGAGTGCTGGCGCTAACGTCGCACCTCGTCCACCAGGGCTCTGAAGTCATCGATATCCTCAAAGCTGCGGTAAACGCTGGCAAAGCGGACATAGGCCACCTTGTCGAGCTTTTTGAGTTCGCGCATGACCAGCTCGCCGATGCGGGTTGAGGCAACTTCGCGCAGCCCCAGGTTGAGCAATTTTTCTTCGATCCGCTCAACTGCGCCGTCGACCTGCTCGGTACTGACCGGGCGTTTGCGCAGCGCCAGATTCATCGAGGCGAGCAGCTTGACCTTGTCATACTCTATGCGCCGCCCATCCTTCTTGACAATATTCGGGAAATTGACGTCCGCCCGTTCATAGGTGGTGAAACGTTTCTCGCAATGGGCACACTGGCGGCGGCGGCGTATAAAGTCGCCATCCTCGGAGACGCGGGTATCGACCACCTGGGTGTCCGCATGGCTGCAAAACGGACATTTCATGGTGGTAAGAGTGCGGACTGTCCTGCGCCTTGGGGCTCAGTGCCCCGAGCCAGAAATGCCTAAACCTGCACGCCAATTCGTTGTTTTCATTGTTTTTTTCCGTACCGCCCGGGCACTAGCGGTAAACCGGGAAGCGCGCGGTCAGCGCATTGACCCGCGAGCGCACCGCTGCGATGTTGTCGGGGTCGCGCGGTTTGTCCAGCACATCGGCGATCATGTGGGCCGTGAGCCGCGCTTCTTCCTCGCCAAAGCCGCGCGTGGTCATGGCCGGCGTCCCAATGCGAACACCGCTGGTGACCATCGGTTTTTCCGGGTCGTTCGGGATCGCATTCTTGTTGATGGTCATGTGGGCGGCGCCCAACACGGATTCGGCTTCCTTGCCAGTGATGCCCTTGGCGCGCAGGTCGACCAGCATCACATGGCTCTGGGTGCCACCGCTGACAATGCGTAGGCCGCGTTCGCTCAGGGTCTGCGCCACCACCCGGGCGTTGGCCAGCACCTGCTGCTGGTAGAGTTTAAAGGTGGGCGCCAGCGCTTCCTTGAAAGCCACTGCCTTGGCAGCGATCACATGCATCAGCGGGCCACCCTGCAGGCCTGGGAAGACGGCGCTGTTGATGGCTTTTTCGTGCTCGGCTTTCATCAGGATGATGCCTCCGCGCGGTCCGCGCAGGCTCTTGTGTGTCGTCGAGGTCACCACATCAGCGTGCGGCACCGGATTGGGGTAGACACCGGCGGCAATCAGGCCGGCATAGTGCGCCATATCGACCAGAAAGAGCGCTCCCACCGCCTTGGCAACCTTGGCAAAGCGTTCAAAGTCAATGTGCAGGCTGTAAGCCGAAGCCCCGGCGATGATCAGTTTGGGGCGGGCCTCATGGGCCTTGCGCTCCATGGCGTCGTAGTCGATGGCTTCCTGCGCGTTGAGCCCGTAACTGACTACCTTGAACCACTTGCCGCTCAGGTTCAGCGGCATGCCATGGGTCAGGTGACCACCTTCGGCCAGACTCATGCCCATGATGGTGTCGCCTGGTTTCAAGAAGGCCAGGAAAACCGCCTGGTTGGCCGAGGCGCCGCTGTGCGGCTGGACGTTGGCCGCATCGGCGCCAAAGAGTTGGCGCGCCCGATCGATGGCCAGTTGCTCGGCTATGTCGACGTTTTCGCAGCCGCCGTAGTAGCGCTTGCCGGGGTAGCCTTCGGCGTATTTGTTGGTCAGTTGCGAACCCTGGGCTGCCATCACCGCGGGCGAGGCATAGTTTTCACTCGCAATTAGCTCTATGTGGTGCTCTTGGCGGGCGTTTTCGGCCTGAATTGCAGCAAACAGTTCGGGGTCGGTTTGTTCTATGAGTGTGTTGCGGTGGTACATGGGGGTTGACGGGCAAAAAAAATGCCGGCAGTTTACTGCCCTATTCCCTTGGGCAAGCTCAGTGAGGCTATGCTGTCGGCGCCAACTGCTGGCTTGCCGCTTGGCGGCGGGCGCGTGTCTGCGGTGCTTGCAACGGTTTGTCCCCTGACTACGGCTTGCAGTTTGCCGTGCTCGGCCATGACTTTGGCCACATAGCCGCCATCGTCATCGAGGTCTGCCGCGCCAACATAGAGCCTCAGACCGGCTTCGATCGAGCCGGCCCGGGCGATGCACTCTTGCAACACCCGAGCGCCAACCTGCAGGTTGGTGAGCGGGTCGAAGGCCGCCAGTGCCCCACCAAAAGGGTGAAATTTGTCACTGTGTACCCGGGTCATGACCTGCATCAGGCCCTGGGCGCCCACCGGACTTTGCGCAAATGGGTTGAAGCCGGACTCCACGGCCATCACCGCCAGTATGAGTGTGGGCTCCAGACGCGAACGCAGGCCGATGAGGTAGGCCTCAGCCACGATGGCGCTCAGGGGTTCCGGAGCAATTCGGTATTTGTTGCTCAACCAATAGGCCAGCGCCGCCTGCGCTTTGGGCAAATCCCCCGGCTGGCTGGCCGTGGCCCGGTCACTGGCATCGTTCTTTTTGTCCCCGACTGAGCCGGGAAGCTGCCGGTTTTGTAACCAGGCCAGTGCATCGCTCTCGGCCGCCTGCCGCCAGTCAGTATGCAGGCCCAGCACCAGCGCTGCCGCAGCCACACCCGTGCCCAGCATGGCCAGGCCGTTGCGGGCGAGTTCCGCCATCCACCGGCTGCTGTCCGCCGCCAGCAGTCGCATGCTTTGTGAGATTTTTTTCGAACCGGTCATGGATTCTCCTGATTGGCGCGGCCTAGGTGGCCCGGATGGCGCCTTGAGCGACGCATCTCATGTTTGTACTCCCCCCGTTCTGGGTTTGCGCCCGGTGTTCGGGTCGCTTCTTTAAGGACTTAGCGCTGGCCAAACCCAAGCCCGAGCTGCCAAGGGTTTTCCCTTTGATTGGCTGGGCTACCGGATTCTAGGTGGATTTTTTAGTATTAAAAATATATATTAAATTACATCAATAGACTAAATTATTATTTGTAACAAGGGCTCTTCGCCTGTCCGAACCCTGAGCTTTTTGGAGCATTGGCCAAATAGCGGTGAGAATAGCAGCTCAAACCCCGGTGCAAAGCCGCCGGGGGTCGTCATCCTTGCCATGCATCCCATGTTTCCTTTTCCCGCTGAACCCAAGACTTCTCAGACCGACGCTGTGCCCGCAAACGGCGGGGCCCAGCCCGAGGCGCACCACCTCGACCGGCTGACCGGCGGCGCCTTCTCGGCCCTCACCTCGAGTGAGCGCACCGGGTGCATTCGCGACTGGCTGGCCCGCGACCCGAGGCCTGAGGACATGCAGGCGGTCTACAAGGAACTCAGCGCCAAAGACAAAGGGGCGGCCAAGTTACTGCGTGAAAAGCTAGACGAGATCAAGCGCAGCCGCGCACAGGAATCGATTGCCCAGGAGTGGGCCGACAGGGGGGAGGCCTGGTTGGCCAGCCCCAAACTCAACATCGCTGACGCCATGGCCTGGCAGCGCGATGCCGCCAAAGCCGGCGCGCCCCTGAGCCGCGAGCCCCTTCTTACCCTCAAGGGCCAGCTCAGCGAGCGGGTCAAGGGCATTGAAGACCTGCAACACCGGGTGCAGGTGCAACGCGAGGCCGCAGTGTTGCTGGCACAGCGCATCGAGGTTCTCTCGACCAAGTCTTGGCGCGATGCGCAGGCTGCCGCGCAGGCCTTGCAAATTGATGTCGACCATTGGCAGGTGCAGGCCGGCGTACTTTTGACGGATGGCAACTGGCCCAGTGTCGAGGCCCGTTTCCCACCTCTGCTGGAGACCTCGCGCGGGCAGCTTTTAGTGGTTTGGGAGTCGTTTCGGGAGGCACTGGCGCAAACCGTTGCCGCCGCTGCGGACGCTGCCGCTGCCCTGCCCGCAGTGCCGGTCTGGGCCGATGAACTGCGCGCCCTTCGCGGTGCTGCGGCAGAGTCCTTGAGTAAACCGCAAAAACCCAAGATCGACCCCGAAGTGCGCGCCCAGGCCGTGCACAGAGTGCAAGAGGCGCTGACAAAGCTGGAGCAAGAAATTGCCCAGGGGCACGGCAAAGCCAGTGCCGGTGCGGCTGCAGCGCTGCGCCAGGCCCTCAAGGAGCAGGGCCGGCTGATTGATGACAAGCTCGAGAACCAGTCGCATGGCGCGCTGGCTGCTGCCGGCGAGCTCGAGGGCTGGCAACGCTGGCGTGCCGACCAGTTGCGTGAGGAACTGGTCGGCCGGGCTGAGGGTCTGCTCAAACGCCCGGAGGGACAGGCCCTGGGTGGTCGAAAAATGCAAGAGCTGCTGCGCACCTTGCGCGAGCAATGGAAACAGACCGATCAGGGCGGCGTGCCCAACCAGGGCCTGTGGAAGCGCTTCGATGAAGCCTGCAACGAGGCACACAAGGTGGTTGAAGCCTGGCTGGAGCGGGTCAGAGCCGAATCGATCGAACATCGGTTGCAGCGGCTGGCCATGATCGAAGACATCATGCAGTGGGCCAATGCCAACACCACCGCGCTCGACGAGGACTGGCGCGGCTTTGCGCGGCTGCTTAACCAATTTGTCGACCAGTGGCGTGCCGCCGGGCATGTCGGCGACAAGGTTTTGGCAGAACTGCAGCCGCTGTGGCAGGCAGCCATGGACAAGGCCAGCGCGCCGCTGGAGGCGGTGCAGCAGCAAAGCTTGCTGCTGCGCCAGGCGATGGTTGACGAGGCCACCCTGCTCGGCGCCGCACCCCAACTGCGCCTGGATGCCGTGCGGGACCTGCAACAGCGCTGGCAGGCCCAGGCCCAGCGCGTGCCCATGGAGCGCCGGCTGGAGCAAAAGCTCTGGGACGCTTTTCGCAAGCCGATTGACGACGCCTTTAACCGCAAGACCCAGGAGCGGGAGCGCAGCCAAGCAGCCTTGGGCGAACGCGACCGTCTGGTGCTCGACGCAGCGCGCAGCCTCGAGCTTGCCAACGCCAGCGCTGATGCCCAAGCCATACGGGTGGCCATGGCTTCTTTGGATGCCGCCCTGCGGGGCCAAGCACAGGCTCAGATTCAGATTCAAGCTCAGGAAACCGAGGCGCCGCCCGTGCTGCCGGTATTGCCGACTGATGAGCCGGCGTCGGCCCCAGCCGAGCTCAGCGCAGCGGCTGTGCTGCCCAAACCTGCGCCCAAACCGGTGGTCGCAGTGCGTGGCGATGACCGGCCCGGCATGAAAAAAGCTGAGCCTGCAGCCGCGCCACGGGGGGGTAAATTCGGTGAGCGCAAAGACGGCGGCCGTTTTGCTGGCGAGAGCCCACGCGGTGCGCGCGCGCCGGACCGGGGCGCGGCCCCGCCGGCGCCCAACGGCGGCCAAGAAGCCGTACGGCTGGGAGATGCTGCATTCAGGGCCCAGCGAGATGCCTTGGAGCGGGCACAGTTGGCGCTGCGCAAGCTCGCCGCCCAAGCGCATGGCGAGGCGCTGACCCAACTGCTGGCGGCCTGGGAGCGCCGCGCCGCCACTGAGCTACCCAGCGCCCAAGAGCTTGGATCTCGGGTGAGCCCGCCGACCCGTGCGACCTGGGTGCGCGCACTTGAACAAACGCCTGCGGCGGACCCGGGCGTGGCCCTGTTGCGGCTTGAAATGGCCGCCGACATACCCACGCCAGCCGAGCACATCCAGGAGCGCCGCTTGCTACAGTTGCAGTTGCTGACGCGGCGTCACGACCCCGAGCCAGCCCAGACCTGGGGCGAAGACCTGGCGCGTTTGTTGGCCTGCAACTTTGATGGGCACAGCGCGCGTCGTGCGCAGGCCTGCCTCAAGGTTTTGCTGAAGGCCTGAGTTTGCCAACATAGTTCAATCGGGGAGTTTGATATGTCAAGCAGCGAGGATTTTTTCGTCCGCCTCGAGCAGCTCAACGAGGCCGGTGCAGCTTTGTCAAGAGAACGCCATATCACCTCACTGCTCGACCAAATTTTGCTCGCCGCCAAGCGCCTGACCCGGGCCGATGGCGGCACCCTTTACCGAATGAGCGAAGACAGGCAGGCACTGCGCTTCGAGATTTTGCATACCGACTCCCTGGGGCTTGCCATGGGCGGAAATTCAGGCCACCGGGTTGAATTGCCCGATCTGCATCTACTTGACTCGGCCGGACAGCCCAACAACAACATGGTGGCTGTGTGTGCGGTCAACAACCGCCGAACCATCAATGTGGCGGACGCTTACACCGATTCAACTTATGATTTTTCCGGTACCCGCCAGTTTGACCAGCTCAACAGTTACCGATCCAAGTCTTTGCTTGCAGTGCCGATGAAAGACCAGCAGGGGCAGATCATCGGCGTTTTGCAGCTGATCAACTCAGTGCACCCAGGGACTGGTGAGATCCAAGCTTTCTCAATGGCTGACCAGAGCTTGGTGGAATGGCTAGCCTCTCAGGCTGCGATTGCCCTGAGTAACCGACTGCTGTTGACGCAGCTGGAAACCCTGTTTGAGTCGCTCATCAAACTGATCAACACGGCGATCGAAGACAAATCAAAGTACACCGGCGGGCATTGCTCAAGGGTGCCCGAGCTGACCTTGATGCTGGCTGATGCTGCCGCGCAAACCACACAGGGTCCGTTGGCGGATTTCACCATGAGTGAGCAGGACCGCTATGAGCTCAAGATCGCCGGCTTGCTGCATGACTGCGGAAAAATCACCACGCCCGTGCACGTGGTGGACAAGGCCACCAAATTGCAAACCCTGTTTGACCGCATCGGTCTGATTGATACCCGCTTTGAGGTGCTCAAACGCGATGCGCAGATAGCTGCCTTACAAAAGCAATTGGCTTTGCGTGTTTGTGTTGATCCGCAGGCCGAAGCGCTGGCCGAATCGACTTGCCGCGCAGAGTTAACGGTGCTGGACGCCGATCGAGATTTTTTGCGGGTTGCCAACCTGGGCTCGGAAGCCATGGACGATGCCGCCCTGGCCCGCGTCGAAGCCCTTGCCAGCAGCCGAACTTGGCGCAACCCTGAGGGGCAGGAGGCGGTTTTTCTCAGCCCGGACGAACAACACAATTTGTCCATCCGGGCTGGCACCTTGACGGCCGCCGAGCGTGGCGTCATCAACCACCACATTGTGGCTACCAACAAAATGCTCGAGCAACTACCCTGGCCTAGCCATTTGCGCCGGGTACCCGAGTTTGCTGGCGGACACCATGAGCGTATGGACGGCAAGGGCTATCCCAAGGGACTCAGGCGGGAGCAAATGTCGGTGCAGGCCAGAATCATGGGGATCGCCGATATTTTCGAGGCCCTAACCGCCGCTGACCGACCCTACAAGAAAGGCATGACCCTGTCGCAGTCGGTTGGCATCCTGCGCAAACTCAAGGATAGCGGTCATATTGATCCGGATCTGTTTGATGTTTTCATGTCCCAGGGCATATACCTGCGCTATGCAAGGAAGTTTTTGCCAGCCGCACAAATTGATTTGGCAGTTGCTGACTTGCTAGCGGCTTAAGCCGTCGCGCCCACCCCGATACGCTGTAACTGGACCGCTGCACCAGACTGCTTGCCGTCTGGCAGGCGCAGTCTGAGCACCTCGGCGCGTGGCGGTGTGGCGTTCAAGTCCCAGTCGCTCAGCACCATCCGGCTTGAACCCGGTCCCAAGGCATGGTCACCCGGACGGTGCGTGTGGCCGTGGATCAAGACGCTGGCTCGGTGCTGTGCCAGCCAATCCAGGGTTGCGCCGTGGTGCAGGTCTGCATAGTGCAGGGCGCTGCGTTGGCGCGCCTGACTTTGCTCGCGCAGGGACCGGGCCATTGCCTTGCGGTCAGCCAAAGGCTGCGCCAGAAAAGCCTGCTGCCAGGCGGCGCTGCGCACTTCGGCCCGAAAGTGTTGGTAGTCGGTGTCATCCAGGCACAGCGCATCACCATGCGACAGTAGCCAGCGCTTGCCACCGAACTCCAGCAGTGTCGGGTCAGCCAGCAGGCTCAGGCTGGCGGCCTGCGCAAAGGCCGGGCCGATGAGGAAATCGCGGTTACCGTGGAGGAAAAAAATACTGCGGTGCAGCGCTGCGCTGCGCAGGGCCTTGACACAAGCCGCCTCGAAGCCAGCCGGGTGCGCCGGGTCGCTCAGCACATCATCGCCAACCCAGACCTCAAACAAATCACCCAGGATGAAAACAGCATCGGCTGGCGTGCTGAGCAGGTGTTGCTCCCAGGCGGCCGCAGTCGCCGACTCGCTGGCCTGCAGGTGCAGGTCGGACATCACATCAACACAGGCCCAGTGGGCCGGTGCGGTGAGAGTCAGACCCTGCATGCGGGTCGATCAGATGGCCACGGCACGCTCGATCAGCAGGTCTTCGAGGGGTACATCATCATGGTAGCCGCTGCGCCCGGTTTTGACTGCCGCAATTTCATCCACCACCTCGGTGCCTGCCACGACCTTGCCAAACACCGCATAGCCCCAGCCCTTGGCCGAGATGGCAGTGTGATCGAGAAAGCCGTTGTCAGCCATATTGATGAAAAACTGAGCCGTGGCTGAATGCGGGTCGCTGGTGCGGGCCATAGCCACGGTGTAGCTGAGGTTCTTCAGGCCGTTATCGGCTTCGTTGGTGATGGGTGTTTCACAGGGCTTTTGTTTCATGCCGGGCTCCATGCCGCCGCCCTGGACCATGAAGCCAGGAATGACACGATGAAACACCGTGTTGTCATAGTGGCCTTGAGCCACATAACGCAGAAAATTCTCCACCGATTTCGGGGCTTTCTCCGCATCGAGTTCCAGCGTTATGACGCCGTAATTGTTGATGTGGAGTTCGACTTGTGGGTTACTCATGATTTATTTCACCAGGGTTGCAGCGTTGATAAGAATCGGTGTTTTCGGTACATCAGAAGGGAATGGCCCGCCGGCGCCGGTCGGACTGGTTTTCATTTTGAGCACCACATCCAAGCCGCTGACCACCTTGCCAAACACGGTGTAGCCGAACAATTGCGGCGCGTTCATAAGGTTGGCGCGGGGCGTGTTTTCATAGGTTCGCCCTTGGTAATCAAACCTGGGCACCGGGTCGCCCGGCGGGATCAGGATGGGATCAAGAAAGCCGTTGTCGCGCACGTTGATGAAAAACTGCGCAGTTGCCGAGTTGGGCTCATTGGTGCGAGCCATGGCCAGCGTGCCAAGCAGGTTCTG
>BJGT01000027.1 GCA_014190675.1 Comamonadaceae bacterium | reverse complement strand
GTCTGGTGGTATTCGCTGGCTACCCCCGGCCCGCAAAAGTAGTTGACCTTGGCATAAAGCTCAACCGGGTCGACTTTCTTTTCGTGTTTGAGCCAGTTTTCATAGTCGTGGCCGAAAGCCTGGTCGGGCGTCGGGTGGTGGCTCCAGTGGAAAACCCGGTAGCCGTCATCGGTGCGGACCTCGTAGTGCTTGGCCGCTGCCAGGTGCAGTTTGCCCACCAGGGCGCAGTCGTAGCCAGCTTCGGCCAGTCGCTTGGTCACCAGTTTTTCGTGCGCCGGAAAGTAGGCGTTGCCATTGCGGTAGACATGGTGGGAAGCCGGGTATCGACCCGTCAGGAAGCTCGCCCGGGCGGGCGTGCAGATCGGGCTTTGGGTATAGGCCCGATTGAAGGCCACACCCGAGGCCGCCAGGGCATCGAGCGCGTCGGTGCGAATATGGGCATTGCCCAGCGCGTGGATGGTGTCCCAGCGTTGCTGGTCTGCGCAGTACCACAGAATATTGGGGCGCGTGGCAGGCATGGTGCGCTTACTCTGGCTTGATGTTGGCGGTCTTGACGGTGCTCTCCCAGCGCACATGCTCGCGGCCCAGCAGGTCGGCGAACTCTTGCACGGTGCCCGCGGGAACATCGCCGCTTTGCGCGACCTTGTCGCGGATCTCCGGGCTTTTGAGGGCTCGCTGCAAATGCTCTGACAATTTCGCTAAGACATCGGGCGGCGTGCCTTGGCGCGTGACAAAGCCGAACCAGGCCAGCGCTTCAAAATCTGCCACGCCGGCTTCTGCCAGGGTTGGTAGCGCGGCCAGGGCAGGCGTGCGCTTGAGAGAGCTCGCACCAATGGCAATCAACTTCCCGCTCTTGAGGTGCGCATTGACCTCAATCGGCGACAGAAATGAACTGTTGACATGCCCGGCCAGCAGGTCAGCCAGCGCCGGCCCGCCGCCCTTGTAGGGCACATGCAGCAGATCAATGCCGGCCTGCTGCTTGAACAATTCGCCAATCAGGTGCGGCAGACTGCCACCGCCGGGGGTCGCGTAGGAAATCTGGCCAGGCTTCGACTTGGCCAGCTTCAGAAAGTCATTTAGCGTATTGATACCCAGCGCCGGGTTGACGACCAGCAGAGTGGGTGTGGTCTGCAGCAGACCCAGGGGCACAAAATCCTTGCGCACGTCGTAGCTCAGTTTCGGGTACACGTACTGGGTGATCACATAGGGTGCTGCGGCCAGCAGCAGGGTGTAGCCGTCGGCCGGTGTTTTGGCTGCCTCGGCAATGCCGATGGTGCTGGCCGCGCCAGGCTTGTTCTCAATGACAAAAGTTTGGCCCAACTGCTCACTCATTTTTTGAGCCACCGTGCGGGCCAGCATGTCTGATGCGCCGCCGGGTGGAAAAGGGACGACCACCCTGACAGGCTTGCTGGGCCAGCCCTGGGCTGTCGCCAGGCATGAGGCCAAAGTGAGCGCGCCTGCAACAAGAGATTGCAGGCAGAGTTTGGAGAAGCGATGATGTTTTTGGCGCATGGCTGATGTCTCTTGATTTAGTTGGCCTGATAAACCCCTGATGCTGGTATTGGGGTTAATCCGGATGGAAGCAGCTGCGAAAGCTATCTACTATAGATTGGTCTGACCATCTGTCCAATTCGTGAAAACCCTGAACTCCGCCCGCTGCCCATGCCACTGCTAAGTGTCGAACCGCAACGACTCTACCGGCAGATTGCCGAGCAGGTGCGTCTGCTGATTGGGTCTGGAGAGTTTGCGGCCCATGAGCGATTGCCCGCCGAGCGAGACTTGGCCCGCCAACTCGGCGTAAGCCGGCCCACGGTGCGCGAGGCCCTGATTGCCCTTGAAGTAGAAGGCTGGGTTGAGGTGCGCTGCGGCTCTGGCGTTTATGCCATGGCACGCCCAGTCCCGGTTTGCGCGCCATTGGCCGCCCAGACAGCGGCTGAGTGGGGGCCGCTCGAACTCATTCGGGCCCGCCGCGTGGTCGAGGGAGAAACCGCCGCGCTCGCCGCTGCCCTGGCCAAGCGGCGCGATCTCGCCGCGATTCGGCAGGCCATTGAGTCCATGGAGCAGGACGCCCAAGACAAGGTGCCTCCCCTGGCGGGTGACCGGGCTTTCCATGGCGCCATCGTTCAGGCCAGTGGCAACAGCGTTTTGATAGAAACCGTCCATGCCTTTTGGGATTCGCGCCGCGGCCCGGTATTTGAGCGCTTGGGCGGGCACTTTGAATCCGCGCCTTCCTGGCGAGCCGCCATTGCTGAACACCGCCTCATCTTAGAGGCCATCGAGGGCCGTGATGCCGGCGCCGCCCGGACTGCCATGCACAGCCATATGGACCGAGCCCATGCCCGCTTCAGCGCGAGTTGGCGCCGCACAAAAAAGAACGAATCCTGAGACCCATCACTTTCCCCTGTCAGCATCACCAACCAAGGAGACAAGCATGTCAAAACGTTTCGCCATCAAAGCCCTCACCGCCGCCGCCGTTCTGGCACTGAGCCTGGGTACTGCCGGTTTGGCCCAGGCCCAAACCAAAATCAAATGGGCCCATGTCTACGAGACTTCAGAGGCATACCACACCCAGTCGGTCTGGGCCGCAGACGAAATCAAAAAACGCAGCAACGGCAAGTTTGATATCCAGGTTTTCCCGGCGTCTAGCCTGGGCAAAGAGACCGACATCAACCAGGGTCTGCAACTCGGCACGGTGGACATGATCATCAGCGGCCCCTCGTTTGCAGCGCGCAGCTACCCGCGTTTTGGCATCGCCTACTACCCCTTTATTTTCCGCGACGGCGACCACCTGCTGGCCTATGCCAAGAGCCCGGTGTTCAAGGAAATGGTTGACGAGTTCCGCGTCAAAACCGGCATTCAGGTCACGGCTTACACCTACTATGGTGCACGCCATACCACCTCGCAAAAAGCCTTCACCAACTGCGAGGGCATGAAAGGCCTGAAAATTCGGGTGCCCGATGTACCGGCCTACACGGCAACACCCAAGGCCTGCGGCGCAAACCCCACCCCGATCGCTTTTGCCGAGGTTTATCTGGCCTTGCAAAACGGCACGGTAGACGCCCAAGAGAACCCGCTGACCACCATCGAGGCCAAGAAGTTCTATGAAGTTCAAAAAGCCATCATGCTCACCGGGCATATCGTCGATGGCCTGACCACCCAGATTGCCCCGCACATCTGGAACAAGCTCAGCGATGCCGAAAAAACCATGTTCACCGATGTGACCCGCGAGGCTGCATCACGCGCCACCGCCGAGATCAAAAAGCGCGAGGGCGAGTTGGTTGATGAGTTCAAGAAAAAAGGCTTGCAAGTTGTGGCTGTGGACCGCAAGAGCTTCCAGGATGCTGTCCTGAAGAGTTCGCCGCTCGAGTCCATGGGTTTTACCAAGGCTGATTTCGACAAAATCCAGGCCGCCCGCTGATGGACATTGACGCCGGCCCCAAGGTGATGGGCGATGACGGCCAGTTCCACGCCACCGACGAAGAGGTTGACCTCTCCAACACGCCCGTTGAGGCGTGGGTGGCGCTGGGCCTGTTCTGGGCGCTGGGCCTGACCGTTTTCTACCAGTTTTTCACCCGCTATGTGCTCAATAATTCAGCGTCGTGGACCGAGGAAATCGCCCGCTACCTGTTGATTGGCACGGTGTTTGTGGGGGCGGCGATCGGTGTGGCCAAAAATAACCACATCCAGGTCGACTTCTTTTACCGCTTCATGCCCCAGCCACTGACCCGGGCGCTGGGCCTTTTTGTCGATCTGATGCGCATTGTTTTTTTTGGTCTGGCTGTGTTGATGAGCTGGCAAATGATGCAAAAGCTCGGCAGCTACAAAATGACCGTTATTGACCTGCCCATGAACATCGTTTATTCGGTGGTCATGGCTGGTTTTGCTGCCATGTTTGTGCGCTCCTTCTGGGTTTTGCGGGTGCATTGGCGGCGTGGTTTCTGCGTGCTCGAGAAACCCGAGAGCACGATGGACGATCGTTAACACAGGCGCAACATGCTAAAAATCATCTTTCTTGTTTTGATGTCGGGCGGCATCCCGGTGGCCATTGCCATGGCCGGGGCCTCCATGATTTACCTGTTTTGGCAAGACACCACGCCGCCCTTTGTGGTGATCCACCGCATGGTCAGCGGTATTGACAGCTTTCCGCTGCTGGCTGTGCCCTTCTTTATTCTGGCCGGTAACCTGATGAACAATGCCGGCATCACCAATCGGATTTTCAACTATGCGCTGGCCCTGGTGGGTTGGCTCAAAGGCGGCCTGGGCCATGTCAATGTGATCGGCTCGGTGATTTTTGCCGGCATGAGCGGTACCGCCATTGCTGATGCGGCCGGCCTGGGCACGGTGGAGATCAAGGCCATGAAAGACCATGGCTACAGCAGCGAGTTTGCGGTGGGTGTCACCGCCGCTTCGGCCACACTGGGGCCCATCATTCCACCGAGCCTACCCTTTGTGATCTACGGCATGATGGCCAATGTCAGTGTTGGGGCCTTGTTTTTGGCGGGCATTCTGCCCGGCGTTTTGATGGCGCTGCTGATGATGCTGACAGTGGCTTATTTCGCGCACAAAAACAATTGGGGCGCGGATGTCAAGTTTGAATGGCCCCGCGTGATCAAGGCCTTGATTGAGACCGGGGTGGTAGTGGGTTCGCCGCTGCTGCTGTGGTTTTTAATTACGCGGCTTGGTTTTCCGCCGCGCAGCACGGTGTTTGCGGGTCTGGTGCTGCTGTTTGTGGCCGATCGGGTGTTTGCCTTTCAGGCGGTGCTGCCCATCATGACGCCGGTGTTGCTCATCGGCGGCATGACCACTGGCCTGTTCACGCCCACCGAGGGCGCTATTGCCGCCTGTGTTTGGGCCATGGTGCTGGGCCTGCTTTGGTACAAAACCCTGTCCTGGAAAATGTTTGTCAAGGTTTGTCTTGAAACTGTAGAGACCACTGCCACAGTGCTTTTTATTGTGGCGGCCGCCAGTATTTTTGGCTGGATGCTGACTGCCACCGGCGTGACCGCTGCCATCAGCGAGTGGGTGCTGGGTTTCACCAAGGAGCCCTGGGTGTTTTTGCTTTTGGCCAATGCGCTGATGCTGTTTGTCGGCTGCTTTTTAGAGCCAACCGCTGCCATCACCATTTTGGTACCCATCCTGGTGCCGATTTGCCAAAAGCTGGGCATTGACCTGATCCATTTCGGTCTGGTGATGGTGCTCAACCTCATGATTGGCCTGTTGCATCCGCCCATGGGCATGGTGCTGTTTGTGCTGGCGCGGGTGGCCAAACTCTCGGTAGAACGCACCACCATGGCCATCCTGCCCTGGCTGATACCCTTGCTGGGCTCGCTGGTCATCATCACGTATTTTCCCAAAGTGGTGCTATGGCTGCCCAAACAGTTTTATTGAGATGCCCGGGCGGGAGGCTGGCTCAGCCCTTGCTAAAGACCAAAATAGCGCTTTGCCGCGCAGAGGTATTGACATGAACCCATTTATACGCCTGCACCCCTCTGATGATGTGGTGATTGCCCGAAGCCAACTGGTGGGCGGCACCCCGGTTGAAGGCATCACCGCCCGGGGCCTGATACCGGCCGGGCACAAAATCGCCACGCGTGCCATTGCCCTGGGCGAACCGGTGCGTCGCTACAACCAGATCATTGGCTTTGCCAGCAAGCCAATAGCGGCTGGCGAGCATGTGCACACCCAGAACCTGTGGGTCGGCGAGGGCAAGGGCGACTTTGCCCGTGACTACGCGATTGGCGTAGACCTCAAGCCCGAGCCAGCCCACCGCGAAGCCAGCTTCATGGGCTACCAGCGCAGCGACGGCCGGGTGGCCACGCGCAATTACATCGGCGTACTGTCCTCGGTCAATTGCTCGGCTACCGCAGCGCGTGCCATTGCCGACCATTTTTCCAGGCAAAACCATCCCGAGGCGCTGGCTGATTTTCCTAATGTTGATGGGGTGGTGGCACTCACCCACGGATCAGGCTGCGGTATGGACAGCGAGGGCCTGGGCCTGAAGGTGCTGCAGCGCACGCTGGCCGGCTATGCCACCCACGCCAATTTTTGTGCGGTGTTGGTGGTCGGCTTGGGATGCGAGTCCAACCAGATCAATGCCTGGCTGTCCCGCAGCAGCCTGCGCGAGGGCGAAACCCTGCGCGTGTTCAACATTCAAGACACTGGCGGCACGCGCAAGACGGTGGACAAAGGCGTTGCCCTGATTCGTGACATGCTGCCCACCGCCAACCAGACCAAGCGGGTTCCGTGTAGCGCCTCTCACATCAGCATCGGGCTGCAGTGCGGCGGCTCGGACGGCTACAGCGGTATCAGCGCCAATCCGGCCCTGGGGGCGGCGGTCGACCTGCTGGTGGCTCATGGTGGCTCGGCGATATTGTCTGAAACACCGGAAATTTATGGCGCCGAGCACATGCTCACCCGCCGCGCCGTCACGCCCGATGTGGCCCACAAACTTATCGAACGCATCAAATGGTGGGAAAACTACACCGCCATCAACAACGGCGAGATGAATAACAACCCCTCGCCCGGCAACAAGGCCGGCGGCCTGACCACCATCCTCGAAAAATCTCTGGGTGCGGTTGCCAAGGGCGGTACCAGCAACTTGCAGGCGGTCTACGAATACGCCGAACCGGTGCTGGCCCGGGGCTTGGTCTACATGGACACCCCCGGCTACGACCCGGTCAGCGCCACGGGCCAGGTGGCAGGTGGCGCCAACATGATCTGCTTTACCACCGGGCGCGGCTCGGCCTACGGCTGCGCGCCGGCGCCCTCGCTCAAACTGGCCACCAATTCCAGGCTGTGGCAGCGGCAAGAGGAAGACATGGACATCAACTGCGGCGTCATCGTCGATGGCAGCGTCTCGATCGCCGAAATGGGCCAGCAGATTTTTGATCTTGTGCTCGCCACGGCATCGGGCAGCTTGAGCAAAAGCGAGCGCCACGGCTACGGCCAAAATGAATTTGTGCCCTGGCAACTCGGCGCCGTGATGTGAGGACCGAGCCATGTCAAAAATAATTTCATCGCTTGAACTGCAGGCTGTTACGGCCGATATTCTGTTGGCAGCTGGCAGCTCGGCAGCAGAGGCGCAGACGGTTGCCGCCAACCTCGTGATGGCCAACCTGAGCGGCCACGATTCGCACGGCGTGGGCATGTTGCCGCGCTATGTTGATGCGGTGCTCGAGGGCGGCCTCAAACCCAATGCAGCGGCCCGCATCACCATGGACATCGGCAGCATGCTGGCCTTGGACGGACAACGCGGCTATGGTCAGGTGGTAGGCGAGCAGGCCATGGGCCTGGCGATTGACCGGGCGCTGGCCCATGGCAGCTGCATCATGACTTTGGCGCAGGCCCACCATTTGGGGCGCATCGGCCACTTCGCGGAAATGGCGGTGGCCCGCGGCCTGGTGTCTATGCACTTTGTCAGCGTCGTCTCGCGGCCGGTGGTAGCACCCTGGGGCGGTGCCGACGGCCGCTTTGGCACCAACCCCTGCTGCATCGGCATACCGGTGGCGGGGCGGGGGCAGGGGGCCGATGCCCCCGGACACTTCATCCTCGACTTTGCCACCAGCCGGGTGGCGCAGGGCAAGATGCGGGTGGCCTACAACAAGGGCCAGCAGGTGGCACCCGGCACCCTGATCGACGAGTACGGTCATCCAAGCACTGATCCCGGTGTGGTGGTGGTGCCCCAATCCAATGGCTTGCTGGGTGCGCTACTCACTTTTGGCGAGCACAAGGGCTTTGGCATGGCCGTGGCCTGCGAGTTGCTTGGCGGCGCGCTCAGTGGCAACGGCACCTGGCACAAGCCCTGCGACCCGACGGTACGAGCCGTCATCAACGGCATGCTTTGCATTCTGATTGATCCCGCCCGGCTCGGCCCGAAAGCTGATTTTGAGCGCGAGACCTTGGCCTTTGTCGACTCGCTCCAGGCCTCGCCCCCGGCGCCCGGCAGCCCAGGCGTGCAAATCGCCGGCGACCCGGAGCGTGCGGCGCGCGCACAGCGCAGCATTGACGGAGTCGTGATCGACAGCCAAACCTGGCAAGACATCACCGAAGCGGGACGCAAGTTTGGAGTGGTGGTGCCGGCTTGAGTTGAGCTGACCTGGCCTGTCCGGACTTGCTGCTCTGGCTTGGCGTTTGCTCTGGCCGACAACCTGTCGGCAAGAGCACGGCTGACTGCATTTGGTTTTAATTGCCCCACAAAGTAGATAGCGGCGCGGCCCAAATGCGATCCCCTAGGGGCATGATTTCATCGCCGTCGTAGAGCAAGATGCCCATTTTGAAGCTATCTCCTGCCAACCCAGACAGTTTTTTTAAACCTCGCAGGGCACTTTCCTGGACTGTCGCCGTGGCCTTTACTTCGACGCCCACCAATTGCCCAGCTGCATTCTCGATCACCACGTCTACCTCAACTTTATCTGCATCGCGGTAATACATCAGGCGGTAATCGCCCTCGGCCGTGGTCGTGTGCTTGAGCAATTCTGCAAAGACAAATGTTTCTAGAACATTCCCAAACCTTGTTCTGTCGTTTTCAACCTCTTGAGCGGTCAAATCCAGCAAGGTGGCAAGCAGTCCTGAGTCGATGAACTGCAGCTTTGGGGTCTTAACAACCCGATTTAGGCGGTTACGCGCCCAAACATCAACCCGTTTGAGCAAATACATTTGTTCAAAGATGCCAACATACTTTGCCGCCGTCTTGCCATCCAAGCCAACTTGGCCTGCAAGCTGGGTGTAGTTGCACATTTGTCCAGCCGTCTGCGCCAGCGCTCGCAAAAAGCGCGGCAATTGATCCAGTCTTTCGATGCCCGCTACATCGGGAACATCACGCTGAATGATGGAGTCAAGATACTGCCGTGCCCATGTCGTACGACGCCTTGCTGTCGAACGTGACATCGCTTCCGGGTAACCGCCGCGCAGTACACGTCCGACCAGATCATCCGCACGGGAAGATGACCCCGGCTGCGGCAACTGGCCTGCGAACACGGTGTCGAGCCAGTTTGTCGAACGCCCCTCAATTTCGCATTGCGACAAAGGCAACAGCGACAAAGTCTCTATCCGCCCGGCCAACGAATCAGCAACAGTAGGCAAAGCCATTAAATTGGCAGAGCCCGTCAACACAAAACGCCCCGGACGCCGGTCTTCGTCAACGCTCTTTTTGATCGCCAGTAGCAATTGCGGGGCACGCTGAATTTCATCAATGACCGCACGGTCTAGGCTACGGATCATGCCCACCGGGTCCTGCTGAGCGGACAGTAGCGTGAGGTCATCATCGAGTGTCAGGTAGCGCAAGCGGCCTTGAGCCAATTGACGCACCAGTGTCGTTTTGCCCGCCTGACGTGGCCCAGCCAAAAGAACCACGGGCGTATCGGCCATGGCTTCGGCAATACGGGGCTCAATCCGACGAGTGAACAGCTTTGGCGTATTCATGGGCTCAGGATAGCATAAATATCGGAATTTATCTGCGTAAATTTCGGATTTATATATTGAAAAATCCGGAATAAAATCACACGCAATGCGCTTAACTAGTCACACGCCGGTTGTGCCCAGCAGTTTGAGCTGGGCGTGCAGCGCCTCCAAAGCCAGGCCGACTGGTCGCGCTTGAAGCCTGCCAAATGGGGAAATAGTCTGGCGGTACGCTTGCCGGTGTCCTTGGTGCAAGAGCTGGGCATTGCCGACGGTGACGAGTTGGTGCTGCAAACGGCACCCCGGCAAGCGGCGCAGCCGGCCAGTGTCATCGTGACCCGCCTGCCAGGGAAGTTGGAGCGCTTGCAGGCGGTGCGCCACTTGCGAGGGTCTTGGGGCGCAGACTTTGCCTTTGACCGCGACGAGGCCAACGCACGGTGAAGGCGTTTATCGACACCAATGTGCTCATTTATTGGGTGGACGACAGCGCACGGGCCGATGTGGTGGAGCAGTTGTTGGCGCAGGAGGCTGTCATCAGTGTGCAGGTGCTCAATGAGTTTGCCAATGTGCTGCGCAGAAAGCGCGCTATGGCGCTGCCAGATGTTGAGGCCCTTTGCACCACCTTGATTGACACCTGCGATGTGCTTAATTTAAGCGTGCGCACCCACCAAACGGCCCTGACCCTGATGGCCCGCTACAACTTGTCGGTGTACGACGCCAACATCGTTGCCGCCGCAGCCCTGAGTGATTGCGCCGCTTTGTCTAGCGAAGACATGCAGGACGGGCTCAACCTCCAAGTACCCAGGTCCCCCAGCGCCACCTCGCTGGTGATTCGCAACCCGTTTCGGGCTTGAGCATTGGCTGACGAAACCAGTCAAGCAAGCGCGCAGACTCTCCTCGATTTTCTTGCAAAGCAAATGGTCGCAGCCAGCCAAAAAGCTCGGCGTTTTGCGTCTGTGGGATGGCCCGCGTCAGGCTCTGGTACATGTGGTGGTGGGTTCGGATTGGGGCATCCGGCGTGAATCCATGACAATGCGTCATCGGGACACTTGACCTTGGACAGGGTGGGTTGTCTCTTGAGGCCATGGAGTTTTGATGACGCCCAGCGACCCCCCCAACCCCATCACCGCACCCCGTGAATTTCTGACCCAGTTGTACCGCGCTGCGGTGCAACGTGCCCTGCCGCTGCACAGCATGGCGCCATTTTTGCCGCCGCCACCACGCGGCCGCACCCTGGTGCTGGGCGCGGGCAAGGCCGGCGGCGCCATGGCGCAGGCCCTGGAGGCCTTGTGGCCGACTGACGCGCCGCTGAGTGGGCTGGTGGTGACGCGCTACCACCATATCCCGCCGCGCCCGCAGGGCTTGCCGCAGCGCATAGAGGTGGTGGAAGCCGCGCACCCGGTGCCGGATGCTGCCGGGCTGGCGGCGGCAGAGCGCATGCTGACCCTCACCCAGGGCCTGACTGCCGACGATTTGGTGCTGTGCCTGATCTCCGGTGGCGGCTCGGCCCTGCTGACGCTGCCGGCCGCGGGCCTGAGCCTGGCCGACAAGCAGGCCATCAACCGCGCCCTGCTGGCCAGTGGCGCCAACATTGGCGAGATGAACAACGTGCGCAAGCACCTCTCGCGCATCAAGGGTGGCCGGCTGGCGCAGGCCTGCTGGCCAGCCCGTGTGGTGACGCTGACCATCAGCGATGTGCCCGGTGATGACCCCTCCACCATCGCCAGCGGACCGACCGTGCCCGATGCCAGCACCTGTGCCGACGCGCTGGCTACGCTGGCGCGTTACCGCATTGAGTTGCCGCCGGCCGTGGCGCAGGCGATGCACAGCGGCGCGCTGGAGACGCCTAAACCCGGCGACCCGCTGTTTTCCGGCCATGCCGTGCACCTGATTGCCACGCCCCAACAATCGCTGCAGGCGGCGGCTGACTTGGCGCGTGCGGCCGGGCTTGATGCGCACATTCTGAGTGACGAGATGGAAGGCGAGTCACGCGAGGTGGGCCGGGTGCATGCGGCGCTGGCGCGTGCCGTAGCGCGCCGGGCCCAGCCCTTTGCGCGGCCCTGTGTGATCCTGAGCGGCGGCGAGACCACGGTCACGATCCGTCCTCAAATCCCTTCCGCCGTTCGCGGCCGAGGCGGCCGTGCCGGCGAATTTTGCCTTGGTCTGGCCCAAGGCCTGCAGCGCCAGGACGGTGTCTACGCGCTGGCCGCAGATACCGATGGCATAGACGGTGTGGAAGACAACGCCGGCGCCTGGGTGGCGCCAGACACCCTGCAGCGCGCCGCCGATGCCGGCCTGAAGCTGGCAGACCACCTGTACCGCAACGACGCCTATGGCTACTTTGCGGCCCTGGGGGATCTGTTGGTGACAGGGCCAACCTATACCAACGTTAATGATTTCCGGGCGGTGCTGGTGTTGTAAAGGCAACCGCTGCCGCGCAGCGCGGGATTACAGCGACATCGTGATCAGCGACACGTTCTGGCACGAAGTGGCCCACGCCATCTTGCATGTGATGAACCATGAGTTGTGCCTGAATGAGGCTATTCACTCGGTGCGGTTGCAGGCGACATGAAAACACCACAGCTGGCACCGGTGCCGGGGTAGGCCAGGTCAGCCGCGACCTGATCCGTTTGAACATGTCGCTCGACTCGGAAACACAAGTGCAGGCTGCGGCTCCGCCGCGTGTAGCGGGCAGCCCCCTTGAGCGCTAGACTTAGGGTTCCACCAGGAGATCACTATGGCTAAACTCATCGAAGAACTCAGCTCACAAGCTCGGACACTGCCTCCGGCGGACCGGGTTCGCTTGGCCGAGGAACTCCTTGCTACCGTGCACGAATCAAACGATGAAGTCGAGACGGCTTGGGACCAGGAAATTCGAATCCGGATCGCCGATATTGATGCGGGTACGGCGAAGCTCATTCCCGCTGAAGAAGTATTTGCGGAAGTTCGACGTCTGCTGAATTGATGCGCGTCCGATTTGACGAGTGCGGTGGCCGAGTTAGCGTGGGAGGTTCAGTACTACGCAAAGATCAGTCCGCAGCTCGGTGAGAGGTTTGCAACTGTCGTTGAGCGGGCGCTCGCGATTGCCGCTGAATTCCCAGAGATGGGCGCACCTCACAGTTATGGCACTCGCCGAGTTTTCCCGAAGCGCTTTCCATTTTCGGTCGTGCACCTACACCGCAATGATGAAATCTTGGTGCGGGCAATTGCACCAGACGGCAGGAAGCCAGGCTACTGGCTTTCTCGAATGATCGAGCGATAACATGTTGCTCGCCATGGGCACACATACGGTGTCGGGCGCACGCAGTAAAAACTCAGGGCGGCGGCCCGCTCAAGTGCAAAAAGTCTAGCCCGGCAAAGCGATTGAAATCGCCATCAAAGGAAACCAGTCGGCATTGGCCGCTGATTGCAAAAGCGGCCAGGTAGGCGTCTGTCCATAGGCGATGAAAAAATCCTGGGGCACAGGTCAAGGCACAGTAGCTGTCATCAAGTGTTGGCGGTTCAGGCAGCCAGCGAATGATGGGCAGCAATAAAAATTGTCGGTAAGTGATCCAGGCTTCATGCGGGCTAAGCGGATTTGGCAGCACATTGGCGTTGCTGCTCAGGCGTAAAAAACCATTCGCGGTGATGCGGCAAAAGGCGCGGCTTCGCACCGAGGTGTCAAACCAATAATGGGCGGCCGCTGCGTGGTGAACGTGTCGCTTGTCGACCAAGGCCAGCCAAACGTTGATATCGGGCAGGTCGTTCATTGACCGCTTGCATCGTTGCGTACACGCTTGTACTGCGCCAAGTCTTCTTCCTCCAGAATGGCATGGAGTTGTGCGTTATTGAGGTAGGGCGTGGCCGTGCCATCCGCATCCCGCGCAATGGGTATCGGGTAGGCGGGGGTTGGTTCGGTAGTGGACAGGGTGGCTGCAAACCGCTTGATCGCGACGGACTGCGGGCCGGACTGCTGCGCTGGTTGGTTTGTCGTGACACCAGCCGCCAAGCCGCGCTCTATCAGCTGGGTGACCAGTTCTTTGAGCTTCATGCCGCTGAGCGCTGCCTGCGACTTGAGCTGGCGGAAGGTTTCATCGGGGAGGTCAAGTGTGGTTCGCATAAAAACATCTTTACATCAAAAAATCACATGGTACACGGTTCAAACGTCACCCTGCGGGTAGTTCTATCAAAGGGTCAGCGCAGGCCTCGCCCATGGGCCAACACGGACACCACACTGGTGTCTAGCAAGTAGCTCAGGCTTGTCGGGGTTTTTTTGCTTCCTTGATTTCACTCAAGGTGACTGGACTCTTGAAAGTGCACAGTCATCAACATGCTGCCAATCCACACCGTTTCGGTTTCTGTTGCAAGCGAGACTGCCTCGTGCGGCCAAATGCTGGCGCGTCGCACCCAAACCTAGGCCTGGGCGGTGCTGCTCGATGTGGCCCGTGTCCATCGGCGGCAAACTGAGTTTGCGGTGAGCCGCCTGATCAGCGACACCGGCCGCAGCCTGCACCTGATGGACCTGACCGGGCCGCTTTCCCTGGCCGGTGTTTAGCGCGGGTTGGCAGGTGCGCTGAGTGCTGTCAGCACGGCTTCGGCCGTTGCCGGCGCCTGCAGCCTGACCGCAGCGCCGTCGCCTCGGGCTTGTGCCACCGCATCCCGCAGGGCCTCAAACACACTGATGGCCAGCATGAAAGGCGGCTCACCCACGGCCTTGCTGCCAAACACATTGTCCTCACGGTTCGGCTCGGGCCACAGGTCTACGTGCAAGTGCGCCGGTATGTCGCCGGTGGCAGGGATCTTGTAGGTGCTGGGCGCGTGGGTGGCCAGGCGGCCCCGGGCGTCCCACACCAGCTGCTCGGTGGTGAGCCAGCCCATGCCCTGCACAAAGCCGCCTTCGATCTGGCCGATGTCAATCGCCGGGTTGATGGAGCGGCCCACGTCGTGCAGGATGTCCACCCGCAGCACCCGGTTTTCGCCGGTGAGGGTGTCGATGGCGACCTCGGTGCAGGCGGCGCCGTAGGCAAAGTAATAAAACGGCCGGCCGGTCAGCGTGGTCTTGTCGTAGTGGATCTTGGGGGTGCGGTAAAAACCGTCGCTCCAGAGCTGGATGCGGTTGGCGTAGGCCAGGTGCACCACCTCGTCAAATGGCCGGGTGGCGCCGGGCGAGTGCACCAGGCCGCCGGCAAAGCGCACTGCGCCAGCACCGCAGCCGTCAAGCCCGGCCACAAAGGCCGCCAGGTTGTCGCGCACATGGCGCGCCGCGAACTGGGCCGCGCGGCCATTCAGGTCGGTGCCGGCCGAGGCAGCGGTGGCCGAGGCGTTGGGAATCTTGCTGGTGTCGCTGGCGGTGGCCATGACTCGCGCCAGCGGCACGCCAAGTTCGTCCGCCACGATTTGCGCCACCTTGGTGTGCAGACCCTGGCCCATTTCTGTGCCCCCGTGGTTCACTTGCACGCTGCCGTCCAGGTACACATGCACCAGCGCGCCGGCCTGGTTGAACAGGGTTGCAGTGAAGGAAATGCCGAATTTGACCGGCGTTATCGCCAGTCCGCGTCGGATGACGGGTTGGCCAGCGTTCCAAGCCAAAATGGCCTCCCGCCTTTGCTGGTATTGAGAAGTTTGCTCTAGTTTCGATAGCAGTGGCGCCAGAATGTTGTCCTCGACCCGCATGCCGTAGTGGGTGGTGTCGCGCCGTGTGCGGCCATCGGCCTGCAGCGTGTCGTCGTACAGGTTGCGTTGGCGCACGGCCAAAGGGTCCAGCCCGAGCCGGCGGGCGATGTCGCCCATGATGGCTTCGATCACGACCATGCCCTGGGGCCCGCCAAAGCCGCGAAACGCGGTGTGGCTCTGGGTGTTGAGCTTGCAACGGTAAGAGGCAATGGCCACGTCTTCCAGAAAATAGGCGTTGTCGGTGTGGAAGATCGCGCGGTCTGACACCGGGCCCGACAGGTCGGCGCTGAAGCCGCAGTTCATGGCCATCATCAGGCGCAGGCCGCACAAGCGCCCGCTGTCGTCAAAACCCACGGTGTAGTCGCAGACCATAGGATGGCGCTTGCCGGTGATCAAAAAATCATCGTCGCGGTCCAGCCGCAGCTTGACCGGGCATTTGAACTTGTGCGCAGCCACCGCCGCCCAAACCGCCATGTGGCCAGCCTGGGTCTCCTTGCCGCCAAAACCGCCACCCATGCGCCGGCATTCCACCCGCACCGCGTTATTGGAGAGGCCCAGGGCGTGGGCTACCCAGTGCTGCACCTCGCCCGGGTGCTGGGTGCTGCTGTGAATCACCCACTGCCCCTGCTCCTGCGGCAGGGCGTAGGCCACCTGGCCTTCGAGGTAAAAGTGCTCTTGGCCGCCCACCTCCAGCGTGCCGCTGAGCTGGTGCGGCGCGCTGGCCAGTGCGGCATCGGCGTCGCCACGGCGCACAAACACCGGCGGCAGCACGAAATGCTCTTGCTGCAGCGCCTCGCGCACGCTCATCACGGCGGGCAGGGCGTCGATCTGCAGTTGCACCAGGCGTGCTGCACGGCGGGCCTGCATCACGCTGTCGGCCACCACCAGCCCCACCACCTGGCCCACGTGCTGCACCCTGCCTTGTGCGAATACCGGCTCGTCGCCGGCAAAGGCGGCCAGCATCGGGTCGCCGGGAATGTCCGCTGCCAGTACGAGGCCGCGCACGCCGGCCAGCGCCAGTGCCGCCGAGCCAGATACCCCGCGCAGGGTGCCATGTGCCAGCGGCGACAAGATGGGGGCCGCATACAGCGTGCCGCGCAGCTCTGTGATGTCGTCAACATAGGTGGCGGCGCCCGCCACCTGGGCGGCCGCGCTCTCATGCGGCGTGGATGTTCCACTCGCGCTCCGGTTCGCCTTGGTGCTCATGCCAGCAACTCCTCAAGCCCGGCACTCTCCAGGTTGATGGCGCGCGCGCCCTGGCTCTCCAGCCAGAAGCGCTGCAGCAGATTGCCCAGCACCTGCACCCGGTAAGCGTTCGAGGCACGCAGGTCAGAGATGGGCGAGAACTCCTGGCGCAGCACCCGCATGGCCCGCTGCACCGTGGCCTCGGTCCAGGGCTTCCCAGTCAGCAGCGCCTCGGTTTGCCCGGCACGCACGGGGGTGGCCGCCACCCCGCCCACCCCGATCGAAGCCCGCACGATCTGGCCGCCCTCCAGGTGCAGCGCCACGGCCAGGCACAGGGCCGAGATGTCGTCGTCAAAGCGTTTGGACACTTTGTACACCCGGCTGAATTCCTGCGGCACCGCCTTGGGCACCTTGATCCAGGCCAGCACCTCGTCGGGCGCCATCAGGTTTTGCCGGTAGCCGGTGTAAAGCCGCTCCAGCGGCAAATCGCGGTGGCCGCGTGTGCTCATCAGCACCACGTTGGCGCCCAGTGCGATCAAGAGCGGCATTGAGTCGCCAATCGGCGAGCCATTGGCCACATTGCCGCCCAGGGTGCCCGAGTTGCGTACCGGCAACCCGGCAAAACGCAGGGCAAAGGCCTGCAGTTGCGGTCGGTCGGCCACCAATGCTGAAAATGCTTCGGTCAGCGGCACCGCAGCGCCAATCGCCAGGTGATGCGGGTAGACCTCCACGCGGCGCAGCTCGGCCACGCGGGTCAAGTCCAGCACTTTTGGCAAGCGGCGGTGTCCCTTGTTGACCCACAGCCCCACGTCGGTGCAACCGGCCACCAGTTGCGCTGCAGGGTGGCTGCTGCGCAGCAGCAGCAGCTCAGATAGGGTATTTGGCAAAAAATAAGCCGAATCGGCCTCCAGCCCCTGTCCCGCTTGGTTTATCTGCTTCAATCGTTGTAGCAATTCGGTTTCGTTCACCTGTACGCGGGGCAGTGCGGCCATGGTCTGGGCCGCGTCGAGAATGGGCCTGTAGCCGGTGCAGCGGCACAGGTTGCCTGACAAATCCTGCTGTGCCAAGGCCCGCGTAACTGAACGGCCCGGCACCACATGGTTCTGGTACATGCCAAACAGGCTCATCACAAAGCCGGGTGTGCAAAAGCCGCATTGGCTCCCATGGCACTGCACCATGGCCTGCTGCACCGGGTGCAGGCTGCCATCCGGCGCCAGCAGGTCCTGCGTGGTCCACAGTGCTTGCCCCTGCACAGAGTGCGCCAGCCGGATGCAGCTGTTTACCGCGCGGTACTTCAGGCGCTCTCCCTTGGCCTCGCCCAGCACCACAGTGCAGGCGCCGCAATCGCCCTCGTTACAGCCCTCTTTGGTGTCGGTGCAATGCAGGTCCTCGCGCAGCACCTCCAGTAGCGTGCGGTCGGGCGGCACGTCATGCAGCGTGACGGTCTGGCCTCGGCGGACAAATTGAAGCGGTCGGGTGGTCATCGGAGATTCCTCAGGGCCTAGGGTAGAGCAGGGGCGGCAGGGCCTTCGTATCGACTAGCATATGGCATTCAACAAGATCCAGCGATGCGCGACGACATTCTTTTCGGTGAACGCGACATAGACCGCCTGATGTCGGTGGCGGCCCACAAGCGCCAGGCGCTTGCCGCATGACGACCCCCCGCCTTCAATTAACCGGCATCACCAAGAGCTACTCTGGCGTGGTGGCCAACAGTGACGTCAATCTGATCGTCCAGCCCGGTCAGGTCCATGCGGTGCTGGGTGAAAACGGGGCCGGCAAGTCGACGCTGATGAAGGTGATCTACGGCTCGGTCAAACCGGACAGCGGCAGTGTCTTGTTCAACGGTCAGCCTGTACACATCCGCAACCCGCAGGAGGCACGGGCGCTGGGCATCAGCATGGTGTTCCAGCATTTCAGTCTGTTTGACACCATCACCGTGGCAGAGAATGTCTGGCTCGGCCTGAGCAAAAGCCTCAGCCTGGCCGATGTCACGCGCAGCATCAGCAGCAAAGCGGCCGAGTATGGTCTTGACATTGACCCTGCCCGGCCGGTGCACACCCTTGGCGTGGGCGAGATGCAGCGGGTAGAGATCATCCGAGCCCTGCTCACCAACCCGGAACTGCTGATCCTGGACGAGCCGACCTCGGTGCTGACACCGCAAGCCGTCGAAAAGCTGTTTGTGGTGCTGAAAAAACTGGCCTCTGAAGGCTGCAGCATTTTGTACATCAGCCACAAGTTGCACGAGATTCGCGAACTGTGTACGGCCTGCACGGTGCTGCGCGGCGGCCGTGTCACCGGGGTCTGTAACCCGGGCGAAGAGTCCAACGCCTCGCTGTCGCGGCTGATGATCGGCGCCGAGCCGCCGCAGCTGATCCACCGGCCGCAACAGCCCGGCGCACCGGTGCTTGAGGTGCAGGGCTTGAGCCTGCCGCGAGCCGACCAGTTTGGTGTCGACCTGCTTGGCCTGGACCTGCAGGTGCGGGCCGGCGAGGTGGTGGGCCTGGCTGGCGTGTCTGGCAATGGTCAAAAAGAGCTGTTGTATGCCTTGTCAGGCGAAGACATGCGGGCGGCCGCCGGTGCCATTCGCATCGCGGGTACGGATGCGGGCGCCTTGCATCCCGGTGCCCGGCGCAAACTGGGTCTGCATTTCGTGCCGGAAGAGCGACTGGGTCGCGGCGCGGTGCCCACACTGGGCCTGGCGCACAACCTGCTATTGACACGGCAGGAGGCGATCAGCCACCCCGGCTGGGGCGGAGGCTGGATTCGGGTGCGGGCGCTGGAACAACAGGCGGCCGGCATCATTGCGCGCTTCAATGTCAAAGCTGGCGGCCCCCGAGCGTTGGCGCGTTCGCTCTCAGGTGGCAATTTGCAAAAGTTCATCGTCGGTCGCGAGATTGATGCTGTCCCCCGCCTCTTCATCGTGTCACAGCCCACCTGGGGTGTCGATGTGGGTGCGGCCGCGCAGATCAGGGGTGAAATCCTGGCGCTGCGCGACGCAGGTTGCGCGGTGTTGGTGGTCAGCGAAGAGCTCGACGAACTGTTCGAGCTGAGCGACCGCCTGCACGTGATGGCGCGCGGTCGCCTGTCGCCATCCATCGCAGTAGCCGATGCCACCGTCGAGCAGATTGGCGAATGGATGAGTGGCTTGTGGCAGGGAGAGGCCCATGCTCAAGCTTGAAGCCCGGTCGCAACCCAGCCCGGCGTGGACGTACGGCTCGCCGGTTCTGGCGCTGGCGGTCACGGTGCTGGTTGGCGTGTTGCTGTTTGTGGCACTGGGTAAAGACCCGGTGGCTGGACTGCGGGTATTTTTCTGGGACCCGATCAAAAGCACCTACGGGTTGGGTGAGCTCACCGTCAAGGCCACGCCGCTGCTGCTGATCGCGCTGGGGCTGGCTGTGTGTTTTCGCTCCAATGTCTGGAACATTGGCGCTGAAGGCCAATATGTGCTGGGCGCGATTGCCGCCAGTGGCGTGGCACTGATGGCTGAGAAGGGCAGCAGCAGCTGGATCGTGTTGCCGATCCTTTTGGCGGGCGTCCTGGGCGGCATGTTCTGGGCGGGTATCACGGCCTGGCTGCGCGACCGCTTCAACGCCAATGAAATCCTGGTCAGCCTGATGCTGGTGTATGTGGCGGTGATGCTGCTCAGTTTCATTGTCTCGGGCCCCTGGAAAGACCCGCAGGGTTACAACTTCCCCCAGAGCCGCACCTTTGACGCCGCGACCCGCATTCCGCGTTTGTTCGCAGGCTCTCGCGTCAGCATTGGCATCTTTATCGCCCTGGCCGGTGTGGCTTGCGTCTGGGTCTTCTTGTTCCGCACGCGTGCTGGTTTTGCCCAGCAGGTCGGCGGCCTGGCGCCGGCGGCCGCCCGCTACGCTGGTTTTTCGTCGCGCCGTGCGCTGTGGGCGGCGCTGCTTGTCTCGGGTGGCATGGCGGGCTTGGCTGGCGCGCTCGAGGTGGCCGGCCCCATTGGCCAGCTCACACCCTATGTGCCGGCCGGCTACGGTTTTGCTGCCATCATCGTCGCCTATGTTGGGCGGCTGCACCCGGTGGGCATGGTGCTGTCTGCGGTGCTGATGAGCATGTTCTACATCGGCGGTGAGCTGGCGCAGTCGCGGCTGGGGATGCCGCGTTCGCTCACTGGCGTGTTCCAGGGCTTGTTGCTGTTCACCCTGCTGGCTTGCGACACACTTGTCAATTACCGTATGCGGTGGGCCAAATGACCGCGGCCCCGGGCGCCGCTGCCCTGAACCAAGGACATTGAGACCATGGAATCCTATGCCCTCCTGATCGCCGCCACGCTGAATGCCGGCACGGTGCTGGCCCTGGCCTCGCTGGGCCTGCTGATCAATGAAAAAGCTGGCATCGTCAATTTGGGGGCAGAAGGCATGATGCTGTGCGCCGCCATTGCCGGCTTTGCGGCCGTGGTGCACACGGGCAGTGACCTGCTTGGTTTTGCCGCCGGTATTGGCGCCGGGGCGCTGCTGGCGCTGATCTTTGGCGCACTGGTGATCTGGCTCAACACCAACCAGTACGCCACTGGCCTGGCGGCCAGCCTGTTTGGCGCCGGTTTTTCAGCGTTTGTGGGCGTGGGCTACGTTCAGCAAAAAATGCCCGAACGCCTGCAGTTTGAGGTCCCCTGGCTCACCGATATACCTCTGCTTGGCCCCGCCCTGTTCCGCCAGCACCCCCTGGTTTACCTGACCGTGCTGTTGGCGCTGGCCCTGATCTGGTTTTTGTACCGCACCCGCGCTGGCCTGGTGTTGCGCAGCGTGGGCGAAAGCCCTGAGTCGGCGCACGCTCTGGGCTACCCAGTGCGGCGTATCCGGCTGTTGGCCGTGGTGGCGGGTGGCGCCCTGTGTGGCCTGTCTGGTGCCTATATTTCGATTGTCTACACCCCGCTGTGGGTGGAGGGTATGGTCGCCGGCAAGGGCTGGATCGCCCTGGCCCTGACCACCTTTGCCACCTGGCGCCCGGCGCGGGTGCTGCTGGGCGCCTACCTGTTTGGCGGCGTCACCATGCTGCAGTTTCACCTGCAGGGCGATGGGGTTGAGGTGCCCAGCCAGTTTCTGACCATGCTGCCTTACCTGGCCACCATCGTCGTGCTGGCGCTCATTTCGCGCAATCCGCAATGGATCCGCATCAACATGCCAGCCTCGATTGGCAAGCCGTTTTACCCGGGCGCCTGAGTTTTCCGGTTCATAATTGAAATGTTTTCCAACCCTGTCGCAACCCACCCGTAAAGAAGGAATTGACATGACCGATCTGCACAAGCTGACGTTCAAGATCGCAGCACTCACCGCCGTAGCCTCCGCTGCGCTGGTGGGCTGCGGCAAAAAAGAGGCGCCGCCGGCGCCTGCTGCAGCACCCGCTGCTGCCGCTTCGGCGCCCGCACCCGAGCCGCTGAAAATCGCCTTTGCTTACGTTGGCCCGGTCGGCGATGGCGGCTGGACCTTCGCCCATGACAACGCGCGCAAGGCCCTGGAAAAAGAGTTTGGCGACAAGATCAAGACATCCTTTGCTGAAAACGTGCCCGAGTCCGCAGACGCCGAGCGCGTGATCCGCGACATGGCCACCCAAGGCAACAAGCTGATCTTCGGCACCACCTTTGGCTATATGGAGCCCATGCTCAAGATCGCGCCTGATTTCAAGGACGTCAAGTTCGAGCACGCCACCGGCTTCAAGCAGGCTGACAACATGCGCACCTACGACAGCCGCACCTATGAAGGCGCGTACATGGCCGGCATCATCGCCGGCAAAATGACCAAGTCCAACACGCTGGGCGTGGTGGCTTCGATCCCAATTCCTGAGGTGATCCGCAACATCAACAGCTTCACTTTGGGCGCCCAGTCGGTCAACCCCAAGGTCAAGACCAAAGTGGTGTGGGTGAACGGCTGGTTCGACCCACCGAAAGAAACCGAAGCCGCCACCTCGCTGATGAACGGCGGCGCTGACGTGCTGTTTCAGAACACCGACTCGCCCGCCGTGCTCAAGGCTGCAGAAGCCAAGGGCAAACGCGCTTTTGGTTGGGATTCCGACATGACCGCCTACGGCCCCAAGGCCCACCTGGCATCTGCCGTGATCAACTGGGGCCCGTACTACAGCAAGGCCACCAAAGAGGCGCTTGACGGGTCCTGGAAGGGTGGCACTGGCGTGTGGTGGGGCGTGAAAGAAGGCGCCATTGACATCGTCTCTATTGCTGAAGATGTGCCCGCCGACATCAAGACCAAAGTGGCAGACGTGAAAAAAGGCCTGGCTGATGGCACTTATGTCATCTGGAAAGGCCCGATCACCGACAACAAAGGCAAAGTGCAGATCGCCAAGGATGCGGCAGCCGACGACAAGTTCCTCGGTGGCCTGGATTTTTACGTCAAAGGCGTGGAAGGCAAGATCCCCGGCGGTAAGTAACTGCTAGAGATTCCTTGGGGCCGCTCTTGAGCGGCCCTTTTTGTATGTGTTTGGCAGCTGATAATCACGGCGCCCTATGCCGCTTGCTCACGCCAAACCATGTCAACACTGACCCACGCACACGCCCTAAACACCATGATCCAACTCCATTACCTGCCCGGTGCTGCCAGCATGGCGCCGCACATCGTGCTCGAAGAACTCGGCTGCGGCCACACCTTGCTCAAGGTGGATAAGGCGGGGGGCCAACTCGGCTCGCCGGCCTACCGCCAGCTCAACCCGAACGGGCTGGTGCCGGTGCTGGTTGATGGCGACCTGGTGCTTTACGAGTCAGCGGCAATCTGCCTGCACCTGGCCGATAGCCACCCGGCCGGAGGCTTGATGCCGGCGCTTGGCACGGCTGAGCGGGCCCAGGCCTACAAATGGATGGCCTGGCTCGCCGGCACCTTGCAACCGGCCACCAACATCTACTTTTACCCCGAGCGCTGGGCCGACAGCGCAGAGGCCGTTGCCCAGGTCAAGGCCCACGCCGAGCAACGGGTGATGACGCTGGTGCAGCAGATCGACACCCAATTGGCCACCCAAGTAGGCCCCTGGCTGCTGGGCCAGACCTACAGCCTGCCCGACATCCACGCCATGATGGTGTGCCGCTGGACCCGCAATTTCGCCGGGCCCAAAGCGCGCGACCTGCCCCACATCGGCCCCTGGCTGCAACGTGTTTTTGAGCGGCCCGCTGTGCAGCGGGTGTTTGGCGCCGAGGCGCTGCAGGCGCCCTGGTTCTGAGCGAGCGGGTGGGGTGGCCCTGAGCCCGATCGAACACCAGCATTGGCACCCGGTGGCTGGTGCCGATGAGGTGGGGCCGCAACCGGTGGCGGCTGTGCTGCTGGCGCAGCCGCTGGTGCTGTGGCGCGACACCAGCGGGGCCATCCAGGCCTGGGCTGACCAGTGCCCGCACCGCGGGGCTCGTCTCTCCTTGGGGCGAGTGTGCGAAGGTCGTCTGACCTGCCCCTACCACGGTTGGCAGTTCGATGCTTCGGGCCAGTGTGTGCAGGTGCCGGCCCTGCCGGCCTTCACGCCGCCGACCTCGCATCGGGCCCAGGTGTTTGCGGCCTGCGAACAGGGCGGGCTCATCTGGGTTTGTCTGGACGCCGCCGGACCGGCCTCAGGGCGGGCCTTGCCGGTCTTTGAGGCAGAGGCCGACGCCCAGTTGTACAAGCTCAACTGCGGCCCCTACGAGGTGGCCACCAGTGCCGGGCGGATTGTGGAAAACTTTTTGGACATGGCGCATTTTGGCTTTGTGCACGAGGGCTGGCTGGGCATGCGCCAGCTGCCCGAGGGCGTCATGGGCCAGGCTACCGAAATCCCGCCCTACCAGGTTGAAACCACGCTGCAGGGCCTGCGCGCCACCGGCTGCCGCGCCTGGCAACCTCGCTCCAGCGTGCACGCCACTGCGGCCGCGCAAATTGATTACAACTACGAAGTCATTGCGCCTTTTACTGCAGTGCTGTGCAAGGTAGCGCCTGCACACAGCGTGTCGCTGCCAGCGTTTCGCGAATCGATCGCCCTGTTTGTCTGCCCGCTCACGCCCAGCAGCAGCCGTGTCTGGTTCCGGCTGGCGGTGGCTGATATGACGCCCGATGCGGCCGCACTGCGCGACTTCCAGCACAGCATCTTCATGCAAGACAAGCCGGTGCTGGAGTCGCAATTGCCCAAGACCCTGCCGCTGGCGCCCCGTGCCGAGCTGCACACGGCGGCCGACAAGGCTTCGGTGGCTTACCGCCGCCACTTGAGCCAACTGGGCATTACTTTTGGAGTCAGCTGATGCAAACCCTGCCGTCATTCGTTCACCATATTCCGACCCAATGCCTGTCCGAGCTGCTGCAGCGCATGCCCAAGGCCGAACTGCATATGCACATCGAAGGATCGCTGGAGCCCGAGCTGATTTTTGCTATGGCCCAGCGCAACAAGGTGGCCTTGCCCTACCGGTCGGTGCAGGCCTTGCGCGACGCCTATGTGTTTGACAACCTGCAAAGCTTTCTTGACATTTACCACGCTGGCACTCTGGTGCTCAAGACCGAGCAAGATTTTTATGACATGGCCTGCGCCTACCTGGCTCGCGCCCAGGCTGACAACGTGCTGCATGCTGAATTGTTTTTTGACACCCAGACCCACACCGGCCATGGCCTGAGTGCCGAGGTGGTCATCAAGGGGCTGCACCGGGCCTGCACCGATGCGCCAGACCGCTTTGGCATGACTGCCTCGTTGATTCTTTGCTTTTTGCGCCACCTGAGCGAGGCCGAGGCCTTTGAGTGCCTGGAGCAGGCCTTGCCCCTGCGGGACAGCATTCTTGGCATCGGCCTGGCATCCAGCGAGGTCGGCCACCCGCCCGAAAAATTTGCCCGGGTGTTTGCCCGGGCGCGGGCCTTGGGCTTCCGGCTGGTGGCGCATGCTGGCGAGGAGGGCCCGCCGGCTTATATCTGGAGCGCGCTGGATGTGCTCAAGGTCGAGCGCGTTGACCATGGTGTGCAGGCCATCCATGATGCGGCCCTGATGCAGCGCCTGGCGCTAGACCGCATACCGCTCACGGTGTGTCCGCTCTCCAACCTCAAGCTCTGCGTCTACCCCAGCTTGGCGCAGCACAGCCTGCACCGCATGCTGGAAGCCGGCATCGTGGCCACGGTTAATTCGGATGACCCAGCCTACTTTGGTGGCTACCTCAACGAGAACTTCAGCCAGACCTTTGCTGCCCTGCCGCTCTCGGCGGTCCATGCCTATCAGTTGGCGCGCAACAGCTTTGAGGCGAGCTTTATCAGCGCCCCTGAGCGCAGCGCCCATGTCGCGCGGCTGGATGCCTTGTTTGAATCTTTTGCCTGAGCGACATGCTGCCATGAAGGCCTACCGCGCTGCCCTGCTGCGCTTTGACCCGGCCGCAGACCCGCGGCAGGCCGCTGTCTATGAGGCCGACGGCCTGCTGGTGCTGGGCCCCGATGCCAGCGGTGCTGAGGTGGTGCAGGACGTGGGCGCCTGGGCAGCGCTGGCGCCGCGCTATCCTGGCCTGGCTGTGGAGCATCTGCCAGGCCGTCTGATTGCCCCCGGTTTTATCGACATGCATGTGCATTTTCCGCAGCTCAATGTGATCGGCTCGCCCGCCGATGGCCTGCTGCCCTGGCTAGAAAACCACACCTTCCCTGAAGAGCAGCGCTTCGAGTCACCCGCCTACAGCGCAGCCGAGGCGGAGTTTTTTCTCGACGAGCTGCTGCGCCACGGCGTTACCACAGCGCTGGCCTTTGCCACCTCGCACCCGGCCTCGGTGCAGGCCCTGTTTGCGGCGGCGCAGCAGCGGGACATGCGGCTGATCACCGGCCTGTGCCTGATGGACCGCCATGCGCCGGCGGCTTTGCTGAACCGGGACGGACCGGCTGGTACCGACGCCACCGAGCAAAGCCTGATCGATTCTGAAACCCTGCTGCTGCAGTGGCAGGGCGTGGGTCGGCTGGGTTATGCCATCACGCCGCGTTTTGCGCCCACCTCCAGCGCCGCGCAGCTGCGCGGTGCTGGTGAACTCGCGGCCCGCTACCCGCAGGCCTGGATCCAGTCCCATGTGGCAGAAAACCATGATGAGATCGCCTGGGTCAGGTCGCTTTTTCCGCAGTCGCGCAGCTACCTGTCCACCTATGCTGACTTTGGCCTGATGCGCGAACGTGCCGTCTATGCCCATTGCATTCACTTTGACGCCGAGGACCGGGCGCTCATGCACGCCACTGGCGCCGCCGCCGCTCTGTGCCCCACCAGCAACTTGTTTTTGGGCAGTGGTTTTTTTGATTACGCCAGCGCAGAGCAGGCCGGTTTTCGCTACGGCTTGGCCAGCGATGTCGGCGGAGGAACCTCGCTGAGCCCGTTTCACACCATGCTCGGCGCCTATGTTGTAGGCCGCGATGGGCGGGGCAAGGCCGGGCTGTCGCTGACACCGCAGCACCTGTGGTGGCAACACACGGCCGGGGCTGCGCAGGCCCTTGGTTTGGACGGCCGCAGTGGGCGGCCAGCAGTGGGTAATTTGCTGCCCGGCTGCGAGGCCGACTTTGTTCTGCTCAATACCCAGGCCACCCCGCTGCTGGCCCGGCGCACCGCCCGCGCTGCCAACCTGGACGAACTGCTGTTCGCCCTGATTGTTTTGGGCGATGACCGGGTGGTAGAGCGCACCGTGATTGCGCGTAGCGCAAGCGCCAGGCCGGTTGGGCCGAGCTGAATCCGGCAGCGGCTGCCGGGCTTGCAGGCTAGGCCAGGAACAGCCTGGTAACTGGGCCTAGCCCCCTACAATTGTTTGACAGGAGCCTGATTGACATGAGCATTAAAAGCGACAAATGGATACGCCGCATGGCCGAGACCACCGGCATGATCGAGCCCTTTGAGCCTGGCCAGATTCGTGAGCGCGAGGGCAAAAAAATTATTTCTTACGGCACCAGCAGCTACGGCTATGACATCCGCTGCGCGCCCGAGTTCAAGGTGTTCACCAATATCCACAGCACCGTGGTCGATCCGAAGAATTTCGACGAAAAAAGCTTTGTTGATTTTCATGAGAATGTCTGCATCATCCCGCCCAACAGCTTTGCCCTGGCCCGCACGCTGGAATACTTTCGTATACCGCGCAACGTCCTGACCATCTGCCTGGGCAAAAGCACCTATGCCCGCTGCGGCATCATTGTCAACGTGACCCCCTTTGAGCCCGAGTGGGAGGGCTTCGTGACCCTCGAATTCTCCAACACCACGCCACTGCCGGCCAAGATTTACGCCGGTGAGGGCTGCGCCCAGGTGCTGTTTTTTGAGAGCGACGAGGTGTGTGAAACCAGCTACAAGGACCGGGGTGGCAAATACCAGGGCCAGCGCGGCGTGACGCTGCCGAGGGCCTGAAGCCCCGTCTCACCCGCCCGGGCCTGGTCGGATGGCCGATAATCCCGCGCTGCCCCGATTTCCAGGGCAACATCGGCTATCGGATCGATAGCACTTGACTGCGGCTTCGAAGAGCCGATTTTGATGACCGATTTGACCTCTGATTTGATCCTCGACCCCACGCCCGAGCTGGCGTCCGACACCCCGGTCATGGCCTTTGCCCAGTTACAACTCGCGTCTCCCCTGGCCCGCGCCGTGGCAGAGTTGGGCTACACCGTCATGACGCCGATTCAGGCCCAGGCCATACCCGTGGTGCTTCAGGGTCGTGATGTGATGGGTGCGGCGCAAACTGGCACCGGTAAAACAGCCGCCTTCGCCTTGCCCCTGCTGCAGCGCCTGCTCAAACACGAAAACGGCTCCACCTCGCCGGCCCGCCACCCGGTGCGCGCACTGGTGCTGCTGCCCACCCGGGAGCTCGCCGACCAGGTGGCCCAGGCCATCAAGGCCTACGCCCAGCACACTCAGTTGCGCAGCACGGTGGTGTTTGGCGGCATCGACATGAAGCCGCAAACCCTGGAGCTCAAAAGGGGCGTCGAGGTGCTGGTGGCCACCCCCGGGCGCCTGCTCGACCACATCGAGGCCAAGAATGCGGTGTTGGGGCAGGTCGAATATGTAGTGCTAGACGAGGCCGACCGCATGCTTGACATCGGATTTTTGCCCGACCTGCAACGCATCCTGAGCTACCTGCCCAAACAGCGCACCACCCTGCTGTTCTCGGCCACCTTTTCGCCCGAGATCAAACGCCTGGCCAACAGCTACCTGCAAAGCCCCGTCACCATTGAGGTGGCCCGCTCGAATGCCACCGCCTCCACTGTGGAGCAGCATTTCTACAGCCTGGGCGACGACGACAAGCGCCACGCGCTGCACCAAATCATCAAGAGTCGCGCACTCAAGCAGGCCTTTGTGTTTGTCAACAGCAAACTCGGCTGCGCCCGCCTGGCCCGCTCGCTGGAGCGCGAGGGCCTCAACACCACCGCCCTGCATGGTGACAAAAGCCAGGATGAGCGCCTCAAGGCGCTTGATGCCTTCAAAAAAGGCGAGGTTGACCTGCTGGTGTGCACCGACGTGGCGGCCCGGGGCCTGGATATCAAGGACGTGCCGGCGGTATTCAACTTCGATATCCCGTTCAACGCCGAAGACTATGTGCACCGCATTGGGCGCACCGGGCGCGCCGGAGCCTCTGGTTTGGCGGTCAGCTTTGTTACCAAAAGTGATGCCCGGCTGGTGGCGGACATTGAGAAACTCATCAAAATCAAAATCGAGCTAGAGGCCATGGAGTTCGATGAAGATCAGCCCGACATCCGCCGGCAGGGCCGCATCAATGACGGTCGGCGCATGTATGCCGCCGGGGGCGACGACCAAGCCCAGCGGGGCGGCGGGCAAGACAACCACCCCCGGGCGTCCGGCGCCGATGGCCAGCAGTTCCGCCCAGACCGGGCCGCTCGCCCAGTGCACAGCTCGCGTGCCCCACGGGACCCCTTCTTTGACAAACCCTACGAAGCCGCACCGGCGGAGCAGGCGGTGCCTTCCTGGGAGGCCAGCGCGCCGCGCCCGGGTGCCCGAGGTATATCAGCCAACATCAAGCCCAAGCGCCGCGTGGCGGCTCTGTTCAAGGGCGATTGAGCCCCGCGGCTGCCCGCTCAAACCGGCCGCTGTGCCGCTTGGCATGCCACCTGAATCAGGGCGCCGGCCAGAGGCTTGCGCGCCGCCAGCGCTGCGCCGCGCTGCGAAAAGCGCAGGGCGCTCAGGCAGCCGCCCCACACGCAGCCGGTGTCAAGCGCGAGCAAATTGGTGCGCTGCAGGGCGCCCAGCGTTGACCAATGGCCAAAAGCCACGGTCACCGCTTCGGTTTGTCTACCCGGCACATCAAACCAGGGCAGGTAGCCTTGAGGCGCGGCACCGGCGCCTTCTTTGGTGGCAAATTCCATGCGGTTCTGGGCATTGCAAAAACGCAGGCGGGTGAGGCCGTTGACGATCATGCGCCAGCGTGCCATACCGCTCAGGGCCTCGCTCCAGGTGTCGGGCATGTCGCCGTAGAGCTGGTGCAAAAAGTCAGCCGCATCGGCTCCGCGCAACTGCGCTTCAACTTCGCCTGCCAGTGCCACCGCTTGCTGCGCGGTCCAGCCCGGCAGCACGCCGGCATGCACCATCAGCAGCGGCTGGCCATCGATCACTTCGAGCATGGCCAGGCGTTGCCTGCGCAGCCAATCCAGCAGCGCGTCCCGGTCGCTGGCTGCAAGCACATCGCTGATGGTGTCGCTTCGGTTTGGCCGGCGCACCCCCTGGGCCAAGGCCAGCAGGTGCAGGTCGTGGTTGCCCAGCAGGCATTCAGCGGCGCTGCCGTAACCCATCAGGCGGCGCAGCACCCGGGCCGAATCTGGCCCCCGGTTCACCAGATCGCCCAGCATGAAAAGCGTGTCGCGACTGGGGGAAAAATCAATCTTGTCGAGCAAGCGCTGCAGGGCGGCGTCGCAACCCTGCACATCGCCAATCAAGTAAAGTGCCATGGTGTTCATTCTCGCCGCTGATCCATGGATGTCCTGCTGATTGTTTTCCTGACCCTGCTCAATGGCGTCTTTGCGATGTCGGAACTCGCGCTGGCGGCCAGCCGCAAGGCGCGGCTCAGTGCCATGGCAGAGGCCGGTGACAAAGGGGCCCAGGCGGCACTCACCCTGCTGGGCAATCCAAACCAGTTTTTGTCCACCGTACAGGTTGGCATCACCTCGATTGGTGTGCTCAATGGCATTGTGGGCGAGGCGGCTTTCAGCGAGGGCGTGTCGGCCTGGCTGCTGGGCTGGGGTGTCAGTGAGAAGGCGGCGGCCATATCGGCCACCGCCATGGTGGTCACCGCCATCACCTTCATCACCATTATTTTTGGGGAGCTTGTGCCCAAGCGCATTGGCCAGCTCTACCCCGAGCCCGTGGCCCGCTGGGTGTCTCGGCCCATGCTGTGGCTTGCCACCGCCGCCAAGCCCTTTGTGCGCCTGCTTTCTGGCACCACGGCGGCCGTGCTCAAGATGCTGCGCATTGACACCACGGCGGCCCGGGCGGTCACCGAAGAAGAAATTACCGCCAGTTTGGAGGAGGGCGTCAACGCCGGCTTGATCGAGCAGCATGAGCACCAGATGGTGCAAAACGTGTTTCAGCTCGACGCCCGCCCGCTCACCTCACTGATGGTGCCACGGGCTGACATGGCTTGGCTGGATGCCTCGCACACGGTGGCCCACAGCCTGCAACGCGCGGCCGCTGGCGCTGGGCAGGGCGCCCACTCCTGGTACCCGGTGTGCAGGGGCTCGCTCGAGCATGTGGTGGGCGTCATCAGTGTGGCGCGCCTGCTCGAACTTGGGCCGGCCATGCCCGGCCCGATCGAGCCGCATGCCACGGCAGCCACCTTTGTGCCTGAGACCCTCAGCGCCATGGCCCTGCTCGAGCAGTTCCGCGTCCGTGCCGGACGTTTTGTGTTTGTCGTCGACGAATACGGCACGGTGCAGGGCCTGCTGACCCCGCTTGACCTGCTCGAGGCCATCACTGGGGAGCTGCAACCAGACGCCCAGACCGAGGCCTGGGCCACGCGACGCGAGGACGGCAGCTGGCTGATCGACGGCCTGATGCCAGTTGGCGAGCTCAAGGTGCGCCTGGGCCTGGACGATCTGCCTGAAGAAGACCGTGGCCGCTACAACACCGTAGCCGGCCTGCTGATGTCGGTGTCTGGCGCAATGCCGCAAGCCGGCGAGCGTATCGAGTGCGTCGGCTGGCGCTTTGAGGTGGTGGCCCTGGAAGGCAAGCGCATAGACAAACTGCTCGCCACCCCCTTGCCCGTCCTACCCGCTCCGCCTTGAGTCTGCCAGTGCGGCGCACCAGGCCGTTTGGTGGCACCGGCCGCCGCGCTGTCAGGCGCGGCCGGTGAGTTGGTAGACCAGCGAGCCCAGGAGCTCGTGCAGCACCAGATGCCATTTGCGAGCTCCCTCGGCCAAAGAATATTGGGTCAGGGGTGTGGCCAGGCCACTGCGGTAGTCAACTGGGTAGGGTGTCACGTTCCAACCGGCTTTTTGGAAAGTTGCCATGGCGCGGGGCATGTGCGAGGCCGAGGTCAGCAGCAGCCAGCGTTGCTTGGTGTCGATGCCAGCTAGCCGGGCGCTGAACACCGCATTCTCGAAAGTATTGCGCGAGGCCGACTCCATCACCAGGCGTTCTCGCGGCACGCCCATGCTGGCAAAAAACAAGGCGGCGCGGTCGGCCTCGGTGATGCCGGTGGCGAGCAGTTCACCCTCTCCGCCGGTGAACAACAGCCGCAGGCCCGGCTGCTTTTGCAGCAGCGGCACTGCTGCGGTCATTCGTTCGGCCGCCTCGTTCAGGGCCACTTGGTTGTGGCCCTGCCATACATAAGCTGGCTCGAGGGCGCCGCCAAGCAGCAGTACACCGGCAAAGTCCTGCAGGGGGGTATCTGCAGCCAGCTCTGGGTGGCGCAACTCGAGCTGGCGTATCAAGGCGTCGGGCAGAGGCTCCCAGCCCTGCAGCAGCAGTACCGCCAGGGCGGCCCAGCTCAGTCGGGGCCCCCAGCGCCGGCCCCAGGCTAGTCCCAGCTTTGCAGCGAGCAGGCCGCACAGCAAAAGCAGTGCGGCCCAGGCCAGCGGTTGGGTGACAAACTGCAGCAACTTTGAGGCAATGAACACAGCCGCGCGACTATACCCGCCAGCCCGGCTGACGCTGGCGGGATAATGCGCGACGCATTGCTGCTTGTGGCGCAGATCAGACCTGCCCACAATCGTCGGCTTCAGGCCTTCGGCCGGCCTTGGCTGCGGCACAACACTCAGGAGACACCGTGATAGGTTCAGACATCGAAATCGCCCAGGCCGCAACCCTGAAGCCCATCATCCAAATGGCGCAGGACCGGCTCGGCATCCCTGCGGAAGCCTTGGAGCCCTATGGCCACTACAAGGCCAAGATTGACCTGCAGTGGCTCAACAACAACCAGACCCCCAACGGCAAGCTGGTGCTGGTGACCGCCATCAGCCCGACGCCAGCCGGCGAAGGCAAAACCACCACCACCGTGGGCCTAGGGGATGCGCTCAACCGCATTGGCAAGCGCACCGTGATTGCGCTGCGCGAGCCCTCGCTCGGCCCGGTGTTTGGCATGAAGGGCGGCGCGGCCGGCGGCGGCTATGCGCAGGTGGTGCCGATGGAGGACATCAACTTGCATTTCACTGGTGACTTCAATGCGATTGCGCTGGCGCACAACCTGCTGGCCGCACTGATGGACAACCACATCCACCACGGCAACACCCTGGGTTTTGATGCCCGACGCATCGTCTGGCGCCGGGTGATGGACATGAACGATCGAGCCCTGCGCTCTACTGTGGTGTCGCTCGGTGGCCCGGGCAACGGTTTCCCGCGCGAGGATGGCTTTGACATTGTGGTGGCGTCAGAAG
>BJGT01000026.1 GCA_014190675.1 Comamonadaceae bacterium | reverse complement strand
GGCCCAGCGCCAGCGCCAGTTGTTGCAACAGGTGCCGGGTGGCCAAGTCGACTTGCTGCCCCTGCTCGAGCAGGTGTTGGGTGTCGGGCGGGCCGGGTGCCTGGGCTGCCAAAGCACGCTCCAGCGAATCGGCCAGGGCTTGCAGCCGCAGCGCTCCAAGGTTGGCCGCCACAGATTTCAGGGTGTGCGCCAACCGCTGTGCCAAAAGCCAATTGAACTGCTCCAGCGCGAGCTGCAATTGCTTGGCTTCTTGGTCCTGACCTTCGGCAAATTGGCGCAGCAGCCCCAGATAAAGGTCTGGCCTGCCAAGGCAGTGGCGCAGGCCCAATTCAGTGTCAAGGCCCTCAACCTCGCCTGCCAGCCCCAGCGACACTTGCGACGGCTGGGCGGCGCCAGGCGGGTCTGCGGACCTCTTGTCGGGACCGCTTCGGTAGGGCAGCCAGCGCAGAAGGGCACGCCACAGCGCCTTGATGTCAATCGGCTTGGTGACAAAGTCATTCATGCCGGCGTCCAGGCAGCGCTGCCGGTCCTCCGACATGGCGTTGGCGGTCATGGCCAAAATAGGCAATTCGGCAAAACCTGCCAGAGCCCGAATCGCGCGGGTGGCGGCCAGCCCGTCAAGCACCGGCATCTGGATGTCCATCAACACCAGATCAAAGTGCAACCCGGCACGCAACAGCTCCAGGGCCTGTTGCCCATGCTCGGCAGTGACCACGCGCAGGCCCTGCTCCTGCAGCAATTCCAGGCCGAGCTCCCGGTTGATTGGATTGTCTTCAACCAGCAGCACGCGTCGCCCGCGCAGTGCCTGCAGGTTCAGCAGCGCCTCAGGCTCGCCGGCAACAGACTCGGCTGGCACAGACTGGAAGGCGCTGCGCCCCAAAACAGACATCATGTGCTCAAACAGTGCTGACCCGCTGACCGGCTTGACCAACATACTGTTGATGCCGTCCAGGGTGGCGGCGGCAAACAGGTGTTCGCGCCCGAAGGCGGTGAGCAAACTCCGGTGGGGTTGGCGGCCAAGAGGGGTTTGCCGAATCTGGCGGGCCAGCGCCGCGCCGCTCATGTCGGGCAGCTGCCAATCCAGCAAGACCACATCAAGAGGCTGCTGGCGCGCCTGCGCGGCCTGCAATGCCAACAGGGCATCAGCACCTGTGCCGGCTGATTCGACGGAGAAATTCATGCGCCCCAGCATGTCGCAAAGTTGCCGGCAGGCGTTGGCGTTGTCTTCAACCACCAGGATGCGAAAGCCCGCAGCATCCGCCGGCATTTGCGGCGCTGCGGGTGCGTCGGCCTGCAGGCCCAGGGGGACGGCGAACCAGAAGGTCGAGCCCGCCGCGGCGCTTGGGGCAAGGCCATACTCTCCGCCCATCAAATCCACCAAGCGCGCCGCAATTGCCAGGCCCAGACCGGTGCCGCCGTATTTCCGGGTGGTTGAGCTGTCGGCCTGTGAAAAATCTTTGAACAAGGCCCCGCGCTGCGCCTCGCTGATGCCAATGCCGGTGTCCCGCACAGCGAAGCGCAGGTGGACCGAATGCGCCATCACTTGGCTTGCCACCACAGAGATTTCGACTTCCCCCTGCTCGGTAAATTTAACCGCGTTACTGGCAAAGTTGAGCAGTACCTGGCCCAGGCGCAGCGGGTCACCACGCAAATAAGCGGGCGTTCCCGGGGCCACGCTGAGAATCAGCTCCAGCCCCTTGTCGGCGGCTTTTGCAGCCACCATGGCGATGGTGTTGTCAAGCAACTGCTCTAGTTTGAAGTCGGACACTTCGGCTTGCAGCTTGCCCGCTTGAATTTTGGTGAGGTCAAGAATGCCGTTGATGATGCCCATCAAATGCTGGCTTGCAGCATCGATCCGGCCCAGGTAATTGCGCTGCCGGGCGGTCAGCTCGGTACCCTGCGCGAGATGGGTCATGCCAATGATTGCGTTCAGGGGGGTGCGGATTTCGTGGCTCATGTTAGCCAGAAAGGCCGACTTGATGCGGTCTGCATCCTGCGCGCCGGCGAGGGCGTCGCTGATGGCGTGGGTGCGCAGCGCAACGGTGTTTTCGAGTTCCGCGTTGAGCCGCTGCAGGGCAAGCTCACGCCCCCTGAGCTCGAGTTGCAAGCGCACACGCGAGCGCACCACGGCGAGGTTGATCGGCTTATGAATGAAATCCACGGCCCCGGCCTCCAGTGCCCGAGACTCGCTATACGGATCATTTTTGGCGGTCACGAAGATCAGCGGTATAGCCCGGCTGGCAGGGCCGGATTTGAGGACCTCGCAGACTGCATAGCCGTCCATCTCCGGCATCATGACATCGAGCAAAATCAAATCAGGCTGGGACTGTTGCACCAGTGCCAGCGCTTCAGCGCCTGAAGTGGCGAACTGGACCTCAGCCAGGTCAGACAAAACCTCGCCGAGCAAAACCAGGTTGGCTGCGATGTCGTCGATGATCAATATGCGGGCTCGGTTTGGCATGTTCAGGCCTGGCCGGGCTCAAGCCCGAGTTGCTCAGAAAATAGATCCAGGGCCACACGGGCAGTTTTGAAGCGCAAGGCTCGCGTGGCCTGGGCCACTGGCTCAAAACCGGTCTTGGCCGCGCCCTCTCCCAACAGGGGTTCGATCGCCAAAAGTTGGTGTCGGGCGGACAGCAGGTTGTGGGACAGCAAACGCTCGAGCAGGCGCAGCGCGGGCCGCAGTCTCTTGCGGTCAATGTCAAACTGCACAAGCTGCTCTGGCTGCGGTTCGGCACTGCCGCTGAGTTCGGCGGGCGGCGCCGGTAGCCACTTGAGCAGCGCGCCTGCCAAGACCTCGCGCCGTATTGGCTTTGACAGGCAGTCCACCATGCCCGCAGCCAGGCAGGCCTGCTGCACACCAGGCCCATTGGCTGCAGACAAGGCAATGACAGGCGGCGCAAGCGCTCCGAGCTGCATCAGCAGGCGCCGGCTGGCCTCCAGGCCGTCGATACCGGGCAGTTTCAAATCCATCAGCACCAGGTCGAACCGGTCCACCAAAATCTGCTGCAGCGCCTGCTGCGCATCGCCAGCACTCGTCACCTGCAGACCGAGCTCTTCGAGCAAGGCGCGAGCTACCAGCGCGTTGACCGGGTTGTCCTCAACCACCAGGACCTTGCGACCGCGCAGGTGGGCCGGGTCGGCCGCAGCAGCAACTGGCGCCAAACTGCCAGCGGCTACCGGTAAATCAAGCATGAAATGAAAGTTCGAGCCGGCGCCGGGTTTGCTGATGGCTGTGATCTCGCTACCCATCAGCGCCAGCAGGCTGCGGCAAATCGACAGTCCCAGCCCGGTGCCACCATAGCGCCGTGTGTTGGACGCATCACCCTGGACAAACGGAGAAAAAATATGCATCAACTGCTCTTCGGACAGGCCAATACCGGTATCGCGCACCGAGATTTTCAGGCTGACCGTGGCACTGCTGGGTTCGGCACAAGTGGCATCGATCAGCACCTCACCGAATTCGGTGAATTTAATGGCATTGCCCACCAAAATGGCCAGTATTTGCCGCAGTCGCTGGGCATCGCCGACAAAGCCCGGCGGCAGGCCCGTGCCGAGCCGGGTGTGCAGCAGCAAGCCTTTGGCGCGCGCCTGAGCCCCAAACTGGCGGTCCAGGTCTTTGAGCAACTCGGTCAAAACAAAGGGCTGATGGACCAAGACCAGTGTGCTGTCCTCGAGCTTTGCGTAATCCAGCAAATCATTGATGGCGTACAACAGGGTTTGTCCGGCCACCTCCAGGCTGCCCAGATAGTCCCGGTGCTGGCCCTGCAGCGGCGCCGACTGCAGCAGCTGCGAGAAGCCCAGTATCGCGTTCAGGGGCGTGCGGATTTCATGGCTGACATGGGCTAAAAACTCTGTCTTGACGGTACTTGCAGCCTCGGCCCTTTGCAAGGCGTTCACCAGCTCGCCCCGCTGGTCCAGCGCTTGGCGCAGGTAGCGCCGCTGCAAAGCTTCGCTGTGGGTGAGTTCGTTCACCTTGCGGCGAATTTCTGCGCTCATGCGGATGAATGAGGCTTGCAATGCTCCGATGTCATCAGCGCTGCCGGGCTTGACATCGATGTCATAGTTGCCCGCCCGAATATCCCGGCTGGCGGTCAGCAGGGTCCGCACTGGCCGGCTCAGGCTGGCACTAGCCCACCACAGCAGGGGCGAGAACAGCGCCAGAATCAGCAGGCCAAGCCACGCAAGACCACGCAAAAAAGCCTGGTGCACGCGCCGGAGTTCGCTGCCAGACAGCGCAAACCTGAGCTCGCCCACGGCCAGGCCGTCTAGGCTGATGGCCGAGGAAACGGCTTCAAAGGGCCCGGCTTTGGTTGCCGCGGGGCTGGGGGCAGCATCCCCGGCAATGAGTTGTCCGTTGGTGCCATACACCGCGATATAGACCAAATCTTGGTCGGCTCGGCTGTGCTGCAAGACCGCATTGACAGAGGCGTCGTCGCCGCTGGCAATTGCAAGCGCCAGCGCGGCACTGACCATGGATTTGAAGCGTTGGGTATCGGCGGCTTGTTCGGCCCTGAAATGGGGCTCCACAATCATCGGGATGCTTAGGGCCAGCACCGCCAGCACGCCAAGCTGCAGGGCCATGCCAAACAGGAGCAGCTTGGCCCGCAGGCTCAGAGGGATGAGCACCGGGCTCAGCCCAGAACGCACAAAACCTGCCCCAGCACCCGGGGCATTGAGGCCGTGGCAGGCCCGGCCGTTGAATGCGGCCTGATTGACAACTTTGCTTGCATGACATCCCCCTGATGCAACTGTGGCCCCTGGGGGGCTCGATTTGATGCAACCATGATAACTGCCAAATTCCTGCAGTCAAAAGAAAAAACCAGCAGAAAAAGGCTTCAGTCCAGCTCTTTAGGGCCGTCGAAATGCGCCTCTACATCGCTGGGCAACAACTGTATGCTGGCGCGCAGGCCGGGCACTGCCGCCATCAAAGCCTGTTCGACACTGGTGCGTAAGGCCGCTGCCCGGCCCAGCGACCAACTCGCCGGCATGTGCATGTGCAAATCAACAAAGCGGCGCTGGGCCGAACGGCGCGTGGTGAGGTGGTCAAAGCGGATCGTGCGGTGACTGAACTCAGCCAAGGTGCTGTGGATTTGCACAAGCACCTCGGGCTCTACCGCTTGGTCCATCAGGCCCTGCGATGAGCGCCACATGAGCTGAACCCCCTCTTTGAGAATGTTCATTGCAACCCCCATCGCCACCAAAGCGTCCAGCCACAGCCAGCCGGTCGCAGCTACCGCCGCAATACCAAGGACCACGCCCGCCGAGGTCCAGACATCGGTCACCAAATGTCGGGCATCGGCCTCCAGCGCAATCGAGCGGTGCTCCCGCGCGGCCTGGAACATCACCCAGGCCAGCCCACCGTTGAGCACTGAGCTCAGAACCGACAGGGCTACACCCCAGCCCACCGACTCAATGGGCTGAGGCACAAACAGACGGTGTAGCGCCGCCCAAAAAATGCCCAATGCCGCAGCGATGATCAAAACCCCCTCAAAGCCGGACGAGAAATACTCCGCCTTGTGGTGCCCGTAGGGGTGCGCCTGGTCAGCCGGGCGTTGCGCCACGGTGACCATCATCAGGGCAAAAATTGCACTGGCCAGGTTGACGAAAGATTCCATGGCGTCTGACAACAGGCCGACCGAACCGGTGATGTACCAGGCCAGTGTTTTGAGCACGATGGTGATGAGCGCCACCAGCACCGACAGACGCAGCAGGGCGCGCGCCGAGGGCAGTTTTTTAGCAGCCGCACCGGCCATCATGGGGCTGCCAGGCTCGGCTTGGCGCTAGGCCAGCGTGACCCGGGCAAAGCGGCGCTTGCCAATCTGCAGCACATAGGTGCCAGCGCCGAGCTTGAGGCCCTTATCGCTGACCACAGCTGAGTCGACCCGAACGCCGCCGCCCTCGATCAAACGATTGCCCTCGCCGCTTGAAGCGGCCAGGCCGGCCAGCCGCAGCAATGCGCCAATGGCAACTGGCGCCCCCCCGTCGGCCAGTGGCAGGCTGAGTTCGGCGATCTCATCGGGCAGACCGCCCTGGCTGCGGTTGATGAAATCCTGCTGGGCCAGTTCAGCCGCCCCGGCCGAATGGAACCGCGCCGTGATCTCGAGCGCCAAAGCCACCTTGGCATCCTTGGGGTTGCGCCCGGCCTGCACCTCAGCCTTGAGCGTCTCGATCTCGGCCAGGCTGCGAAAGCTCAGCAGGGTGTACCAGCGCCACATCAGCTTGTCAGAAATGCTCAGCACCTTGGCATACATGGTGTTGGCGTCTTCCGAGATGCCGATGAAATTGTTTTTGCTTTTCGACATTTTCTCGACGCCGTCGAGACCCTCGAGCAGCGGCATGGTCAGGATGCACTGGGGCTCCTGCCCATACTCGGCCTGCAGGTGGCGGCCCACCAGCAGGTTGAACTTTTGGTCGGTGCCGCCCAGCTCGAGGTCGCTTTTCAAGGCCACGCTGTCGTAGCCCTGCATCAGCGGATACAAAAACTCGTGCACGCTGATCGGCGAACCGGCTTTGAAGCGGTCATGAAAATCATTGCGCTCCATCATGCGCGCCACGGTGTAGCGGGCCGCCAACTGAATCATGCCGCGCGAGCCCAGCGCGTCGCCCCACTCGCTGTTGTAGCGAATCTCCGTGCGGGCCGGGTCCAGCACCATCGAAGCCTGCCGGTAATAGGTTTGGGCGTTGGCCTCGATTTGCTCACGCGTGAGCGGCGGGCGGGTGCTGTTGCGCCCGGACGGGTCGCCAATCAGGGTGGTGAAGTCGCCGATCAGAAAAATCACGGTATGGCCCAGGTCCTGCAATTGGCGCATCTTGTTGAGCACCACGGTGTGCCCGACATGAATATCGGGAGCCGTTGGATCCAGGCCAAGCTTGATGCGCAGCGGTGTGCCGGTGGCCTCTGAACGGGCCAGTTTTTTGACCCAGTCCTCCTGCGGGATCAGCTCGTCGCAGCCACGCAGGGACACGGCCAAGGACTGCTGGACCCGCTCAGTGACGGGAAATTGGGGGGCAGGCGCTTGATTCATAAGGGTTTTAACTGGGATGCCAAGGGGCTTGGTGCGGCTATACTGCCTGCCCTCCTGTGCTTGAATTTTAGTCGGCTCAGACACAGTGTTAAAACTGTCAAACCGTATCGCACCATCCCGGCAACCTACAACCGTCTCATTTTGTTGCACCGCCTCATCACCGCCATCCAATCCTCGAGCCGCTCGGCGCAGGCCTGCTTGGCGCAATATCCTAAGCAGTTTGCCGGACTGTTTGCCGCGCTATTGCTCGGCGGCGTGGGCGCCACCTACGCCCTCGCTGCATTCGCACCCGACCCGGCAGAGCAAACCATTCGCCAAGTTGTTGAATCGATTGCACTGCCTGAACTCGCTGGCTCGGCCAACCCAGGCGCGCCGGCACTGAACCTGTACCGCTCTGACCTGACCCGCGCCTCCGACACTGCCGACAGCCTGCTGCGACGCTTGGGCGTGGACGATCCATCTGCCGCTCAATTTTTGCGCTCCGACGCAAACGCGCGCAAGCTGCTGGGCCGCAGTGGACGCTTGGTGAGCGCTGAGGCCACCCGGCAGAACACCTTGCAAAAACTCAGCGCGCGCTGGAGCCCCGAGGACGACGGCCAATTCAAACGCCTGGTGATCGAACCCGCTGGCGGGGCTTGGGTGTCGAGACTGGAAACCGCAGCGCTCACCGTCTCGACCCGACTGGTCAGCGGCAGTATCCAAAGCTCACTGTTTGCTGCCACCGACGAGGCGCGCATTCCTGATGCGGTTACGACACAGGTGGCTGAAATATTTTCTGGGGACATCGATTTCAACCGCGCACTGCGCAAGGGCGACCGGTTTTCCATCGTCTACGAAACCCTCGAAGGCGATGGCGAACCCCTGCGCAGCGGGCGGGTGCTCAGTGCCGAGTTTGTCAACGGCGGGAAAAAATTCCAGGCCATGTGGTTCCGTGAACCGGTAGCTGGCGCCAAGGGGGGCTACTACACGCTCGATGGTCAAAGTTTGCGGCGTGTCTACCTGGCCTCGCCAATGGAATTTTCCCGAATCACGAGCGGCTTCAAAATGCGCTTTCATCCCATTTTGCAAAAATGGGCTGCCCACCGCGGCCTTGATTACGCGGCCGCCACTGGCACCCCGGTGCGCAGTGTGGGGGAAGGCGTGGTGGAGTTCGCGGGTGTGCAAACCGGTTTTGGCAATGTGGTGTTCGTCAAGCACCGCAACCAACACACCACGGTGTACGCCCATTTAAGCCGCTTGTTGGTGCGCCATGGCCAAGCGGTAACACAGGGTCAGCACATTGGCGCGGTGGGCGCCACCGGGTGGGCCACAGGGCCGCATTTGCATTTCGAGTTCAGAGTCAATGACCAGCACCAAGACCCGCTCACCCTTGCCCGGCAGAGCGAGGCGATACCGGTGAGTGCCAGCGCCCGACCAGCTTTCGGCCAACGGGCAGACGCCGCCCGCATAGCCCTGTTGGGTGCCGCGTCTTTGCAACGCGCCACAGCCGACTAGGCAGCGCCGAAAACTCGGCCCCATATTCGCCGGGGCGCGCAAACAACAACGGGCGCCAGTGGAGCCCGTTGTTGTTTGTTGCGATGAGAGCGGCTTTGTGCCAGCCCTGCCACTCAAGTAGAGAAACTCGAACCACAGCCGCAGGTGCTGGTGGCATTGGGGTTTTTAATGACAAACTGTGCGCCCTGAAGGTCTTCTTTGTAGTCGATTTCAGCGCCTAGCAGGTACTGGTAACTCATGGCGTCAACCAGCAATGAGACGCCATTTTTGGTCATGGTGGTGTCGTCTTCGTTGGTGATTTCGTCAAAAGTAAAACCATATTGGAAACCAGAACAACCGCCACCCTGTACGAAAACCCGAAGCTTGAGTTCGGGGTTGCCCTCTTCAGCGATCAGATCGGCAACTTTAGCAGCCGCACTGTCGGTAAACAGAATAGGGGTTGGCATTTCAGACTGGACAATTTCGGCAAGGGCGCTCATGGGATCTCCAAAAAATGGGTGTCGAGACAATAGTACAGCAATTTGCTCAGGACTTAACTGCCCTGTTGTTTGCAGCCAAGACCAGTGTGGGCTTTTCGCCCTCGGCCACGATGGGCCGCAACTGGCCATCGATGATGGCGCCCTGGTGCATTTCTAGCGCCACGTAGTGCACATCGCCCCGAATGCGTGCCTTGGGTTGCAGTTCCAAGAGCACCGCCGAGTGGACTAGCCCGTTGACGCTGCCGCTGATAATGATGTGGTCAGCACGCAACTCGCCCTGCACTACCGCTGTCTCGGACACCACCAGCATGCTTGGCACATCCGGGCTGGCCATGATGTTGCCGACAACTTCACCATCTACCCGCAGCCCCTCGGAGAATTTGAAATCGCCCTCAATCAGGCTACCCTGCGCAATCAGGCTCCTGATGGGGGGTTGTTTTTTCTTGTTAAACATGGCGCGGCCTTCTGTTTGGCTATGCATTGACTCCCCGACTACAGTTTCAAGCTTTGCGACGCTTTGACCATTACGCCTTCCAGCACCCTGGCCGTGGCGGTACTCACCACGGTTTGCGGCGGCAGGGTCAACACGCCTTCCAGCCGCCCATACTGGCGCAATTTCAAGGGCACTGCGCCATCCGGCAAACTGGTCGTCCAAGCTTTGCCGTTTTGCAAACCCGAAAAGCTCAACTCCAACAGACCGTTAAATTCGCCCGGGTTTTTCATCGGCTGTATCACCAGAACCTGCCATTTGATCTCTCGCCCGCCGCTGACATCTACTTGGAAACCGCGGACTGTGATACTACCACCTCCACCCGATGGAATAAGCTTCTCAAAAAAACCAAGGTCGTCGCGCAGCACACGGTTTTCTGCTTCGAGCTGCTTATTTTGCGCCAACAGGCGCTCTTGCGCGACTTTTTCCGACGTCAGCAAAGTGTCCGATGTGTTGGCGATCGATTGCGCCTTGTCCCGTGCCTCAATCGCCACGCCGAGTTCAGCCCGCAGTACGGCCGCCTCGGCTCGGCTTTGCGCCAAGCGTTCGCGGCTGGAAGACTCCAGGCCCGCGATATCGCGCCCGAACTCGAAGGCCCACAGTGCCAGGGCAGCGCAGAAACCCAGGGCGATGGCCAGCACCACCCAACGCAGGGGCCAGGGCAATGCACTGCGCACCGCCATTCTGGGCGCACTGACAGTAAGTCGGCGAAGAAACAAACGGGTTCGCATAGGCCTTGCAGTCTAGCAGGCGACCCCATAACAAAAGCCGCCAGGAATCTCTTCCGGGCGGCTTTTGTGGGGCGGCGGCTTGGCCCAGCAGCCAGATGGTTTAGCGTTTGCTGAACTGCTTACGGCGACGCGCGCCATGCAAACCAACTTTTTTACGCTCAACTTCCCGGGCATCCCGGGTCACAAAGCCGGCCTTGCTGAGCTCTGGCTTGAGCGTGGCGTCGTAGTCGATCAGGGCACGGGTGATGCCGTGGCGTACTGCGCCGGCCTGGCCGGATTCGCCACCACCCGCGACATTGACCATGATGTCAAAGGTCTGGGCGTGGTTGGTCAGCATCAGGGGCTGCTTGCAAATCATGATGGAGGTTTGACGACCGAAAAACTTCTCGATGTCTTTGCCGTTTACCACAATCTGGCCAGAGCCTTTTTTCAGGAAGACCCGCGCGACGCTGGATTTGCGACGGCCGGTACCATTGTTCCAATCACCAATCATGTCAAGGCTCCTTAAATTTCCAACACTTTGGGTTGCTGGGCAGTGTGCGGGTGCTGTGCACCACCGTAGACCTTGAGCTTCTTGATCATGGCGTAGCCAAGAGGGCCTTTGGGCAACATGCCCTTGACAGCTTTCTCCAGGGCGCGGCCAGGGTGCTTGGCCTGCATGTCTCGGAAGTTGGTGGCTGAGATGCCACCTGGATAACCGGAGTGCCGGTAGTAAATTTTGTCAAGCGGCTTAGCGCCGGTAACACGCAGCTGGGCTGCATTGATGATGACAATGAAGTCACCGGTGTCGACATGGGGCGTGTAAATGGCCTTGTGTTTGCCGCGCAAACGGAGAGCAACTTCGCTGGCTACTCGTCCGAGGACCTTGTCGGTCGCGTCAACCACAAACCACTCGTGCACCACATCAGCGGGTTTCGCGCTGAAAGTTTTGGTCATGAGTTTTCTCTTTTAACAGAGGGTTTGGCGGGCTCTTTTCCACGGTCGGCGTTCCTCTGACGGGAATCTCTTAGGTGGGGTTCCATTCAGCGCACTCTCTAGAGATGGTGAGAAAAATGGCTTCGCCGCGGAGCCACAAAAGCGCTGCGAAGCCAAAGATTATAGGAGATTTTCGCCTTGCGCCAGAGGGTGGCGGTTACCATATAAGCCATGTTCAGTTACCGCCACGCTTTTCATGCCGGCAACCATGCCGATGTGCTCAAGCACATGACCCTCTTGGCAGTGCTGCGCCATATGACCCAAAAACAGACGGCCCTGACTGTCTTTGACACCCATGCCGGGGCTGGGCTGTACCGGCTAGATGGCGACTATGCGCGCACCAGCGGGGAGGCTGCGGAGGGTTTTTTACGCCTCCTTGCCGCCCCTCCCCCGCTGCGGCCGACAAAAGCCAACCAACATCCTGCTGCTGATGCGGCAACCAGCGCGCCTACCGCGCTGCTGCTGCAGGACTACCTCGACCTCGTAGCAAGCTTTAACAGCAAAAACAGCCAACGGGTCTACCCCGGCTCGCCTTTCATCATCCAGCGCCTGCTGCGCGAGCGTGACCGGCTTAAGCTGTTTGAGCTGCACCCAACCGACGCCAAGACACTGGGCGCAAACATCGCCCAATTGGCGGCCGGGCGCCAGGTGGCTGTGCTGCAGGAAGACGGGTTTGAGGGCCTGAGGAAATTTTTGCCCCCGCCGGCCAGACGGGCCCTGGTGCTGTGCGACCCCAGTTACGAGATCAAGAGCGATTACGCCCGCGTACCTGCCATGCTGGCAGATGCGCTACAGCGCTTTGTCACCGGCACCTATATTGCCTGGTACCCCTTGATTCCCCGCCCCGAGGCCCATGATGTGCCGCGCAAGCTCAAGACATTGGCGGTCAAAGCGCAACGCCCTTGGCTCAATGCCAGCCTGACCGTGAAGAACAGCAAATTGACGACCGATGCGATGGGCGAGGTGCAGCGTCCCGGCCTGCCTGCGAGCGGCCTGTTCATCATCAATCCACCACACACCCTGAAGGCGGCCTTGCAGGCGGCGCTGCCGCAACTCGTCCAACAACTCGCGCAAGACGAGCATGCGGCCTGGGCGGTCGAATCGGGCGGCTGAGGCTGAGCCTGCGTTACTACAATTCGCGCCAGTAAGCGCTCGCAATCAACTGAGTCAACCGAGGCACATATGGGTAAAGGCATGATTTTGGCAGCCGGAAGAGGCACCCGCGTGCGGCCGCTCACGCGCGACCTGCCCAAGCCCATGGTGCCGATTTTGGGCAAGCCGGTGATGGAGTACCTGGTCGAGCACCTGGCCCGCCACGGCATCACCGAGATCATGGTGAATGTTGCTTGGCACCACCAAAAAATTGAGGAGTACTTTGGCGATGGTCACCGCTGGGGCGTGCAGATCGGTTACGCCTACGAAGGCGTGCGTGACCACGGCGAGATCCTGCCCCGCCCGATGGGCTCAGCCGGTGGTCTGCGGCGCATCCAGGATTTCAGTGGCTTTTTTGACCAAACCACCATGGTGCTGTGCGGCGACGCGCTGGTTGACCTGGACATTGGCGCCGCGCTGGCCGAACACCAGGACAAAGGAGCGATTGCCAGCCTGGTCGCCATGGACGTGCCGCTTGCCGATGTGTCCAACTATGGCATCGTGGTGGCCGGGGCCCACGGCCGGGTCGAGTCCTTTCAGGAAAAACCGCAGCCGGTCCAGGCCAAGTCGACCTTGGCCAGTACCGGCATCTATATTTTCGAGCCCGCAGCGCTGGCCCTGATACCGCCCGGGCAGGTGTATGACATCGGCTCGCAGTTGTTTCCGCAGTTGGTCGCACAAGGCCTGCCCTTTTATGTGCAGAACCGGCCCTTCAACTGGATAGACATCGGCCGGGTCAGCGACTACTGGTCGGTGCTGCAGCGTGTGTTGCGCGGCGAGGTGGCCGAAATGAACATGCCCGGGCGTCAGGTGCGGCCCGGCATCTGGGTCGGCTTGAACACCTCGGTGGCCTGGGACCAGGTGACGATCGAGGGGCCGGTGCATATAGGCTCGAGCGTACGCATTGAGCCCGGCGCCAGCATCATCGGTCCCAGCTGGATTGGCCACGGCAGCCACATCCGCACGGGTGCGCGGGTGGTGCGCAGCATTTTGTTCGAGTACACCCGAATTGCTGCGGACATGCGCTTTACCGACATGATTGTGTCGCCCGATTACTGCGTGGACCGCCACGGCGACACCCTGTACCGGGGCGACGACACCAGCCAGCTGCGCTGGGGCGATGCCCGCGCCTGAGCGCCTTGGCAAGCAACGCAAACCCCTTCAATTCATAGGCCCCCATGCTGATTCAACCCATCGTGCTGTCCGGCGGCTCTGGCACCCGACTGTGGCCCCTGTCGCGCGAGAAATACCCCAAGCAACTGTTGGCACTCACCGGCGCTGATTCGCTCTTGCAGGCCACCGTGCGCCGGGTCGAGGGCATTGACGGCGCCACCCTGTGCCCACCCATGGTGGTGTGCAATGAAGACTACCGCTTTGTGATCGCCGAGCAATTGCGCCTGATGGAGCGGCCGGGGCGTATCCTGCTCGAGCCCTACGGAAAAAATACCGCCCCGGCCCTAACCCTGGCAGCCCTGGCGGCGGCTCAATCGGGCAAAGACCCAGTTTTGCTGGTGATGCCGGCCGACCATGTGATCACCGGCGCGGCCGCGTTCCGGCGGGTGCTCAGCGCAGGGGCGGCCCTGGCCACCCAGGGCGCGGTGGTGACCTTTGGCATCGCGCCCGATGCACCCGAAACCGGCTATGGCTATATCGAGGCCGGCGCGCCCTACCCGGGTGCTAACGGGGCGGCGCGCGAGATCGCCCGGTTTGTCGAAAAACCAGATCTGGCCACCGCCCAGGCCTACCTGGATGCCGGAACCTACCTATGGAACAGCGGCCTGTTCATGCTGCGGGCCTCGGTCTGGCTCAGCGCCATCGGTCGCTGCCGAGCCGATATCCTGTCCGCCTGCCAGGCTGCCTGGGACCAGGGCCAAACCGACGGAGAGTTTGTGCGGGTCAACCCACAGGCTTTTGCCCAGTGCCCGACCGATTCGATCGACTATGCGGTGATGGAACGTATCGCCGCCGAGGCAGCCACCGAGCCCCCCGAAGCGCGCCAACTGCCCCCGGGGGTGGTGCTGGCATTGGATGCCGGTTGGTCGGACGTTGGGGCCTGGGACGCGCTGTGGAACCTGTTGCCCAAAGACGCCCAGGGCAATGTGGCCCAGGGGGATGTGCTGCTGCACGATTGCCAGAACACGCTGAGCATCTCGCAAGGCCGCCTGCTGGCCTGTATCGGCCTGCGTGACCTGGTGGTGGTAGAAACCGCCGATGCATTGCTGGTGGTGCACAAGGACCGAACCCAGGATGTGAAGAAAGTCGTCGACCGCCTCAAGCAACTCGGGCGCAGCGAAAGCAGCCTGCACCGCAAAGTGTTCCGGCCCTGGGGCTGGTACGACAGCGTGGATGCGGGCGAACGCTTTCAGGTCAAGCGCATTGTGGTCAAGCCCGGGGGCATGCTGTCGCTGCAAATGCACCACCACCGCGCCGAGCACTGGATTGTGGTCAGTGGCACGGCCCGCGTGACACGCGATGGCGAGACTTTTTTGCTGTCTGAAAACCAGTCCACCTTCATCCCGCTTGGCATCCAGCACCGGCTGGAAAACCCAGGGCAGGTGCAGCTCGAGATGATCGAGGTGCAATCGGGCTCTTACCTCGGCGAAGACGACATCGTGCGTTTTGACGACGTCTACGGGCGCTAGAACTAGCCCTTGGCTGCTGCGCAGCAGGCAGGCTTATGAGAGCGCCAATCGCCGACAAATCTCGAGCGTTGCAGCACTCTGGTTCATGGTGTAGAAGTGCAAGCCCGGTGCACCTCCTGCCAGCAGGCGTTGGCACAGGGCAGTCACCACGTCCAGGCCAAAGGCCCGAATCGCCGAGCCATCATCCCCCAAGCTGTTCAAGCGCAAGCGAATCCAGCGCGGTATTTCGGCGCCGCAGCCGTCGCTGAAACGCATCAGTTGCGCCGAGTTGATGATTGGCAAAATGCCCGGCACGATGGGCAGCCGCAAGCCCAGCGCCTGCGCCTCGTCAACCAAGCGAAAGTAGGCATCGGGGTTGTAAAAATACTGCGTGATAGCCGCATTGGCGCCGGCCTGTTCTTTGGCTAACAGGGATTGCAAGTCGGCCGCCGGCGAAGCGGCCTGCGGATGCACTTCCGGATAAGCCGCCACCTCGATATGAAAATGCCTGCCAGTCTGGGCCCGCACAAAGGCCACCAAATCGCTAGCATGGCGAAATGCACCATGGGCCCCATAACCGCTGGGCAGGTCGCCGCGCAGTGCGACCAAGCGGCGCACCCCCATGGCCTGCAGCACGGCGAGTTGCTCGCTGACTGACTCGCGGGTTGCACCAACGCAGGAAAAATGCGAGGCCGCGCTAACCCCCTCGGCAAGTATCTCCCGCACACAGTTGAAGGTGCCGGCCTGGGTGGAGCCACCGGCCCCATAGGTGACCGAGCAAAACTGCGGGCGCAGCGCATACAGTTGCTGACGCACCAGGCGCAGCTTGGCTTCACCTTCCTGGGTTTTGGGTGGAAAAAATTCCATACTCAGGGGCGTTTCGGAGATCAGCTTCATGGTGAGCTACCTTCGCGTGTTGGATTCGCCCACAGGGCGCGCGTACAAAAAGAATTCGTGGTTGCCGTCGCCACCGTCGATGGGCGAGTCAAACCACGCAGCCACCTGCAAACCGAGCGCGGCGCAACAATCGCGCAGACGCTGCTCGACCAGCAGGTACAGACGCGCATCGCGCACAATGCCGCCCTTGCCGACCTGGCCCGGCTGCAGCTCAAACTGCGGTTTGACCAGCATCAGCAGGCCCGCTCCGGGTTTGAGCAGCGGCACCAGGGCCGGCAGCACCAGAGTTTGCGAGATGAAGGACAAGTCGCCCACGATCAGGTCAAACAGCGGCTCAAAAGGCGCTTGCGCCACTGCATCAGAATCAGCATCAAAAAGGCCTCCAGCCCTTGTCGCGTCTTGATCTGCAGCGATCAAATCAGAAGCATCCAGGGCACGGGCATTGCACTTTTCCAGGCATAGAACACGCGGATCGGCACGCAAGCTAGGGTGAAGCTGGGCACTGCCCACATCCACCCCCACCACCCGCGCTGCGCCCTGCTGCAGCAAGCAATCGGTAAATCCGCCGGTAGACTGCCCCACATCGAGGCAGGTCCAACCGGCCACCGACAACTTGAGCCAAAGCAAGGCCGCTTCGAGCTTGAGGCCACCGCGCGACACATAGCGCGCCTCTGACAGGTCTTGCAGCTGCAGCTCGGCCTCGGGCGGAATCTCGTCACCATTCTTGGTAACGGTCTTCCAGACCTCGCCAACGCGCCAGCGCAGACCCCCCTCAATCAGGCGTTGGGCTTGCGAGCGGCTGCTGGCGTGCTGACGCAGCACCAGCAGCTGGTCGGCACGCATCAGTAGCGGTAGGTATCGGCCTTGTAGGGGCCGGCCTTGCTGACGCCGATGTACGCGGCCTGCTCGTCGCTAAGCTCGGTCAGCATGGCGCCAACTTTCTTCAGGTGCAGACGCGCCACTTTTTCGTCCAGGTGCTTGGGCAGCACATAGACCTTACCTGCCTTGTAGTCCTTGGGCTTGCTGTAGAGCTCAATCTGGGCGATGGTCTGATTGGCAAAGCTCGAGCTCATAACAAAGCTGGGGTGGCCGGTACCGCAGCCCAGGTTCACCAGCCGGCCCTTGGCCAGCAGGATGATGCGCTTGGACGGAGTTTTGCCCTTGGCCGGGAAGATCACATGGTCCACTTGCGGCTTGATCTCTTCCCACTTGCACTTCTCCAGCGAGGCGACATCGATTTCGTTGTCAAAATGGCCGATATTGCAGACGATGGCCTGGTCTTTCATGGCCGCCATGTGCTTGTAGGTAATGACGTTTTTGTTGCCGGTGGCCGAGACAAAAATGTCGGCCTTGTCGGCAGCGTAATCCATGGTGACGACCTTGTAGCCTTCCATCGCGGCCTGCAAGGCGTTGATGGGGTCGATCTCGGTGACCCAGACCTGGGCTGAGAGCGCCCGCAGCGCCTGGGCCGAGCCCTTGCCCACGTCGCCGTAACCGGCCACCAGCGCCACCTTGCCGGCAATCATCACATCAGTGGCACGCTTGATGGCGTCTACCAAGGACTCGCGGCAGCCATACAGATTGTCAAATTTGCTTTTGGTGACCGAATCATTCACATTGATGGCGCGGAATGCCAGCGTGCCCTTGGCCGACATTTCGTTCAGGCGCAGCACGCCGGTGGTGGTTTCCTCAGTCACGCCAATGATGTGCTTGAGGCGGCGGCTATACCAGGTGGGGTCAACTTTCAGCTTGGCCTTGATGCTATTGAACAGGCAAATTTCTTCTTCGCTACCGGGCTTGGCCAGCACCTTGATATCGGTCTCGGCCTTGGCACCCAGGTGCATCAGGAGCGTGGCGTCGCCGCCGTCGTCCAGAATCATGTTCGGGCCTTCGGTCTTGCTGCCCTTGCTGCCGAACTCAAAAATGCGGTGGGTGTAGTCCCAGTAATCAACCAGGTTCTCGCCCTTGTAGGCAAACACCGGAGTGCCAGCAGCCACCAGGGCAGCCGCGGCATGGTCCTGGGTGGAGAAGATGTTGCAAGAGGCCCAGCGCACTTGGGCACCGAGTGCCTGCAGGGTCTCGACCAGCACGGCGGTCTGTATGGTCATGTGCAGGCTGCCAGTGATGCGCGCGCCCTTGAGGGGCTGCGCCTTGGCAAACTCTTCGCGGATCGCCATCAGACCGGGCATTTCGGTCTCGGCAATGCGGATCTCTTTGCGCCCCCAAACAGCCAACGACAAGTCGGCAATTTCATAGTCCTGGTTTTTGATAGGTTTCAATACAGCGTTCATGGCTCACTCCAAAAATTACTTTGAATAAACCACCGGCCATGAAGCGACTTTTTGGGAGGCTCACCGCACAGACCAGTGGGTGAGCGCAGTTGGTACGGCGACCAGGCCGGGGCCCGGTGGCGCACTCCGAGCCTCGTTCACTTGGTGTGAACTGCAACGCTCCTCGGAATGGAAGAATTGTACACAGACGCCAATGACACGGATGCTGCAGACACCAATAACCGTTTCGCCGTGACCGTTTCATCGTGTCATCGAGCCAGACTGGGGTCTGGCAGAGCAAGCGGCTGCAGACTACGGTCAGCGTGAGGCACACACAAAAAAGCCTCTTGGCACTTACTGCACTTATCGAAGCTTTCAACGGCGAGTCAATCCAGGCAGCTCTTGAGGCGCAAGCTCACATCACCTTTGGCGAGCGCGTGGTATTTCAACCGAGGCTGTCCATTAGGCGCACCTGCGGTGGGTATAGTTCTTATCTTGCCAACCGAGGTCCAGGCCATGCATTACGAACTGATCACCATCCGCACCGAGGCCGACAGGGTTGGCATCATCACCCTGAACCGCCCCAAGCAACTCAACGCCCTCAATGACGCCTTGATGGACGAACTCGGCCGGGCGCTCAAGGGCTTTGACGCCGACCCGGCGATTGGCTGCATGATCATCACCGGCAGTGAAAAAGCCTTTGCCGCTGGTGCCGATATTGGCGCCATGGCGAGCTACAGTTTTGCTGATGTCTACCGTGGCGACTACATCACCCGTAATTGGGAGCAGATTCGCAGCATCCGCAAACCCGTCATCGCCGCGGTCAGCGGCTTTGCCTTAGGCGGCGGCTGTGAATTGGCGATGATGTGCGACTTCATCATTGCCGCCGACAACGCCCGCTTCGGCCAGCCCGAGATCAAGCTCGGCATCATCCCCGGCGCCGGCGGCACGCAGCGCCTGCCCCGTGCAGTGGGCAAGGCCCGGGCCATGGACCTGATACTGACTGGGCGCATGATGGATGCCGCCGAGGCCGAACGCGCAGGCCTGGTCAGCCGAGTGGTGGCGCTAGACAAGCTGATGGACGAGACACTGGAAGCCGCGCTGATGATCTGCAGCTACTCGCAAATCGCCACCATCGCCGCCAAGGAGTCGGTGAACCGGGCATTTGAGGGCGGCTTGAGCGATGGCATCCAGTTTGAACGCCGGCTGTTTCACGCCCTGTTTGCCACCGCCGACCAAAAAGAAGGCATGGACGCCTTTGTCAACAAGCGCAAGGCCGAGTTCAAGCACCGTTGATTCAACCAAGATTGTTCATTTGGGTTTGGCCAATTCTGGCTTGCCCCAGGCGCAGGCCATGCGTTTAGGTTAAATTCGAGCCATAAAAACGCTAGGGCTCTCAGGGAGGGCCGTCACTTCAACGGTTGTACACGCTACAGGGAAGCCCCCGTATGGCATTTGTCATTGCTCGTCCATTGAATTTGCTGCTGAGCTGGGGCGGCGACCGGCTAAACGCCTGCCTGTCTGACGGCCACACGCTGGGCCGTATGGGCCAGCTGACGGTAGCCCCACAACTGCTCAGCGCTACCAGCACAGAGGGCTGGGCGGCTTTGCAGGGCGAACCCGCCGAGAGAGAACGCTGGGGCCGGGTGATTTTTCAGCAGTTGTTCCCGCCGGCAATCGGGCAGGCCCTGAGCGGCTCTCCAGGCGGCTTGCTGCAGCTGCAGCTCGACGATGCCCTGCTTGAAATTCCCTGGGAGCTGGCCTTTGATGGCAGCAGCTATCTGGGCCACAAATACGCGGTGTACCGGCAACTCACATGCGACCAGCTGCCAGGCCCTAAGCTGCTGCGACAGGCCAGGCAGCGGCCTGGGCTCAAGGTGTTGCTGCTCTACGAGCAGACTGGCTCAGTTAGGCAGCAGGCCTATGCCAGAGCGCTTGCCAGCCGTCTGGCCAAACTCACTGGCGTGTCGCCCCTGGCCATGGCCCTGCCGACCCGGGGGTTCGCGGCCCTGCTGAGCCAAACGGCCGGCAGCGACATCGTTCACTGCGTCGCCAGCCCCGCCGGGCTGGCGGGCCTACCGCTGACAGAGATGGCCGCCCTGCCCTGTGCGCCCCGGCACCTGGTGGTTGAAGACACGGCCGAGACGCTTTCAGATCAGGGCCTGCAAGCGCTGCACAATTTGAGCCGGGCCGCCAGCGCCGCAGCGCTTGACCTGCTGGTGCACCTGCCACAAGCGCGGGCCCAGAACCGGGTCGAGCGCATGGTTGATTTCTATGCCGCTTATGCCGCCGGCCAGGCGCTTGACCTGGCGCTGCGCTGCTGGCGCCAGGCGCCGCAAGCCAGCCTACTGTGCTATGCCGCTGGCAGTCCCGGGCCGGCCCTGGCCAGCGCCAGCCAAAGCCCCGGTGACCATCTGCGCCAGATCACGGTTCTGTCCTATGACCTGGTCGAATCCACCAAGCTGCTGCGCCGGCTGGGTGCCGAGCGATACAGCGAAACCCTGGGGCGTTTCCATGGCCAGTGCGCTGGAGCGGTGCGTCGCTGGGGCGGCCAAGCCAACGCCGCTCAGGGCAATGACGGCGTGATGTGTTTTTTTGGCCTGCCTGTGGCCCATGAAGACGCGCCAGCCATGGCGCTCAAGGCGGCGCTGGCCATGGTCGATGCGGTCAGCCAACTCGGTCTGGCAGTGCGCATTGGCGTGGTCACCGGGCCGGTGGTGGTCAGCGCTGGCCTGCCGCTGGGCGAACCCATCCACCTGGCAGCCCGGCTGCAGGCACTGGCCAAGCCCGGCACCATCGTGGTTGCCGAGTCGAGCCGATCGATGGTGCGGGAACGGTTTGCCTTTGTGCCCATGGGCAGCATGCCCGCCCTCAAGGGCTTTAGCCAAACTGATGCCGCTTACACCTTGGTGAGCGATCAGCGCCAGGTCGATACGCTCTCAGCCCGTCTGCATGGGGGCCCCTGCGTTGGCCGCCAACGCGAACTCGCCCAGCTCGATGGCGCCTGGGCTCGCGCCTGTGGCGGCACCCTCGCCGCGGTAGACATCTCGGGCGAGGCAGGCATTGGCAAAACTCGCTTGGTGCACGAGTTCATGCGACGGCTACAGGACACTGGGGCGCAAGTGCTGGAACTGCGATGCGACCCCGAGTGCACCGACAGCGCATTCCAACCAGTGCTCGAGTTACTGGCGCGCCGCTTTGGGCTCAAGCAGGCCGATGGTCCGCTGGATATCCGCAGCAAGCTGGCGCTGGGCTTGCAATGCCTGCCCAATACACCGGCCCTGGTCGATGGCCTTGCCCACCTGCTCGAGCAGCCGTCGGCCGCCACCGAAGCGGCGGCCTTCAATCCGCCCGAAAAAATCCGGCAACAAACTCTGCAGGCCCTGCTGCTGTGGCTGCAAACACTGGCCAGGCAGGCGCCCCTTTGCCTGGTGGTTGAGGACCAGCAGTGGCTAGACCCGTCCAGCCAAGAACTCATCGCTCTGCTCTTGCGCGAATCCACCCAGTTGCCATTGCTGTTGCTGCAAACCCAGCGCAGCGGCCCTGCACCCGCTGTTTTGAGCGAGCCAGGCGCGTCCGGCGCCCTGCCCGAACCCGAGCAACTGGAGTTGCTGGGCTTGAGTGCGGCAGACGGCCGGACCCTGCTGGCAGCGCTGTGCCAGGGGCCAGCGTTTTCCGGCACAAACCTGGCCTTTTTTGTCGAACGCACCGACGGCGTGCCACTGTTTATCGAGGAGACCGCCCGGACCCTGCTGGCGCAAGCACATCAGGCGGCCCAGCCGGGGCCAGGGCTTCAGCAAGGGCGGCTTGATGCCCCGCTGCCAGTGCCCGGCCGGGTGCAAGACCTGTTGATGGCCAGGCTTGACCGACTCAACTCGGCCAAGGTGGTGGCACAGTTTGGCAGTGTGATCGGGCGCCGCTTCTCGCAGGCCCTGATTGAGGCGGTTTTTGCCGACCCGTTTGCACCCATCAGTGTGCACAGCGTGGTGTTCCACCTCGAAGCCCTGGTTAGCGCGGGCGTTCTGCGCCAAAGCGGGCTTGGGTCTGAACTCAGCTATGAGTTCCGGCATGCCTTGATGCAAGACGCCGCCTATGCATCGCTTTGGGAGCGCGACCGACGCCTGTGCCACCGGGCCATCTTGCAAGTTTTGCGCACCGGCTGGGCAGGCTGGGCGGCCGGCCAGCCCGAAATCCTGGCTCGCCACAGCGCCGCAGCAGGCCTGCCCGAGGCGGCGCTGGGCTACTGGGAGAGCGCGGCCCGGCTGGCGATTGGGCGCTGCGCCCAAGTCGAGGCAAGCCGCCACCTCGAGGCCGCCCTTGGCCAAGCGGAACTGCTGGCAGACCAGCCAACGCAAAACAGCATCACACTGCGCCTGCTGCTGCTGCAAGCGAGCCAGTGCATCGCCTTGGAAGGCTATGGCGCCGCCAGGGTGGGTGACATCTACCGCCGGGCCGACGACCTGAGCCGCCAGTGCGCAGACCACAGCGCGCGCCTGCGCGTGCAATTTGGCCGCGCCGGCTACCTGTTTATGCGCGGCGAATTTGATCTGGCCCAAGCGACGCTGACCGGCGCTGCTGAGTTGGTGCAACAGGCACACGACCCCATGCGCCGGGTGCAGGCCGACTGGGCCATGGCCAACCTGCAGTTTCATCAGGGCCAACTCGCAGCAGCACTGGCCCTGATGGACCGCTGCCTGGCCAGCTACGCCGCCCTTGAGCGGCGCAGCGCGCAGGTGCAAGACCCTGCCGTCATGAGCCTGAGCTATTCGGCCCTGGCGCAATGGAGCCTGGGCTTTGCCGACGACGCCCGGGCTCGCAGCCAACGTGCGCTGGCGCTGGCCAAGCAACTCGAACACCCGCTCAGCCTGGGCGAGGCGCAGGGGCTGGGCGCCATGTTGCACTGCTACCAAAAAGACTACCTGGCTACCCTGGCCTGCGCCGAGCGCGCCATTCAGGTTTGCGAAGCCAGCGGCTTCTCGGTCTGGCTGGCCCATGCCCGCATCATGCATGGCTGGGCCGTCGCACACCTGGGCAGACCGCAGGACGGCCTGGCTGAAATAGTGGCCGCCTACGGGCTGTGGACCAGCACCGGCGCGGTCGTGACCTGCGCTTTTTATCTGGCCTTGCAAGCCCAGGCCCAGGCTGTTGCCGGGGCCCCGCAGCAGGGTCTGGCCCTGCTGCAGCAAGCCTATGCCACCGCCACCCAACACGGCGAGCGTTACTTCGAGCCCGAGCTCTGCCGGCTGCAAGGTGAACTGCTCATACACCCGCAGCATCCAGACAGGCTGCACAACCAAGACCAGGCACGAGACTGGTTTGGGCGAGCCCTTGCGGTGGCCCAAGACTTACAAATGCCAGCCTTTGCAACACGCGCCATGCACAGCCTCAGCGAGCTAGCCCCCAAACCAGCCACACAGGGCCGCAATTCATGAGCACAGCAGCCAAGATCACAGCGGCCCAGTGGCAAGCCAGCGCGGCATTGTTCAGCAATCTGTGCGATACAGCGCAACGCGCCCTGACTTACCGGGCCCTGATCGCGGCTGGCCGGCCGCTGCTTTTTGCCAGCCGGGCCAACGCCTGCGACCCGCCGTCGAACACCGGCCCAGACAGCTATGCGCAACACGCCTGGCTGATCACCCGGCGGCGCGATGCGGTGACAGCGCTACGGTCCAGCAGCAGCGCCGGGAGGCCATCGGATTACAGTAATGCGCCCTTTGGCGCGCTGGGCCGCCACAACTTCATGCTCGGCATGGACGCCGAGCAGGGGCAGGGGCAGGACCATGCCAGTCAGCGGGCTTTTGCCCAGGCCTGTCTGAGCGAGAAAAACAGCGGCGAAACCCACGCCCTGTGCACCATCAGCCAGCGCGCAGCAGCGGTTTTACCGCTCAAAAAAGGTGAGTTTGATGGCGTGCAATTGGCCGAGCAGACGGCCCTGCGTTTTATCGCCTTTTGGTTCGGCTTTGCCCAGTCTGACCTGCCGCTGCTGCAGGCCTGCACCCGAAAAGCCAGCCATGCCCTGAGCTACCAAACCTTCGCCCGCCACTTCGTGACCGACCCCCTGGCGATTGCCGAGAACAGCGCCGCCATGGCCGCCCTGAGCCGGCGCGCCGCCGAGCTGATTGATTTGTTTGCCTACCAGCACACGGCGCAGCAGCGCGACGCCTTCAAGGCACTTGCAAGCGAGCTGCAAGAGCTGCGCGACTTTGAGCCTGAACGGGTCTTTGAGCCCTGGCCCGCGCCAGCAGGGTACGCTGGCTCAGGCAGCGCCAGCACTCACTGCGGTCCCACGCCAGAGCGGCCGCTGAGCGCTTTTGAGCCGGTCATGCGCCGCATGGCCGGCCTGCTGAAAACCGGGCAAAGCCCCTATGGCGGCACCGACTTGGCCAACCTGGTCACCGGGCTGATCGCGGGCACTGTGGGCAATGTGGTGAGCAGCGTTGCCCTGGCACTGCGCTGCCTGTTTGCCGATGACCAGCGGCTGCAGGCGGCCATCGCCGCTGCTGGCCAAGACTGGCTGGCCCATGGCTACCGGGCCGGCCCTGATGCCGCCCTAACACCCTTTGTTTGGGAAGCCCTGCGGCTCGATCCCCCGGTGGCCTTTTTGCCGCGTCGCAGCACCCGGGCGATCAGTCTGAACGGAGTGCAGATTGCGCCGGGCAGCGAGTTGCTGATCGCAGTCGGCGCAGCCACCCGCGATCATCCCGCTTGGGGTGATGCCGACTGCTTCAAGCCCGAGCGCTATGCGGGGCCCGGCCAAGCCGGCAGGCCCGCCCATGACCCGCTGATCTTTGGCGGCGAACCCGACGACCCGGCCACCGGCCGCGCCAGCTCTTTTTTGCACCAGTGCATTGGCCAGCATGTGGCTATGCCGCTGATCACCCACATCGTGCGCCAGATGCTGCTGCTGCCCGGGCTGGCCGAGGCCATCAACCCGCGCGACGGCAAACCCCTGGGCCTGAGCCAGCAATGGGCCTACCACTGCCTGAGCTATCCGCTGGTCTACCACCGCCATGAGTTGTTGCGCCACTCTGCCCTGCTGCTCTTGATGGACCTGCACAGCCCAAGCCAAACTCCGGCCCAAGACCTGCGCAGCCTGCTCGAGCAACAGCAAACAGCCCTGCTGGATGCCTTGCAACAATCGGGTTGCGTGCACTTTGCGGCTGTTCTGCTGCTCAACAGCGACACCCAGCTGGCCCTGTTTGCCTTCATCGACCAGGACATCAACAACCACCTGCCGCGGCTGGCCCAAGCATTCGGTCCGGTGCTCTCGCCACTGCTGGCCCATGTCCGCCATGCACCGCCAGCGCCGGTGGCGCAACACCCCTGGGAATTCGAGCAGGCGCTGCGCCGCTTCAACCGAGCACCGGTGGGCGACTATGTCTTTTGTGCCTACCCCAACGCCAGCCTGGCAATGGTGCAGCAGGAGTTCGGCCATCGGCCAGCGCGGCTGGGTCCGGCACAGCACCCGCTGCTCGTCAGCATGCCCATCAAAGCGCCGGCTGGCGCGCATGCCGAGCAGATCAAGCAGGTCATTGCCTACGGCGCGCCGCGCATCGAGAAAATGCTGCGCGAGTCCCGCCATGTGCACTTTGCCTGCTTTGTGCTACTCAACGGGGACAGCGAGCTCATGCTGTTCACCGTCTTTGACCGCGGCTTTGAGCCCTATGTCGAGCATTTCGCGCTGCAGGTGGGCTCGCTGTTTGACCGCCTGTTTGAGCACATGCTGCACGCCCCGCCTGTGCCAGTGGATGAATTCCCGCAGGATTTCGTCGAGCTGATCCGCCGCTTTGACCGCTCGCCCGAGGTCAGTTTGTTTTTCACCGCCCACGCGAATGCCGAGGCGGCACAGATCCAGCGCGCCTTCACCCGCAAGGCCCAGTTATGAGCACCAGCACCGGCCAAAGCGCCGGGGCGCGGGCCAATATCCAGAAACTGATCACCAGCGGCTTTCGCTTTGAGCACAGCCGCCACCTGATGCTGACCCTGCGCGAGCCTGTCCAGGCCAAGCAGTTCTTGGCCGCGCTGGCCCAGGACGGCTGGCTGGTTCCGGCCCACGAGGACTGGAGCGGCCCGGGCGGGCCGGAACGGCTGGCACAGCGCTTTGCCGATGGACGCTGCCCGCTGAGCCTGGGCATCACCTTTAGTGGACTGCTCGGGCTGGGGCTGGATGCGCGCAAGCTCGACCTGCTGCGCGCCAAGGCGCCCGCGTTTGTGCAGGGCGCCCATGGCCGGGCCCAGACCTGTCTCGGCGATACCGGCGACAGCCAGCCCGCTTTGTGGGAGGCGAGTTTTCAGCCGGCAAAAGCTGACCTGCTGCTGGTGCTGCATGCCAGCAGCGCAGCGCAGCTTGAGCAGGCCCAACAACAGCTGGCCAACCTGCGTGGCAGCACTGGCTGGCATGGCCACTGGGCGGCCCATGACGGCGCACACCTTGGCACAGACCCTCAGCAACGGCGCCTGCACTTTAATTTGCTTGATGGCCTGTCGCAGCCTGTCATCCTGCCCGAGCCGCCAGGCTCAGCCGAGCGGCCCGACAACAGCCGCAACACCCACCGCCTCGGCGAATTCGTGCTCGGCTACCAAGACAATGCAGGGGTCAACCCCTGGCGGCTGGCGGCCGAGCGCCCGGCTGCCAGCGGGCTGCCAATCGCCCAACAATCTGCCGAGCTGGCGGCATTTTTCAAGGACAGCAGCTTTGCCGCCTTTCGCAAAATAGCGCAGGACGAGTCTGCCTTTGGCGAGTTTGTACAGCGCCAGGCGCAGGCCATCCAGGGCCGCTTTTCGCTGGCGCAGGCGCAGGCGTTTGTGCGGGCCAAACTGGTCGGGCGCTGGGCCGACGGTCAGGTGGTGCAGCCAGCCGATGCACTGGGCGCCCAGCCCGGCGCAGCGGTAGCCCGGGAACACTTTGACTATTCGCAAGACCAGGCCGGCCTGGGCTGCCCGTTTGGTGCCCATATCCGTCGTATGAACCCGCGGGACGACCCGGTGGTGCCCTTTCGGCGTCGGCCAATTTTGCGCCGCGGCATGCCCTATGGGCCGCGCTTTGAAGGCAGCTATTGCGCGCCAGCCAGCACCGCCACAGACCTGCCAGCGCCCGAGCGGGGCCTGCTTGGCCTGTTTTTCTGCGCCAACCTGGAACAGCAGTTTGAGCACCTGCTCGGCCAGTGGGCCAACGACACCCCGATGGGCCCCGACAATCGCGGCAACGCCCGTGACCCACTCATTGGCAACAACCTGCCAGACCACCACACCTACCACATACCCATGGGCCAGGACAGCGCTTTGCAGCTGCGCGGTCTGCTGCCCTTTGTGAAAACCAAAGGCACCCTGTATGCCTGGTTTCCAGGGCTGTCGGCCATTGCACAACTGGCCCAGCCTGCACCAAACCAGGCCCCAGCCGCCACGGGGCCATGAAACATGGCTGACCACAGGCCATGAGCGCGCCAAGCGCTGCGCCACGCGTCGGCCCTGTGCCGCTTGCCGCAGACGATCAGCCGCCACCCGGGCGCTTCTGCGATCTGGTGATGAAAGGCGGCGTTACAGACGGCGTGGTCTACCCCTGGGCCATCCTGGAGCTCGCGCGCCAATACCGTTTTCAAAGCATAGGCGGCACCTCAGTGGGCGCCGTGGCTGCGGCCCTGACAGCCGCCAGCGAATACAGCCGCCGCTATGGCTCGCTCAAAGGTTTTAACCAGGTGCTGCTCGAAGTCCCGCAGGAACTGGCAAAGGCGCACAGCAGCGGCGGCACCAGGCTGCGCTCGCTGTTCCAGCCGGTCGCCGGCGCGCAAGCCCTGCTGGAACTGCTGATCGCAGCTGCCAGCGGCGCACCCGGCTGGCGGGGTATAGGCGGCCCGCTGGCCGCCAATTACCTGCCCTGGCCAGGCCTTTGTTTGCCCCTGGCCATCGGGCTTAGTGCCCTGGGTGCAGTGGGCGTTCTGGCCAGCCTGGCGGGCTTGGCCGCGGCTGGCCTGCTGCCCTTGCTGCAGGCGGCCCTGTCAGCCTGGGCCTGGATGAACTTGCCAAGCAGCTTGGCATGGCCTGCTTCCTCGGCTCTGGCGCTGCTGGGTGCCAGCCTGTTGCTGTGTCTGGTACTGCCCCTGCTGCTGCTGGGCGCCACTTCCATTCGACTGGCGCGAGACCTGCGCGAGCACCTGGGCGGCCAGGGCATGGGCCTGTGCACCGGTTTGGGCCAGCCCGGCGGGCCAGAGGGCTTCACCGACTGGCTGCACCAAGGCATACAAGCAGCCTCGGGCCGACCTTTAAGCCAGCCGCTCACTTTTCGCGATCTGTGGCGGGCCCCGGGCGGGCCCGACCCGCGCCCCCAAGGCAGCGGCCTGCAAGAAAGGCCCAAGTCAATCGACCTGCAAATGATGAGCACCAACCTCACCCATGGCCGGGCCTGCGGCTTTCCGCTGAGCCAAGACTCAGGCGCGTTGTTTTTTCGTGAGCAAGAGTTCGCCACCTACTTTCCGCCGGAGATCCTGCATCACCTGTGCCTGTGCTCGCCGCTGCAGATCAGCCACCCCGAGTGGGGCCTGCGCGCCCTGCCCCAAGGCGAGTTGCCGGTGCTGGTGGCGGCGCGGCTGAGCCTGAGCTTTCCTGTGTTGTTCAAGGCTGTGCCGCTTTGGTCAATAGCTGAGGGTGGCGCCCCTTACCGCTGCTGGTTCTCGGACGGGGGAATATGCGCGAATTTTCCGATTCACCTGTTTGACGCCCTGCTGCCCCGCTGGCCCACTTTTGGCATCAGCCTGGTGGACCAAAAATGGCCCAGCGGCCCAGACCTGTGGATTGTCCCGGCCTGGCAAGACCTGCCCGAACAGCCGCACCCGCCCACGCCGCCTGGGCCCACTGCGCCGGACTGGACCAACTTGTTTGATTTTTTAAACCAGATTCTGACCACCGCCCGCAAGTGGAACGACAACGCCAGCGTGCGTCTGCCCGGCGTGCGCGAGCGGGTGGTGAACATCTACCTTGACCCTCAGCAACACAAGGGCGGGCTCAACCTGAACCTCTCAACAACAGACATCTTGCAACTGGCCGCCAAAGGCCAGGCGGCCGGGCAGTTGCTGGTGGATCAGTTTTTAGTTCAGCCCGGGACGGGCTGTGTGCTTGCCAGCGAGCCGTCCCTGCACTGGCATGCACACCGCTGGCTGCGCTTCACGAGCTTTGTCAATGCCCTGCAAGCCAAAGTAGTCGGGTTCGGGCGGTCGGCCACACAGACTGTGCATGGCCAGCCCCTGGCCGACATGCGAACCCAAGCCCACACCCAGGGCCGACTGACACCAGTGCAATCCCAGGCCCTGGCCCAAGCACAGGCGGCACTCGAGAACCTGGAGGACAAGCTGAACCCGCAAGGGCCGGCGGTGCAGCAACCCGCCAAGCCCCGCCCGCAAGCCGAGCTGCGCCTGCGTGCACCGCTGTAAGCCGCGCAGGCCAGACAGCCTGGCGCCAGCCCGAGCAAACACAGCCGCAGCCCCAGCGCAGAACGCAGTCAGCAGCCAGCCAAGAACCCGAGCAAAGTTAGCGCAAACAGCTCCGGGAAACACTCAGAAAACCAGACACCGCCAAGCTATACTCACGCTCGCAAAAGCGCTTCAGACAGCGCCCAAGCAATGGCGCTTTAGCTCAGTCGGTTAGAGCGATGGAATCATAATCCACAGGTCCGCGGTTCGAATCCGTGAAGCGCCACCAGTTACACGAAGCAATACGGGAAACGCAGATTTATTCGACAAATTTGCCAACCCGCGCAGGGCTCAAACGTTATCGGTAGGTAGCCGCTACAACACCTAACCGACGTGAATACGACGACGCCGACCCAAGTCAGTTTTGCCAAGCCGAACCCCATTACCCCATGAGTGGAAAGCGCGGACGTTCACCGTTCGGCTCGGATCGCAGGCTGTGCATGTACTTTTTGCAGCAGTGGTATGGCCTGGCAGATGAAGCGGTGGATGAAGCGGTCTACAACTCCCAAGCATTGCGCAACTTCATGAGCCTAGTCCTGAGCTATGTGCCGACGCCCGTTATGTTGGCGCGGAAAAGCGAGAAGAAATTAAGGGGGCGTTAAATGCCAACGAAGAGACAGTGCAATGGCATGCAGCCAAACCCGGCTCAACCATCGAGAAGTTGGCTAACGGGTGGCAAAAGAGCATGGCGCAAGCCTACGAAAAACTCAGGTAAGCTAAGCAGTACGTTTTCGGGGGCAAGGTCAACGAACCCCGACAGGGTCATTGACCTTGAACCCAATCCAAAGGCGGATTAGCTCGAACCTGAACCTGAACCTGAACCTGAACCTGAACCTGAACCTGAACCAGAGCCCGAACCCGAGCCCGAACCAAGGGTGGAGTCATCAGATCCGAGCAGTGTCACGGCTTTCGTCCCAGCCGTATAGCCGGTGGGATAACCTGTTTGGTGAGCGGCATTGAGCTGCAAGCTCAATGCCTCTAGACTGTATTTAGTCAACGAGGTATTGATGCTGGTTTGAACTGCACTGTTGATCGAGACATTGTCAACCCCGCTGGCATCCAGGGTGTTTAAAAACTTGACCAAGTTCTTTGTCTGCACATCTGTCAACGTACCCCACGTGCCACCTGTAGGCGCCATGTCATCGGTGATTTGCAAGGTCACATTCAGGTTGGTGCCAAACGTCAGGCCATGCGTCACTGTCGAAGCATTGCTGGTCAATGCCTTGTTGTACATCGCGTCGTACTTACCCAAGTTCAGGAGCACCTTGTATGCAATTGCTGACCCGCTGCCTTCAGCCTGAGTGTCAACCACGTCAATTTTCGCATCTTCGAGGTTCATCACACTAGGCTTGATACTGATGCTGTTGTCGTCGACCTTATCGGCGTTGTCATCGGTTTCGCCCACCATCACGGTCACTTTGAGCTTGTCGTCAAAAACTGGAATTTTCTTGGTCTTCGGACCCACGGCACCAGGTGCTGCGACCGTGCCCAAATCGTTGTCACCCGACAAGTTGCCAAACCCGCCAATGTTCACTTCTATCACCTTGCCATCGTCTGATGGCGCAGCAGTCACAGCCGTAATGGCCGTCTTGGAGGCGCCCGTCAGAGTCACGCCGCCAGGGGCGAAGTCAGATTGGTATTTGACGAAATCAAGGCCAGAGTCCATGTACTTAGACAGTGAGTATTTCAGCAATGAGATCGCTCGCGAATTAGGTGTTTGGTCATTCGCAGACAAGACCATCGTGATGTCATCACCAATGATCAAGCCCTTGCCTGAGGCAATGTCTTCCACATCGCGGCGCGTGATGCCCTGCTTGGGGTTGGCAATTTCTTGCCCGAACAGCAAACCCGTGTTCCCGACTGCTCCGGAAATTGGCGTAGCGTTACCTAAGGCTGTATTGATGGTTTGCTCAGAGGCGTTGGTGTTGCCAGGGAGTTTCATGTAGGCAGTGCGGAAATTCACCAATTTCTCTAGGGCTTGCTTCAAATTCAGGCTTGAGCCAGCCGTTGGCATCGTGCTGCTGCTGTAGGTTGAACCCAAGTTGGTAACCAACAAGGTTTTTGCAGCATCTGTGCTTGCAGCAAAATAGTCGTTGATGAAGGTGACCAAGTCAGACGCCAACGCATCTGAGCCGGTTTGCTGAACCGCCGCATTGCCGCCCGTCTTGAGCAAGGCCAAGTTGGTGGTTGAGGTTGCAAACTGCGCCAAGTTGGCACTCACCGATGCAATGGCTGTGGCCGCCTGGCCAGAGGCTGCTGCATACAGCGCCGCGTTGGACACACCCAAGGCCGTCAACACCTTGTCAAACACTGTTTGAATGGCTGAAGCGGCAGTTGCTACGTTTGTCGAATAGAGATTTGCAGCGGTGGTGGGCGCTGATACCGTCAAAGCAGCGATTTCCGTGTTGATCTGTTTTTCAACTTGAAGGGCTGTTTTGCTCACACCGAGTTTGGTTAAAAACAAGGGGACGATTTTGTTGATGTTCGTGGTTACTGCCAGCGCAACTTGGTTTTTAACCAATGTCTGCTGCGCAGTTGCTGCCGTAGTAGCCGAGTTGCTGCTGAGAGCAGCATACGGGTCTGTATCGCTGTAAGCGGTCAAGCCGTAGCTGGTCAACACGGCAGTTTTAGCCGCTGTGGTTGTGGCTGCGTCATAGAGTGTTGATATGGCAGAGACCACAGTCTGGCCAAAACTGGCGGTCATTGTGCCGACTGCACCGTCAGAGACCGTGTCGTAGCCGCCTGACGTCACGATCTTGGCGCCGCTGGTTGATTGGCCCGTGGGCACTGTGAACGTGTACGTTCCGGAGGTGCTGCTTTCCTTAGCCAATATGTCAGTGCCGGCAGCGTACGCGCCGTCGGCATTGACGTCCAAATAAACTGTGGCGCCTGAGGCATAAGCGTCTGATGCAATCACAGAATAGGTCAGCCCAATCGATGGCGTGGTGCCTGCTGCACTTGCGTTGCCCGTTACGTCTGTGAAGGCAGCGGCGGCTGAAGAGATTGAAATCGCGCTGGTGCCATCGGCCGTGAAGGTGGCCGTATAGACTTTGGAGTTAGAAGAGGAGACTGCAAAACCACTCAGTGCGCCACCCGTAACGGTGAAGTTAGAAGCGGTCAAAGCGGTTGCCGGCACTTCAGAGGCGGTAAAGGTAATCAGGGACGTGCCGCCAGATGCCACTGCGGTTTGTTCAGAGGTAATGGCGATGGTGGGGGCCAGCGAGTCCAATGAGAAGACCAGCGAAGTAGATGTTGCGCTGTTGCCAGCCGCATCGACTTGCTTGACCAAGACGCTCTTACTTCCGTCACCGCTCAGTGTGAATGTGCTGCCAGTGAAGGTGGTAAATGTGACGCCAGCATCTGTCGAGTACGAGTAGGTGCCGCCGGTCTCCAAATTGGAGACCGAGACAGTTCCAACGTTGGTGATTTTGTCGGTGCTGACGCCGCTGTCTGTTACAAGGGCCAAAGTGGGTGTTGCGATTGAAGTGTCGCCAGTGAAGCTGCGAACTGCAGTCAAGCCTGCGTTGCCGGCCGCGTCTGTGTAGCCGCCAGCAGTGACGGTGACGCTGCCTGTGAACGTGTCGCTCACAGCTGTAGGCGTG
>BJGT01000025.1 GCA_014190675.1 Comamonadaceae bacterium | reverse complement strand
TTTTTTCTGGGCTTGCCCCATACAGTGACCAATGATCGCCCTGTCATGGCGCTAAAAGAATTTAAAAATCCATACAGTTTTTGCATATCATCACGCTTGTTTTTAATATTCTTCAGCCAAGATAGCGAAAAGCTTATAAACCAAATAAAAAGGTAAATGGGCATTAGTATTTTTTTCTTGATTTTATCGCCGGTAATTTCTAATGGTTGCAGCCCGAACTCTCCAAAAAAATACTGTAGCTGGACCAAAGTTACTGGAGAAATATGGCCGCGATCTATTAAAAGACCATTTGGATGACAATTTTGCTCCGGATCGAACAGATAAAATGTACCCGTCAATAAAAATTTAAGCCGCGAATAAAGTGATTGGACATTAGGCAACGACAAAATAACAAAGCCATCCGGTTTCACTACTCTGCAAATTTCCGCGACTAGGTGAGCAGGCGATATAACATGCTCGATACCCTCCAGGCAAACCACAGCGTCAAAAGATGCGTCATTAAACGGTAAAGGGCGCTCCATATTTACAAACACAAAATCAGACCGCTCCGAATTTATATCCCCAGAGGTAACCATGTGACCATATTGGCGGAGGTTTTCGGCAAAAAGACCATTGCCGGCTGGCATATCAAGTATATGCAAACCGCTTCTCCCTGAACCCAAAACCGCAGCCATTGCGAGTCTCATATATCCGGTTATTTTATTGACATGACTAAACTCACGGCCAGGCACTTGGCTGAAATCTTTAATTTCTTTATTTTCCAAAAAATTTCTCCGTCACTTGCATTATCGGTTTACTGAAAGAATTTCGGCAGTATGTTTTAAATACTTTGGCCATCAAATTTGCCAACTGCTGCACATCTGTCAAAATCAGGCTGACTTGCGCCTCACGGATAGGAATGATGTCAATGGCGGGTAAAGTCATGCACCTATCGTTAACTTATTCCTGATTTTTATTGTATTCGCCGAAGCCAAATATCAGGCCAAGCCACCAAAATCAAAGACCACTGCCGCACAGTTGGCCCGCCTAGAATCCATCGGTGACCGACGACACCGCATCCACCCCCCCCGCCCGCAGCCCGATTCAGCCCCTGCCCGATGAGCTGATCAGCCAGATTGCCGCAGGCGAGGTAGTGGAGCGGCCGGCTTCGGTGGTGCGGGAATTGGTGGACAACGCGCTCGATGCCGGCGCCAGTCTGGTTACGCTGCGCTTGCTGGCCGGGGGTGTGCGGCTGATTGCGGTGGAGGATGACGGCTGCGGCATCTTGCGTGAAGAGCTGCCGCTGGCGTTCCGCCGCCACGCCACCAGCAAGATTGCCAGCCTGCTGGACCTGGAGTCGGTGGCCACCATGGGGTTTCGGGGCGAGGCACTGGCGGCCATCAACTCGATCGCAGACTGCGCCATCCTCTCAAGAGCTCACGGCCAGCCGCAGGCCTATTTGCTCGAAGGTGGCAGCGGCGAGTTGCGGCCGGTGGCGCGCAGCACCGGCACCACGGTGGAGGTGAAGGAGCTATTTTTCAGCACGCCAGCGCGACGCAAATTTCTCAAGACCGACGCCACCGAACTGGCCCATTGCCTGGAAGCGGTGCGGCGACACGCGCTGGCGCGGCCGGATGTGGGCTTTGCCGTCTGGCACGAGGGCAAGCTGGTGGCGCAGTGGCGCCGCTGCCAGGGTGCGGACGCGCTGGCCCAGCGCCTGGCCGATGTGCTGGGCGAAGACTTTGTGCAGCGTGCGGTGGCGGTGAGCTACCGCAGCAGCGCCAGCGGACAGGGCTACGCGCCGGTGATCCAGGTGGCGGGCTTTGCTGGCATACCCGATGCGGCCCGTGCCCGTGCCGACCAGCAGTATGTGTATGTGAACGGCCGTTTTGTGCGAGACCGGGTGCTGGCCCATGCCGCGCGCAGTGCCTATGAAGACGTGCTGCACGGCCAGCGCCAGCCGGTGTATGCGCTGTACCTGCAGGTGGCACCCGAACGACTGGATGTGAATGTGCACCCGACCAAGATCGAGGTGCGCTTTCGTGACGGCCGTGAGGTGCACCAAGCGCTGCGCCACGCGCTGGAAGACGCGCTGGCAGCGCCGCGTGCGGCAGCGGCGGCCCTGGCGGCTGGCCTGCCAGCCACGCTAGCGGCGGCCGGTGCCCACGCTGACAACGCACTGCCCGCTGCGCACCAACCTGTCGCCGTACCGATGTATGCCAGCCAATACAGGATGCCCTTTGAGCCGACGGTTGGCCACCGGGTGAGCGACCTGGGCGCCCTATGGCAGCGCAGCGAACCCGATGTGCCAACCCTGACTACAGCTGCGCAGCCCTATGCAGAGATACCGGCCGCGCCAGCCCTGACGTCTGACGCAAGCGCCCTGCCGCCGGGCGACTGGCCGCTGGGCCGCGCGCTGGCGCAGTTGCAAGGGGTTTACATACTTGCAGAAAACACCCAGGGCCTGGTGATTGTGGACATGCATGCCGCGCACGAACGTATTGTTTATGAGCGACTCAAAAGCCAGTGGCAGCAGCGCGCGGCTGACACAGGTGCCAACGGAGACAGACCGGCAGCGCTGGCCAGCCAGCCGCTGCTGATCCCCGCCACCTTTGCGGCCACGCCAGCCGAAGTGGCAACCGCCCAGGCCCATGCCGACACGCTGGCGCTGCTGGGCCTGGACATTGCGCCCCTGTCCGAGCGCACGCTGGCGGTGCGTGCCGTACCGGCCAGCCTGGCGCAAGGCGACGTCACCGCACTGGCGCGCAGCGTGCTGGCCGAGCTGACCCAGGTGGACGCCAGCACGGTGCTGGCGCGCGCGCAGGACGAGCTGCTGGCCACCATGGCCTGCCACGGCGCGGTGCGCGCCAACCGGCGCCTGACGGTGGACGAGATGAACGCACTGCTGCGCCAGATGGAGACCACCGAGCGCGCCGACCAGTGCAACCACGGCCGCCCCACCTGGCGCCAGTTGCGCCTAGGCGAGCTCGACACCCTGTTCATGCGCGGCCGCTGAGGCCTGTTGACATGACACCCACCATCGCCGTTGCCACGGCAAACCCAACCCTGGCCGCCCGGGTGCGGCAAGAAGCGGGCGCCCTGTGGCGGCTGGCCTGGCCGATCCTGATCGGGCAGTTGGCCACCGTCGGCTTGTCGGTGGTGGCGGTGATGATGGCTGGCCACGCCTCGGCGCAAGACCTGGCCGGGGTATCGCTGGGCGCGTCGATCTGGCACATCACTACCACCACGGTGCTGGGGGTGATGATGGCCATCAACCCAATCGTGGCCCACATGGTGGGTGCTGGCGACCATGCCCGGATACCGCACGCAGTACGTCAGGCGCTGTGGAAAGCGCTGGCGGTGGGCTTGGTGGCGGTCGCTTTGATGAACTTGGCCGCGCTGGTGTTTGACCACTTGGCGCTGGAGCCCAGTGTGCGGGCGCTGGCCCAGGGCTTTGTTCGCATCACCAGCCTGGGGCTACCAGCCTACGCCGGCTACCGGGTGCTTTACGGCTACAGCGCCAGCCTGAACCAAACCAAGCCGATGATGGTGATTGCGGTGACAGCCCTGCTGCTCAATGGCCTGCTCAGCGCACTGCTGGTGTACGGCCTCTTTGGGCTGCCGCGCCTGGGCGGCCTGGGCTGCGCCTGGGCCACCACGGCCGCCATGTGGTTCAACCTGTTGGCCATGGTGTGGTGGACGCGGCGCAGCCCGGCCTACCGCAGCACTTGGCCGCTAAGCCACTTCGAGCCGCCGCATTGGCCCACGCTGGCCGCCCAGCTGCGCCTGGGTCTGCCGATTGGGATGACCTATTTTGCCGAAACCAGTGCCTTTGGACTGATTGCGCTGCTGGTAGCGCGCTTTGGCACGACCGAGGTGGCGGCGCACCAGATCGCGCTTAACTTTGCGTCTTTCAGCTTCATGCTGCCAATGAGCATAGGGGTAGCGATATTGACTCGGGTGGGGCAAGCCATGGGCGCGGGAGACGCCCGGGCTGCGCGCTTTCGGGCTTGGGTGGGCATTGGGGTGGCGTTGGCCTTTGCCATTGCGTCGGCTCTGTGCATGGCGCTGTTGAACCAGCAGATCGCTGCCGCCTATACCAGCGACCGCGCCGTGGCGGCGCTGGCGGCTCAGCTGCTGCTGCTGGCCGCACTGTTCCAGCTGACCGACGCCTCCCAGGTAGCCACCAGCTGCGCCATCCGCGGCTACAAAGTCACACGGGCGCCCATGGTGATCCATATGCTGGCATTTTGGGGTTTGTCACTGCCGCTGGGCTGCGTTTTGGGTCTGGCGCCAGGCTGGCTGCCCTTCGGGCCGGCAGAGGCCATGGGGGCACACGGTTTCTGGATTGCGCTGGTGGTGGCGTTGACGGTGGCCGCTGTGGGCCTGACAGCCCTGCTGCACCGCGTGGCCAGCAACCATCTGATACGCTCAAACCATGTCCGTCCAGCCATTGCCGCTTAGCTCGGCCACTGCCACAACCCCGACCACCCGCACCGCCATGCCGGCAGGGCGAGTGGTGCTGTTGATTGCGCTGCTGATCGGCCTGCAGCCGCTCAGCAGCGACCTGTACCTGCCGGCCTTGCCCGCGCTGACCACCGGTTTTGGCGCCAGCATGACGCAGGCCCAGTTGACCCTGACCGCACTGGTCCTGGCGCTGGGCGTGTCCCAGCTGTTCTGGGGCCCCGTGTCAGACCGCTTTGGCCGCCGCCCGGTCTTGCTGGTCGGCATGGTGGCTTATGCGTTGGCCTCGGTCGCCTGTGCCATGGCGCCCAGCATGGACCTGCTGATTTTTTGGCGTGCCGTGCAAGGCACCGCCATGGGCGCCGGTGTGGTCTGTGGCCGAGCCGTGGTGCGAGATTTGTACGAGCCAACCGAAGGTGCGCGGGTAATGTCCAAAGCCATGAGCGGTCTGGCGGTGATTGCCTGCACCAGCCCACCGCTAGGCGGGCTGCTGTCTGACCTGTTTGGCTGGCGGGCGGCACTGACCGCCCTGGCCGTGTTTGGCTTGGTCACCCTGGCGCTGCTGCTGTGGGGCTTTGAGGAGACCATTCCGCAAAAAAACCCGCAGGCGCTGGCGCCGGGCAAGCTGCTGGCCAACTGGCTGATGGTGCTGCGCCACCCCACATTCAGGGCATTTTCGGCGCTGACCACTGTGTCTTACGCCGGTCTGTTCACCATTTTGGCGGCCTCGTCCTTTGTGTATATCCAGGCCTTGGGCTGGAGCAAGACCGGTTACGGCTTGGCCATGCTGGCCAATTCTCTGGCTTACATGGCCGGTACTTTTTTGTGCAGGCGCCTGATCACGCGCTTTGGGGTACCCCGCTCAGTGGCGCTTGCCGGAGGCGTGTCGCTCATTGCCGGCACGCTGATGGGCACCCTGGCCCTGGCCGGTGTGCAATCGGGCTGGGCGCTGTTGCTACCGCAGTGCCTGTTCATGATTGGCCATGGCGTGCACCAACCCTGTGGCCAAAGCGGGGCAGTTGGCCCGTTCCCACAGGCCGCAGGCGCCGCCTCGGCTGTGAACGGCTTTGTGACGATGCTGATGGCCTTCGCGGTGGGCAGTTGGCTGGGTGGCCACATGGACGGCAGCGTGCTTCCGCTGGCTCTCGGCGTTTGGTTTTGGAGCGCCGTCACAGCCCTGGTGGCCTGGACCTTGGTGCGGCGTCATGGTCAGAGCGGTAAGCGCTGAGCCGTGAACCCGCACGCCAAGCCCCTGAGCTACCTGGCTCTGGCCGGACCCACTGCCTCCGGCAAGACCGCTGCCGCCCTGGCGATCGCGCGTGAGCTGCCGGTAGAAATCATCAGCGTTGACTCAGCCCTGGTCTACCGCGGCATGGACATCGGCACCGCCAAGCCCAGTGCGGCCGAGCTCGCCAGCGTGCCGCACCACCTGATCAACATTCGGGATCCCTTGAACAGCTACAGCGCAGCCGAGTTTTGTTCTGATGCCCGTGCGCTGATTGCCGATATCACCGCACGCGGCCGCCTGGCGCTGTTGGTAGGTGGCACCATGCTCTACCTCAAGGCCCTGAGCCAGGGCCTGGACGACCTGCCTCGGGCCAACCCGGCGCTGCGTGCCGAACTTGAGGCGCAGGCCCGAGCACAGGGCTGGGCAGCGCTGCACGCTGAGCTCGCACGGCTTGACCCGGCCACCGCAGCCCGGCTCAACCCGGCCGATTCCCAGCGCATACAACGGGCCCTGGAAGTCTGCCGCCTTTCCGGACAACCCATGTCTGCACTGCACGCGCGCCAAACATCTGCGCCCCATGACTGGCTGCTGATTGCGCTTGAACCCGAGCAGCGGGCCTGGCTGCACGAGCGTATTGCCCAGCGCTTTGAGGCCATGCTCACCAACGGCCTGATCGACGAGGTGCAGCGCCTGCGCGCGCGCGGAGACCTGCATCCAGACCTGCCGTCCATGCGCTGCGTCGGCTACCGGCAAGTTTGGGCGGCGCTCGATGGCCAGTGGCCCCGGACTGAACTGCGCGAACGCGGCATCGCTGCCACCCGCCAGCTGGCCAAGCGGCAGCTCACCTGGCTGCGTGCCAGCCCGCAGCGGCAGGTGGTGGCCTGCGACGCACCCGACGCACTGGCGCAGGTGTTGCGGCTGGCCCAGGATTTTGCACAAACCAACAAGCAGCCATGCAACTCAAGGTAATCGGCCTGGCCAAGCGCTACGGCGATCTGGCTGTTTTTAGCCAGGTTTCATTGCAGGTGCAAAGCGGCGAGTTTGTGGCCATTGTGGGCGAGTCGGGCGTAGGCAAATCGACCCTGCTGAACTGCCTGGCCGGGCTTGACATCTGGGACCAAGGCACGGTTCACTTCAACGACCAGGATTTGGGGCAGCTCTCTGACGACCAACTGGCCCGCCTGCGGCGTCAGCACATCGGCTTTGTGTTTCAGGCCTTTCACGTGCTGCCGCACCTGGACGTGGCGCAGAACGTGGCCCTGCCTTTGATGCTGCTCGGCCAACGCGACGACCGCCGGGTGCAGGCCATGCTGGGTGCGGTCGGCCTGGCAGGGCTGGGGGGGCGGCTGCCGCAACAGCTCAGTGGCGGCCAACTGCAGCGGGTGGCGATGGCGCGGGCGCTGATTCACCGCCCGGCGCTGTTGCTGGCCGACGAGCCCACCGGCAACCTTGACCCGGCCACCGCCGCTCGGGTGCTTGACACCCTGCTGGAACAAACCCGAGAACACCAGGCCGCGCTGGTACTCGTGACCCATTCTCAAGCGGCAGCCCAACGGGCTGACCGGGTGCTGCAACTCAGCGCCCAGGGTCTGCGCCCGACCACGGGTGTGGCGTGACCGCCCGGCGCACCGCTGCGGTATTCTCCAAGACCTTCGGTTGGGCAGGCTGGGATTTGGCCGCCTTCCGCTGTGCCATTCAAACCGACCGGGATCCGCCATGAACAGCAACCAACTCGACTACCTCAGCCCAACGGTCAGCCAGGTTCGCGCCGATCTGGCGCTGGCCCTGCGCGCTGCCGCACACCATGGCCTTGGCGAGGGTATTTGCAACCATTTCAGCGTAGAGCTCAGCGACGGCTCGGGGCGCTTTTTGCTCAACCCGCGCGGCCTGCTGTGGCAAGAGATTCAAGCCGATGACATTGTGATGATCGACGCGCTGGGGCAAGTCTTGGCCGGACGCCATGCGGTCGAGTCAACCGCCATGCACATCCATTCAGCGATCCACCGCCTGGCTGGCAAGACCTGCGTGATGCACACCCACATGCCCTATGCCACGGCGCTCACCCTGACCCAGGACCGGGCACTTGACACCCGGCTGTCGCAAAACTCGATGCGTTTTCATGGCCGCGTGGCGATCGACCCCCACTACAACGGCCTGGCGCTGGACCTGAGCGAAGGCGAACGCATCGCCCGCGCCATGCAGGGGGCTGACGTGGCCTTTTTGGCTAACCACGGTGTGGTGGTCTGCGCCGGCCAAATCGCCCATGCCTACGACGATCTTTATTTTTTGGAGCGGGCCTGCATGATGCAGGTGCTGGCCCAATCCAGCGGTCGGCCACTGGCGCCCTGCGATGCCGCCCTGGCTGAGCGCGTGAGCGCCCAAACCGCCGGCGAGCGCAGCCAATCCGAACTGTTTTTTGAGGCCCTGCGTCGTACGCTTTAAGCATGCTCGAACTGCTGCGCACCTTTTCCTGGCAAGAGTTGCGCCACCACCCCTGGCGCAACGCGGCTGCCGTGGTCGCAGTGATGCTGGGTGTGGCGCTGGCGTTTTCAGTGCACCTGATCAATGCCTCGGCCCTGGATGAGTTTGCCCAGGCGACCCGCTCGGTCAGCGGTCAGCCCGACCTGAGCCTGGGCAGCGCCCAGGGCAGCTTTGACGAAGCTGTCTACCCCCTGGTAGCCCGGCACCCGCAAGTGGCCGTTGCCTCGCCCGTGCTGGAGGTGAATACCCAGGCCCTGGGAGCCGGTGCCAGCCGCCTGGCGCTGCGGGTGGTGGGCATAGACGCCATTCATGTGGCGCGCATCGCGCCCGACCTCTTGCCGCTGCCCGATGCGTCAGCCGACCGGCTGGCGATATTCGCACCAAACACCGTCTTTTTGAACGCCAGCGCGCGCCAAGCACTGGGCAGTGCTGGGGTTGCGCTGCAAGCTGGTCTGCGCCTGCAGCCAGTCAATGTGGCCGGCAGTCTGGCTGGCGGCGGCGCCGCGCTGGCGGTGATGGACATCGGCGCTGCACAAGATTTGTTTGGCCGCGCCGGCCAGCTCAGCCGCATTGACCTGCGACTGCGCCCGGGCACCGACCGCAGGGCCTTGGTGCGCGAACTGCAGGCCACGCCTGGCTGGCCTGCCGGCCTGGGCCTGAGCGAGCCCGGCGACGCCGCCGAGCGGCTGGGCCAACTCTCGCGCGCCTACCGCGTCAATCTCACGGTGCTGGCGCTGGTTGCGCTGTTCACTGGCGCATTTCTGGTGTTCTCGGTGCTAGCCCTCAGCGTGGCCAAGCGGGCGCAGCAGTTTGCCCTGCTGGCGGTGCTGGGCCTGAGCGCCAAAGCGCGCATGGCGCTGGTGCTGTGGGAATCTCTGGCACTGGGCCTGGCGGGCAGCTGTGCCGGTCTGGCGCTTGGCACCGCCTTGGCCATGCTGGCGCTGCGCCTGCTGGGCGGCGATTTGGGCGGCGGCTACTTCACTGGCGTGGCGCCGCAGCTGCAGTGGAGCGCTGGCGCCGCAGGGCTGTACGGCTTGCTGGGCCTGGCCGCTGCCCTGGCTGGCGGCTGGTGGCCAGCGCGCCAAGTGCAGCAACTGCCGCCAGCCCAAACACTCAAAGGGCTGGGCGATGCCCGCGGGCAGCGGCGCCAGCGCTGGCTCGGTCCGACTCTGATGCTCGCCGGCCTGGCCCTGACACAGGCGCCTGCTATTTTTGGCCTGCCAGTTGCGGCCTACCTGGCGGTGGCCCTGCTGCTGGTTGGAGGCATAGGCAGCCTGCCCTGGCTGATCAGCCTGCTGCTCGACCGGCTGAGCCTCGGGCTGCAGGGTCGGCTGCTGCCGCTGTTGGCCGTGGAGCGGGCCCGGCGCCAGCGCGACAGTGCTGCGGTGGCGCTCAGCGGTGTGGTGGCGGCTTTGGCACTGGCCGTCGCGCTGAGCGTGATGGTGGCGAGTTTTCGCGATTCGGTGACAGCCTGGCTGGACCGACTGTTGCCCGCCGACATCTATGTACGCAGCGCCACCACCCTGCGCGAGAGCGACACCCTGTTCTTTAGCCCCGCACTGGTGCAGGCAGCGGCCCAATTGCCGGGTGTGGAACGCCTGCGGGCACAGCGCCAGCTGCCCCTGCTGCTCGAACCAACCCGCCCGGCAGTAGCACTGCTGATCAGCCCGCTCGAGGACCCTGGGGCCAGCCTGCCCCTGCTGGGCGACGCATTGCAGGTGCCGCCCGGGCAGATTGGTATTTATGTCAGCGAGGCCGTGCTTGATTTGTACGGTGCCCGGCTGGGGGCGGCATTTGCACCCCTGGCCGCCGCCTTTAAGCCCCCGGACGGGGCCGCTGGTGCCAGCACCTATGCGTTTTTTGTTGCCGGGGTATGGCGCGACTATGCGCGCCAGTCTGGCAGCATTGCAATGCGCTCAAGCGACTACCAGCGACTCAGCGCTGACCGGCGGGTCAACGACCTGGCCCTGTGGCTGCGCGATGACGCCGACCAGAGCACGGTGCAGCAGGGCCTGCGCGAGCTGGTCGAACGCGAGGCCCCGGGGGCTGGCGCGCTGCTGGAATTTGCCAGCGCGCGCCAGATCCGCACTGTCAGCCTGGGCGTGTTTGACCGCAGCTTCGCAGTCACCTACTGGCTGCAGGCGGTGGCCATTGCCATTGGCCTGTTTGGCGTGGCGGCGAGCTTTAGCGCGCAGGTGCTGGCGCGGCGCAAAGAATTCGGCCTGCTGGCCCACCTAGGCCTCACACGGCGCCAGATTCTGGGCCTGGTCACGGCCGAGGGCGCGGTCTGGACCACCGTGGGTGCAGTTGCCGGGCTGGGTCTGGGCCTGGCCGTGGCGGCGGTGCTGGTGCATGTGGTCAACCCGCAAAGCTTTCACTGGACCATGGACCTGAGCCTGCCCTGGCCGCGCCTGCTGCTGCTGTGTCTGGCCGTGGTGTTGGCCGGCACCCTGACCGCCTGGCTGTCGTCGCTCCCGGCGGCAGGGCGTGGCGCGGTGTTGGCGGTCAAAGAGGATTGGTAAGCGGGTATGGCCAGCGCCTGCTTCAGGCGCAGTCTTCGGCGCCGTGGCACCGGCCGACGGGATTCACGTGGCAGCAGGGCGGCGGCGGCTGCTGCGCGACAGCACCGCCCCCGGGGCCGCTCCGCCCAAACGGCTTTGCTCGCCCGCCCACTGGGCACGCGCGCCGGTGGACACTTCACCGAGTTGGCTGATGATGGTTTGCATTTCGGGGCTGGCACCCGGCGTGTGCGCATCCAGCGCATCACGCATGGCGCGCAGGTGCTTGGCCGAGGTTCCGCAGCAGCCGCCGATGATGCGAGCCCCCGCATCCAGCGCCATCTTGGCATACAGCGCCATCAACTCGGGCGTGCCGTTGTAGCAAATGGCGCCGTCAACGTACTGCGGTATGCCGCAGTTGCCTTTGGCCACCAGCACCACCTCGGGGCCCATCGCTTCGGCCAGGTTATGAATGCAGGCCACCACCTCAGAGGCACCTACGCCGCAGTTGGTTCCACAGGCGGCCAGGCGGGGAATCAATGTCTTCTCCAAACCGGCAAAGTCGCTTGGCGAAATACCCATCATGGTGCGGCCATTGGTGTCAAAACTCAGGGTACAAACAATCGGCAGGCCTACAGTGGCCGCGCCCGCCACTGCCGCTACAACCTCCTCTTTGGAGGACATGGTTTCGAGCCACAAAACATCCACCCCGCCGTCCGCCAGACTTCTGGCCTGCTCGGCAAAGGCCTGTCTGGCCAAGTCAAAACTCAAAGGGCCAACAGGCTCCATGATTTCGCCAGTAGGCCCCATGCTGCCGGCAACAGCCACCATACGCCCGCTGCGGTCGGCCACTTGGCGGGCCAGGCGCGCCGCGCTGTGGTTGAGCTCGGCAACCCGGGACTGTGCCTGATGCAGCTTCAGGCGATAACTGGTGCCGCCAAAGCTGTTGGTGAGAATGATGTCAGCGCCGGCCTCGACAAAGCTTTGGTGCAGCGCGGTGATGCGCTCTGGGTGGTCAATATTCCAGAGCTCCGGAGCGTCGCCCGACAGCAGACCGACATCAAACAAATTACTGCCAGTGGCGCCATCGGCCAGCAGCCACGGGCGCGAGGCCAGCAGGTTCAAAAAGCGGTTTGGTGGGGCAGCAGGGCTGGATTCTGGGCTCATGGCAATCTTCTGATAGGTCGGGGCAAAGGTCTGCGATGGATCAAGCGATGTCATGCGGCTGCACCACCAGCCAGTTCTCGTGGGCATTTGGGCTCAGGCCAGCAGCACTTTGGTCGGCGCTGTGCTGTTCGCGCAGTTGCAGCATTTTCTCTGGGTAGGACTGGTCGCGTGCTACAAAAAGCCGCAGGCCGCCCCGGGCCAGATCAGTGCTCCTGAAGAACATCGGGCCGTCGCTCTGCGGGGTATCTCCGGCGACCAAAATGGGGCGCTTCCAGGCATGCACATAAGTATGAATGGCGGCTGGTTTTCCCTCGTACCAGGGCAGCGGCGCCCACAGGGTGTGGGTCAATTCATGTTCGAGCAACTCGTCGGGCCGGTAACAGCCCTCACGGATGAGCTTGCGTGCCGTGGTGACCTGGCCGGTTTGCCTATTTTTGAGCAGCAGCGACACACCGATCACGTTTTCTGGCTTGACATGGTAGCCATACCTGGGGTCTGCCAGCAGCATGCGCACCAGTTCCTCGCTCGCCGCGCTGACCACAAACACCTCGATGCCGTTTTGGGCCAGGGCCTGGTAGAGCTCTTGCTGCCCGCGCAGCAGGCGCGGGCGCTCCACCGAGGCATTGGCCAATACGCCATGGATCAGGGTTTGCACCGCAATCGGCTGGCTATCTGAGAGAAGGTCGTCGAGGTGATGTTTGAGTTCGCGCAACGTAAAGCCAGCAAAAATTTGCGAGGCCCAGGGATAGGAGATTTGGTCGTCGAGCGCGCTCAGGCGCTGGTAATAGTTGTATAGCGTCTCGCGATGGGCTGCGGTGTCGTGGAAAGGAATCACGCACAAAGCAGGGGCCATGGTGTCGCGGGTCAGCAGGCCCTTGTTTTCCATGAGCGGAAGAAGGGCGCCCAGCAAATCATGCTGGTAACTCGTGTTGTCGGCATCAAAAACAGCAAATGCCCCTTGGTGGGCGTGGGTCTGTATCAGTTGCAACAAAGGCTCGCGAGCCGCCGCTGGCCAGGAGCCCAGCAACTCAGTGGTGACAGCGGCCCTTGGGTGGTCTTGCAGAGGTCGGGGCATGGCTGATTCAGCGCTGTGCGCTCATGGCGTTTGGATCGGCAAAGATCGGTGCGCTGATGGACGGCAAAGGAGCGCGCCCGCGGATCGCATCGGCGATTTTCTCGGCCATCATGATGGTCGGCGCATTCAGGTTGCCACTCACTACTTGCGGCATGATGGAGGCATCGACCACGCGCAGCGCGTGCACACCATGCACCCGGCCCACCGCGTCCGTGACAGCCATCTCATCGCTGCCCATGCGGCAGCTGCCTGAAGGGTGGTAGGCGGTCTCGGCGTTGGCGCGGATATGCGCATCAATCTCATCATCGCTTTGCACCGCTGCTCCGGGCGAGAGTTCTGTGCCGCGGAAGGCGTCAAACGCAGCCTGCTGAAAAATCTCTCGTGTCAGGCGGACCGCGGCCCGCATGTCGCGGCGATCCTCTGCACTGCCCATGTAGTTGAACAGGATGCGCGGTGGTGTAGTTGCCCGAGCATCGCGCAAGCGGACATAGCCGCGGCTGGTCGGGCGCATCGGGCCCACATGGGCCTGAAAACCATGGCAGCTGGCTGGCGACTTGCCGTCATAACGAACCGCCAACGGCAGAAAATGGTACTGCAGGTCCGGCTGGCTCAAGCCGGCTTGGCTGCGGATAAAACCGCCGGACTCAAAATGATTGGTGGCACCCAAACCCCTGCCAAACAGCAGCCATTGCAAACCAATCTTGAGCTTGTTGAGTGGCTTGAGCGCAGAAAACAGCGTGATCGGCTGGGTGCACTGGTACTGCACATAGGTCTCGAGGTGGTCTTGCAGGTTTTCACCCACGCCGGGCAGCGCTGACCTGAGCCCAATACCAAGTGCTTGGAGTTCATCGGGCGGCCCGATCCCCGAGAGCTTGAGCAGCTGTGGTGAATTGATGGCACCGCCCGAGAGAATGACTTCCCGGTTGGCGCGCAGTTGCACCGACTGCCCTTGGTGCAACACCTCGACCCCCACCGCGCGGGGCGACTGCTCGCCTTCAAACAGCACCCGTGACACCAGGCAGCGCAGCTGCACCGTGAGGTTCTTGCGTCCCCAGGCCGGGCGCAAGTAGGCCATGGCAGTGCTCCAGCGGCGCCCTCGATGCACGGTCATGTCCATCGGGCCCAGCCCCTCTTGTTGGTAACCGTTCATGTCTTCGGTGTAGGGGTATCCGGCTTGGCGGCCAGCATCTATAAAGGCGCGGTACAAGGGGTTATGGCAAGCCCCGGTGCTGACATGCAGCGGCCCGCTGTCGCCCCGGTACAGGTCACCCCCCTTGGCGCGGGTTTCGGCCTTTCGAAAATAAGGCAGGCAATCAGCATAAGACCATTGAGCCATACCGGGGGCCTGCGCCCAGCCGTCGTAATCGAGCGCATGGCCGCGGATATAGACCATGCCATTGATTGAGGAGGACCCACCGATCACCCGGCCGCGCGGGCAATGGATACGCCGGCCGTCCATGAAGGGCTCGGGCTCGGAGGCATACTGCCAGCTGAATTTCGGATTGGCCATCGGGTAGGACAGGGCCGAGGGCATGTGAATGAAGAGGCTGTGGTCCCGGGCACCGGCCTCGATCAGCAAGACTGTGGCGGCACCGTCCTCACTCAGCCGGTTGGCCAGAACACAGCCGGCAGAACCGGCGCCAACAATGATGTAGTCAAAGGTCTGCGCTCGCATGACTTGGCCGTTCAAAGGTAACTGCAGGCCACCTGGCCGAGCTCGACATAAACGGTTTTGAGCTGGGTGTAATGGTCCATGGCCAGCATGCTGTTCTCGTGGCCGATGCCAGACTCGCCAGCACCGCCAAAAGGCATCTCGATGGGGGTGATGTTGTAGTTGTTGATCCAGCAAATACCAGCTTTCAAACGGGATGCCACCCGATGGGCCCGTGTGATGTCCCGGGTGAACACCCCTGCTGCCAGCCCAAAGCGGGTGTTGTTGGCACGCGCAATCACCTCGGCCTCGTCGTCAAAGGTCAGCATCGACAGCACCGGGCCAAAAATCTCTTCGCGCACGATGCGCATGTCATCGCTGCAGTTCGAAAAAATCGTTGGAGCCACAAAGTTGCCCCCCGGCAGCCCGTCAACCGCCACCCGGTGCCCACCACAACTCAGGGTGGCACCTTGGGCCAGTCCGCTGGCGATATAGGCCATGACCTTGTCTGCATGCTCCTTGGAGATCAGGGCGCCGACCTGGGTGTTTTCGTCCATCGGGTCGGCCACCCTGAGCAGGGCGGTGCGCTGCTTGAGTCGAGCCAGAAATTGCTCGGCCAGCCCACGCTGCACAAACACGCGGGTGCAGTTGGTGCAAATCTCCCCCTGCGTGTAAAAATTTCCCATCATGGCGGCCGATACCGCCTGCTCGAGGTCAGCATCATCAAACACCAGCAGCGGCGATTTGCCGCCAAGCTCCATGGTTAGCCGTTTGAGCGTGCCAGCAGCGGTCTGCATGACGCTCTTGCCGGTGCTCACCGAACCGGTCAGCGACACCTTGGCCACGCCAGGATGGGCAGCCAGAAGTGCACCTGTGCTGCCGCGCCCCTGCAGAACATTGAAAACGCCCGGTGGCAGTCCGGCCTCCAGGTAGATTTCCGCCAGCCTGAGCGCGCTCATGGGGGTGAGCTCAGATGGCTTGAAGACCATCGCATTGCCGGCAGCCAAGGCAGGCGCTGATTTCCAGCAGGCGATTTGCAAGGGGTAGTTCCAGGCGCCAATGCCTGCGCACACGCCAAGCGGCTCCTTGCGGGTGTAGGCAAAGGCGTTTTGCAAGGGGTAGTGGGCGCCAGCGAGGGTAGCAGCAGCCCCGCCGAAATAGGCCAGGCAATCAGCACCACTTCGAACATCGACTACCAGGGCCTCTTGCAGCGGTTTGCCGCAGTCCTGCACCTCGATTTCAGCCAGCTCGCGGTTGCGGCTGCGCAGCAACTCGGCTGCCCGTTGCAAGACCCTGCCGCGCTCGGCACCGCTCAGCGCGGACCAAACATCGAAACCAGCTTGCGCACTGGCCACCGCGGCATCGACATCCTGCGCATTGGCATCGTACAACTGCGCCAGAACCTCACCGCTTGCCGGGTTGAGGGTCTCGAAAACCGCGCCGCCGCCTTGCACTGGCAGGCCACCCACAAAACTCGGAATCGTCCGAATGCTGGCGGCCATGGCTCAGGCGCCGCGCCGGGCTGCGCGCCGTGCGCGCGGATTGGAATCAGGGCCGACGCCAGTTCGCTCTGGCAACTTCACCACTTGGCGCAAATTGTCAAACGGGGCGTTGAGGTGCGGGATAGCCATGGCTTCAACAAAAAATTCCTGAAAGCGCGGCTCCACTGCTGTCTCTATTTTCTCGACCCGACGCACCAACTGCTCGATCTCTTGGCGGGACCCCTGGTCGAGCAGGGCAATGCGGGCACCCGTGCCAGCCGCATTGCCAGCCGAACTCACCTCGCTGAGATCGCAATCAGGGATCATGCCAAGCACCATCGCATACTTGACATCAATATGGCTGCCAAAGGCACCCGCCAGCCTGATGCGATCGACTTTGTCGATCCCCATTCGCTCCATGAGCAGCCGCACGCCGGCATACAGAGCCGCCTTGCCCAGCTGAATGGCACGCACATCGTTTTGCATAATTTTCAGAGCTGGTGTGCTGCCGCTTGCCCGGTAGAGTTCATAGGAGAAGGTACGCCCATCAGCCTGTAGCCTCGAGTTGCGCACGGCAAGTTCGCCGCTGATCGTGCCGTCCTGGCGGATGATGCCGGCCAGGTACATCTCCGCGAGCACCTCGATGATGCCCGAACCGCAAACCCCGGTCACGCCCGAGATCGCCACCGCGTCCGCAAAGCCGGCTGCATCAGACCAGAGCTCGCAGCCAATCACCTTGAAGCGGGGCTCCAGGGTGTCAGGGTCAATGCGTACCCGCTCAATTGCGCCAGGCGCGGCCCGCTGCCCGCAACTGATTTGCGCCCCCTCAAAAGCCGGCCCGGTCGGGCTCGAACAGGCCAGCAGGCGTTGCCGGTTGCCCAGCACGATTTCGGCATTGGTACCCACATCAACCAGCAGGCTGACCCGCTCGGAGAGGTCTGGCCGCTCAGCCAGGATCACGCCAGCTGTATCAGCCCCTACATGTCCGGCAATACAGGGCAGGATATAAATGCGCGCATTGCGGTGGATGTGAAAGTCAATCTCTACCGCCCAAAGCGTCATGGCGCGGTCGGTGGCGAGGGCAAAGGGCGCGCCACCCAGCTCCACCGGGTTGATACCCAGCAGCAGGTGGTGCATGATGGGGTTGCCAACAAAGCTGGCCTCCAGAATATCCTGCGGCGAAATTCCGATCTGCTGCGCCACATCTTGGGCAAGTTCATTGAGCGCCGCCCGAACCACGCTGGTCATCTCGCGCTCGCCGCCAGGGTTCATCATCACATAGGACACCCGGCTCATGAGGTCTTCACCAAAACGAATTTGCGGGTTCATGACGCCAGCCGAGGCGACGACCTCCCCCGAGGCCAGGTCGCACAGGTGCGCGGCAATCGTGGTTGACCCGACGTCCACCGCCAGGCCATAGACATGCTCCTTGAAACCCGGCCACACAGCAATGATTTGACGTCCAGCGTGGACTGCCACTGTGACCCGCCAAGCGCCCTGTCGCAGCGCGGTTTGCAGCTGTTGCAAGACCAGCATGTCACAGGCCAGATCGGTCAGGCGCCATTCGAATTCAAGCGCGTCTTCCAGACGACGCAGATCGCCCGAAGGGTCGTGCATATCGGGTTGCTGCACCTCGACATAATGCAAACGGACCAAGGGGTCTAGATGAACATCATGCGCCTCGGCCTGCTTGCGCACCACTTGCTTGTGCACTTGACTGCTCGAAGGCACATCGATCACCACGTCACCCAGCAGTTGCGCCGAGCAAGACAGGCGCCGCCCGGCCTGCATGGCTTGGGTCTCGCAGAAAGCGGTCTCGATGGCCCCAAAAGGCGACAGGTTCTGGCTGCGCGACACCAGCCCATGTTTGGCAAACTCGCCTTCCGAGACGAGTACCTGGCAGCGTCCACAAATACCACGGCCGCCGCACACCGAGTCAATATCTACCCCCAGCGAACGGGCTGCCTGCAGCACCGGCGTGCCCAGCGGAAAACGCCCGCGCCGGCCCGACGGGGTAAAAACAACCAGTGCCTCCGGGTTGCTCAAGAGTGGCTCCTCCTGGTGCTATGTGCAAAACTCATTCGCGGCGCCTCCTGCTGCCAACTTCACGGCGGCCACGGCCCATCTCGCCATCCGCGCCGACCACCGGCGCCTCGCGGTATTTACGGATCCAGCGCATGCAGTCGGGGTCATTACCCATCATCACATCGGCGGCCATGCAGGCTTTGACAACCTCGGCATGCAGCGGGTTGGTGATTGCCGAGGTCATGCCCGAGGCGATGGCCATGGTCAAAAAGCCGGCGTTGATGCCATTGCGCTCTGGCAGGCCAAAACTGACATTGGATGCACCACAGGTGGTGTTGACTTTGAGCTCATTGCGCAGCCGATGCAGCAGGCGCATCACTTGAACCCCGGCCTGGTTGATCGCACCAATCGGCATCACCAGGGGGTCGACCACGATGTCGCAGGCTGGTATGCCGTAATCGGCTGCACGCTCAACAATTTTCTTGGCCACTGCAAAACGCACATCCGGGTCTTGCGAAATGCCGGTTTCGTCATTGGAAATGGCAACCACGGCGGCACCGTATTTCTTGACCAGGGGCAACACGGTCTCCAGCCGATCCTCTTCGCCGGTGACGGAATTGACCAGTGCCTTACCTTTGTAAACGGCAAGACCCGCCTCCAGGGCCGCCACGATAGAAGAATCAATTGACAGGGGAACATCGGTGACAGACTGCACCAACTCGATCGCGCGGGCCAGCAGGGCCGGCTCATCCGCCAAGGGGATGCCGGCGTTGACATCGAGCATGTGCGCGCCCGCCTCAACCTGGGCCAGGGCATCGGCAATCACCCGGCTGTAATCGCCAGCGACCATCTCGGCGGCCAGAATTTTTCGCCCAGTTGGGTTGATGCGCTCACCAATGAGGACAAAGGGCCGGTGAAAACCGATCACCACCTCGCGGGTGGCGGAACTGATCACGGTGTCTGTCATGCTGTCTCTTTCAGGGTTTGTATTTCTGCATCACGGCCGGGATACCAAGGCACGCGACCTTCGAGCACACCGGAGCGCTCGACGATTTCCGCCACCGAATCCTCCTGCCGGTAGGCCATCACATGGACGCCGGCAACGCCCCGGATCTGCCGCACCTGCTGGATCATCTCGATACAGATCTGCCGGCCTTCCAGAGCCTGTTTTTCGGCGCCTGCCAGGCGCTTGATCACAGCATCCGGAATATGGACGCCGGGCACGTTGGTGCGCATCCATTCAGCCGTCTTAGCGCTGCGCAGTGGGCCAACGCCGACCAGGATAAACACCTGCTCCAGCAAGCCGAGGTCTTCCACCTCTTGCATGAAGCTTTTCAGCCGGGGCAGGTCGTAGCAGTACTGGGTTTGAATAAACTGGGCGCCAGCGGCGACTTTTTTGGCCAGGCGCTGAGCCCGCCAATGCACGGGGAGGCCAAAGGGGTTGGCAGCAGCACCAAAGAACACCCGCGGCGAAAAAGTGAGCTTTCGACCACTTTGAAACCTGTGCTCGTCCCGCATAGTGCGGCCAATTTCCAGCAAAGACATGCAATCCAGGTCAAACACCGGCTTGGCCTGCGGATGGTCGCCCGCCTGAACGCCATCACCGGTCAGGCACAGCATATTGGCCACGCCCATGGCAGCACCACCCAAAATATCACCCTGCACAGCGATTCGATTTTTGTCTCGGCAGGAAATCTGCATCACCGGTGCATAGCCAACCCGGGTGAGCAGGGCACACACTGCCAAACTTGACATGTGGCAGTTCGCCCCGCTGCCATCGGTGGCATTGATGGCATCAACATAAGCATCAAACACCCGCGCCCGGCGGTAAACGTCCTGCGGGTCGGCCGAGTCAGGCGGGTCAAGTTCGGCGGTGACAGCGAATGCGCCACTGCGCAGCACCCGCTCGAGCCGCCCCGGCGAGGTGTGCCCGGGCAAAATAGGCAAGGGATAGCCGGGTACCGGTTCGTCTTCAAACCTCATGGTGACTCACCTGCAAGTGCGGCCTTGTCGCGGGCGACTTTAAGCCAGCTTGAGCGGCCCTGCAGCCTGCGGTCCAGCGGGATTTGCACCATAAGAATGGCCTGGCGGCCTTCGCGCATTCGCTGGCTGCCCTCGAAGGCCTCGACCCAAACACAGGGCATTTCGGGTTTGACCTCGCAAGTCCCGTTTGACCGCACCCCGCCGCAGGGCCCGTTACGCAAATTCTTGGGGCAATTCATGGAGCAGGACATGCCGGTGGAGCTCAAAGCACATTGACCGCACATTTGGCAGTCAAACAAAAAACCCTTCACCACTTTCTCAAGCGCTGCCACTGGTTTTTCCAGGCGCTCGTAGCCAATCCTGCGCCACAGGGGATCGAGTGCTACCAGCGTGCGCTCAAACACTTGATAGAAGCGCTCCAGTGCGCCGGCGTGGCGCACCGACCAATGCCGCACCGAAACCATCACGCGCCTCCCGGCTCCAGCCCGGGCGGGGCTGGTTCAACAGCGGCTGCGGGCTCCAGCCCGTGGGCCCGGATCAAGCGCAACAAATCAGCATCGGAATAGCGCGCTTCGATCCGGTCAGCCTCGGCCTGCGCCTGCACCGCAATATCATCGCCGCAACGCCTGGGCTCGCTGCGCTTCCAGTCAGCCAGGTAGTCAGAAGAGCTGGCTTTGCCAGCACGCATGGCGGCGCGGTCTACCGCCTCTTGAAACCGGTGCGACAACTGCACCTTGGCGGTTTCGCGACCGAGTTTCACCAGCACCTGGGCTGGCACATCACGCCAGGAAATCACAATCAGTTTTGCCAAAACACCACTCCTTGATTGGCGCGCTTGAGGCTGTGCTCAAGACCGCCATAACCCGTCACTTGGTAATCAAACTCCAGGCCCAGCCGCTCAGCGGCAGAGCGGGCCTGCTCAACTTTGCCGGCCCTGGGCACCTGAACGAGGTAAACCAGCTTGCGGTAGTTGGCAAAAATCGTTTTAAGTAAAGCCGGGTGCCGATCAATCCCCAAGCCGCGTATCACCAGCCGATCAAAGTGCTCGAGCAAAAAATCGGTCAAATAAAAAGTTCCCAGTTCACGCTCATTGAGCGCCTCAAAGGCAGAACTGCCGGCAAAGAACTCGTAACAATGGGCGCCAGGGATTCTTTGCACACCCTCTTGGAGCAGCATCGCATCGAGCAGGCCACCGGTGCCGCAGTCTGCGTAGGCGACAAAAATACTGGCATAGGCAGACCGGTTCAGCGTAATTTTTTCTTTCACCGCAGCGGTGATTTTTTCGGGTCGGTTGTGCAATTCGGCAGGCAGACACTGAACGTCCATGTGCGGCCAGTCATTAAGCCGTCGCAAAGCGACGATCTCCCTGGCCAGTGCCCCGCAAGCAATGATCAGCGTGCGTGACACAGGCGCGCCTTAAACCCGGGCAGCAGCGCGGCGGGCAGCGATCAGGGTTTTTGCGGTCTCAACCGCAACACCGGCGTCGCGGCAATAGGCATCGGCGCCAACCGCCCGGCCAAACTCCTCGTTCAGGGGAGCACCACCCACCAGCACGATGAAATCATCCCGCAGGCCTTTTTCTTTCAGGGTGTCGATCACCACTTTCATGTAAGGCATTGTGGTGGTCAGCAGAGCTGAGAGGCCCAGAATATCGGGCTTGTGTTCTTCCAGGGCGAGCAGGTATTTTTCCACCGGGTTGTTGATGCCGAGATCAATCACCTCAAAACCGGCGCCCTCCATCATCATGCCCACCAGATTCTTGCCAATATCATGGATGTCGCCCTTGACCGTGCCGATAACCATTTTCCCAATCGGCTCTACCCCGGTTTCTGCCAGCAAAGGCCGCAGGATTTCCATGCCGCCCTTCATGGCATTGGCAGCCAGCAGGACCTCTGGAACAAACAAAATTCCGTCACGAAAATCAACCCCAACAATGCGCATGCCCTCGACCAAAGCGTCATTCAGCACCCGGTCTGCCGACCAGCCGCGACCAAGAAAAATATGGGTCGCCTCAACCACCTCGTCGCGCAGGCCGTTGTAGAGATCATCATGAACCTGCTCGGTCAACTCTTCGTCGTTGAGCGTGCTGAGGTCTAGATCATCGTCAAATTCTTCAGCCATGGTCAGGCCCTTTTGTAGGATAGGTGGGTGCTTCGCCAGCAGCCCAAGGCGGTCAACAAAATGGTACGAGCCAGCCTGCTGCGCCGCTGATAGATTAGCGACGGTCGGTTGTCGTAAGACGACATGAGCCTGGCTCATTCGAGGCATGACTCGCAAGCGAGATCACCCGCTGCACAAGCGAGTGACTCAGCCGCCCGCTGCCCCTGGGTCAAGCAAGGTGTTGCGACGACTCAACTGTCGCTCAGCACTAGGGGTATGGCCAAACAACTGACGGTAGCACTTAGAAAAGTGCGGCGGCGACTGGAAACCGCAGGCCACTGCAATATCCATCACAGACATGGCAGTCTGCAACAACAGGGTTCTGGCCCGCCGCAGCCGCATGTCCAGGTAATACTTGGTCGGCACCTCGCCAACATAACGCTTGAACAGCCGCTCGATCTGCCGCCTTGACACCCCAACCAAAGCGGCGATATCGTCCAGCGACAGAGGCTCCTCGATATTGGCCTCCATCAGGGCTGCTGCCTCGATCAGATTTTCATGAAACAAACCGACTCTGGCCTGCAAGGGAACATGTTGACGATCCTGGTCGTTGCGAATCCGGTCAAGAATGAACTGCTCTGAGATCATGGAAGCAATGCTCTGGCCGAGCTGGTCCTTGATGATGTTGAGCATCAAGTCCAGCGGCGCAATGCCGCCCGAGCAGGTGTAGCGATCGCGGTCAATCGCAAAGAGTTGCTCAGAGAAGACCACTCTCGGGAATTGTTCACGCAGGGCCGACATGTTTTCCCAGTGGATCACCGCCTTGTACTTGTCCAACAATCCGGCTTTGGCCAGCGCATAGCCTCCGGTGCACAAAGAGCCCAGGGCAATGCCCCGTTGCGCGAGTTGGCGCAGCGTCACAGACAACTCGGTTGTGACGGCCCGCTCGACATCCACCCCGCCGCAGACAAACACGATATCAGCCGTAGCCCTGCCGTCTATCGCCTCGCTAGGCGCCATGGCAAGGCCGTTGCTCGCGGTCTGCGCACTGCCGTCAAGGCTGGCAATCGTCCACGCGTAGGCAGTCTGCTTGGTCACCCGATTGGCCATGCGCAAAGCCTCTACCGCACTCGCAACAGCGATAAGCGAGTAATTGGGCAGGGTCAGAAAAATAAAACGCCAAGGCGGCTCCGGATTCATGGAAGCTCTCGAGCGCGTTTTCATTGCGGCTGTTTGACGCTGTTGTGATGTGGTCTAGCCCCAGCAGGTCGGCGCCGCGCGTTGGTCAAGACCTGCAGGCAAGGACATCAGGCACTGCGCGGCAGAGACTTTTTTGTGACGCGCGGGACAAACACCTTGCCGCCGTTTCCGGGCCTGGCTGCAGCCGGCTTGCTCAAGACAGGTTTGCGCCCGTCACGCGCCGGCGCACTCGGGGCAAGCGCGCGAGGGGCCGCAAAGCGGTCATTGAAACCGCCTTTGCGCTCGTAGCTGAAGCCTTCGCGGCCATCTGCGCCGGCCCGCTCACTGCCCGGCTGCCGACCAGCCCCGAAACCGCCTGCTCGGGCTGGGCCAAATTTACGGTCCCGCGAGTGATGTTCGTGGCTGTCACGCATGTCCCGTCCGCCGAAATTGGAGTTGGGCCGAGAGTCGGGATAGCGCTGTTTGGGCTCAAGACCAGGTATGGTTTGGGCTTTGAAGGGTTGACGGCTGTAGGCCTCGATATCGAATATTTTCCGCCGGTCTCGGAACTCGGCCAGAGTAACCGCCAAGCCATCGCGCCCAGCACGCCCGGTGCGCCCGATGCGGTGTGTGTAGTCCTCGGCCTTCATGGGCAGACCAAAATTAAACACATGGCTGATGGTTGGCACATCAAGGCCACGCGCCGCGACATCAGTGGCGACCAGTATTTGCACTTGGCCCTGGCGCAAAGCCATCAGGCGACGGTTGCGCAAACCTTGGCTCAACGCACCATGCAGGGCTACAGCCGAGAAGCCCTCTTGTTGCAAGTCGTTGGCCAAACCATCGCATTCGATTTGCGTGCTGGCAAACACAATCGCCTGGTTGATGCTGGTGTCACGCAGCCAGTGGTCGAGTAGCTTGCGTTTGTGCTGCGCATTGTCGGCCCAGAACAAGACCTGCTTGATGTTCACATGCTTGTCCTGTGGCGAATCGATCGTGATGCGCTGAGGCTGCCGCATGACCCGGGCTGCAAGTTGTTGGATGCGCGGTGCAAAAGTGGCACTGAACATCATGGTTTGTTTGCGTTGCAGCGTGAGTTGATTGATTTCAGCCAAATCGTCAGAAAAGCCCAGATCCAACATGCGATCGGCCTCGTCCACCACCAAAAATTGCACCCGATCGAGCTTGATTTGCATCGACCGTTGCAGATCGAGCAAACGACCGGGCGTTGCCACCACCAAATTGGCGTTTTGCAGTTTGGCGATTTGCAACTGATACGGCATGCCGCCAACAATGTTCGCGATACGCAAGCCGCGGCAGTGCTTAACCAGTTCGATGGCATCATGGGCCACCTGCTGCGCCAGCTCCCGGGTCGGGCAGACGATCAGTGCCCCCGGGGCGACCACAGAAAAATTGCGCGGGTTGGTGGGGTCTTTGCGCTTGCTGCGTTTAGGCGGGGATTCGCCTTTCGCGGCGGCCTCAGCCAGCGCTCGGTCAAAATCAGCACGCTCTTTTTCCTCGGATTGACGTTGCTGGTTGAGCAATGTATGCAACACTGGCAACAAAAATGCGGCTGTTTTGCCGCTGCCGGTTTGGCTCGATACCATCAGGTCAACAAAACGCGACCCCGTATCACCCGAGTCCAGGCCCTCCATGGCAAGGGGTATGGTTGTTTGTTGCACTGGGGTTGGCTGGGTGTAGCCTAGGTCTTGCACCGCTCTTCGCAATTCCTCAGCCAGGCCGAATGCCAAAAAGCCATTGGGTGCAAGCACCAGGGCTTCTTCAACTTGCCCCGGATCTGCAGGCTTGTCGTCTTGAATAATTAAAAATTCTTGGGCCGATGAAAGTTCATCAGCCGCCATCAAAGCGTCAGTCATTTATGTCTCACACGCGAGCCCTGCCAAGGAAGCAGATACTCCGTCAATGGTTAGAAAACATCAACCATCAAACGGAACCTGTTGAGGTCCAAGAAAGCCGGACCGCAGCGGGGGCCTGTTTTGGCAGTCTTGCGGTTGCAAGCCTGCCGTAGGCCGGGTGAATGAGGGGAGATGCACACACTAGCTCGGCCAGTGGCCGCGCAGTGCCGAATTATGGCATGGAACTGGCGCGCAGTTGCGCGTTGTGAGCGACAGTATTTGCCACCTGCCCCTTTGGCGACCCTCAATCGCTGAGGCGCAAAAACCGGCTTCGGTAGTGAGCCATCTCATCGATGGACTCGTGCACATCGGCCAAAGCGGTATGTCTTTGTTTTTTTTTGAAACCCTTGTAAACATCGGGACGCCAGCGCTTGGCCAACTCTTTGAGCGTGCTGACATCAAGGTTTCGGTAGTGAAAAAAGACTTCGAGCTTGGGCATGTACTTCGCCAGAAACCGGCGGTCTTGGCCGATGCTGTTGCCACACATCGGGCTGATCTTGCTGGGCAGGTATTGGCTCAGAAAGTTCAGCATCTCATGCTGCGCCTGCGCCTCTGTCGTGGTGGACGACTTGACCCGTTCGATCAGGCCACTCTTACCATGGGTTCCCTTGTTCCAGGCGTCCATGCCATCGAGTTGCATGTTGCTTTGATGGATGACCAGCACCGGACCTTCAATTCTCGGCGTGAGATCAGGGCCGGTGATGATGATTGCAATTTCAAGGATGCGGTCGACCTCGGGGTCCAGTCCGGTCATCTCGCAGTCGAGCCATGCGAGGTTCTGCTCCGATTTTGCTAGTTTTACAGGCTCGTCCGGGGGGGTGTTGCTTGTCATATTCTGAATTGTCGCTGATGCCCTAAACTCGTCCACCATGCCAGATCCCAGCTCTTCCAGCGAACTCGCCGCCGGCCTCACTTTTGGCTTTGCCCTGGCCCTGATGGCAGGCTTGCTGCTTAGATTTTGGTTGGTATCCCGCCAAATCCGTCATGTCGCGCGGCATCGCGGCGAGTTGCCAGCAGGTTTTGCCAACACCGTGAGCCTTAGCGCACACCAGAAAGCGGCCGACTACACGATTGCCAAAACCCGTTTGGGTCTGCTCGAGTTGGCGCTCGGCGCCGGGGTTTTGCTGGGCTGGACCCTGCTCGGCGGTATTTCGGCGCTCAACAGCTTTTTGCTGAGCGCTTTTGGCGGCGGTGGCATGGTTCAGCAATTGGCGGTTTTGGCCAGTTTTGCTGTCATCAGCACCCTGCTTGATTTGCCGTTGGGGCTGTACCAAACCTTCTCAGTCGAGCAGGCATTTGGTTTTAACAAGACCACGCCCAAGCTTTGGCTGCTCGATTTTGTCAAATCAAGCCTGCTTGGGGCGCTGATAGGCTTGCCGATTGCAGCGCTGATTTTGTGGCTGATGGGTGCCGCTGGCGCGCAGTGGTGGATTTGGGCTTGGGGCACTTGGATTGGCTTTAATTTGTTGCTGCTGTGGGCGCTGCCGACATTTATTGCGCCCCTTTTCAACAAATTTACCGCGCTTGAAGACGGTGCCATCAAGACGCAAGTGACAGCGCTGATGGCCCGCTGTGGCTTCGCAGCCAAGGGACTTTTTGTCATGGATGGTAGCAAACGAAGTGCCCATGGCAATGCCTACTTCACTGGTTTTGGCTCTGCTAAACGGGTGGTTTTTTATGACACCCTGTTGGCTAAGCTCTCGCCTGACGAAATCGCTGCTGTGCTAGCGCACGAACTTGGACATTTCAAGCACCGGCATCTAAGCCGCAGGATGCTGCTTCTTTTTGGCACCAGCCTGCTGGCTTTTGCCATGCTGGGCTGGCTGGCCAATCAGTCCTGGTTTTATGCCGGCCTGGGCGTGACGCCCAACCTGGGCGCACCTAACGATGCGCTGGCACTGCTGCTGTTCATGATCAGCGCGCCCCTGCTAAGTTTTTTCATATCCCCTGTTTTTTCGGCAATGTCCCGCCGCGATGAATTTCAGGCCGATGCCTATGCCGTGGTCCACACCAATGGCCAAGATCTGGCGACGGCACTGCTCAAGTTGTACGAAGACAATGCATCGACCCTCACGCCAGACCCGGTTTATGTGCGTTTTTATTACTCCCACCCACCAGCAAGCGAGCGGCTGGCCCGCTTGCTCGGGCCCTGAACCACGCACTGCCGCATGAATCACAAATTGCAAGGTGTCAATTGGTCTGAGCAGGCCAGGCGAGCCCTGTCTGCCACCGAAATCATTAGTAATTTGGCACAACTCGAGGGTTGGGCCCTGGCCGGTGACGGCCCCACAGTGGCCATTGAAAAAAAATACGCCTTTGAGAATTACTACGAGACCATGGCATTTGTCAACGCCATAGCATTCATCGCCCATGTCACAGACCATCACCCTGACTTATGGGTCGGCTACAAACAATGCGTGGTGCGCTGGAGCACCCATGATGTGGGCGGCATCTCCAAAACAGATTTCGAATGTGCTGCGCGTATCGACGCCCTTCGGGCGTGAGCCCAATGCTCAGGGCCAAGCCCTGATGGCTTCAGCGTCCCTGCACCCGGGCTTGATCGTCTCCAACCTAGGGCGCCATTTTCTGGTCGAAAAGTCTGATGGCCAACGAATCATCTGCCACTCTCGAGGCAAGAAAAGCCTGGGTGTGGTCGGCGACAGTGTGCTGTGGCAGGCCTCGGGGGACGCGGGAACGATAGAAAAAATCCAAACCCGGCGCAACCTTTTTTATCGCCAGGACGAGTTGCGTACCAAGTCCTTTGCAGCCAACCTCGACCAGATTTTGATCCTGATTGCGGCCGAGCCCGCTTTCTCCAGCAAACAACTCTCCCGCGCCTTGATTGCAGCAGAAGCTGTACAAATCAAGCCTCTGATAGTCCTCAACAAAAGTGATCTCGCCGAGTCATTTGCGCGGGCTTGGGACTGGCTCGAACCGTACCGGCGCATGGGCTACCCTGTGCTTCGAATGGCGCTCAAAACCGCCAGCACGGCTGACCAAGCGACACTGCTGAGCCTGATGTCGGGCAAAACTACATTGCTGCTTGGGCCCTCGGGTGCGGGCAAAAGCACGCTGATCAATTGGCTTAAACCGGGTGCGCTGGCGCAAACCGCGGAGATTTCCCGGGCACTTAACTCCGGCAAACACACCACAACCAGCACCACCTGGTACTGGGTGGACGGGCAGCGTACAACAGCAGTGATCGACTCGCCGGGCTTTCAGGAGTTTGGCCTCAATCACATTGATCCAGCCCATCTGGCCGCTTTGATGCCAGACCTGCAAGCCCATGCCGGGGCTTGCAAGTTTTACAACTGCAGCCACTTGCATGAACCAGGGTGCGGCGTGATAGCCGCCCTCGGTTCGCAGATACAGGCAAGTGGCGACACTGACATGAGCACCAGCCAAGCCATCAGCGCCAACCGATACAAGATCTACAGCGACTTACACGCCGAGTTGAGTGCGCCGACGCCCTACTGATGGACAGCATCAGCCCAGCAAACGGGCCAAGGTGAGCAGGGCCAAGAGAACCACCCACATGACCACCGTGCGCCACACCAGGCCCACAATAACGGCCAGGTGCGCGAGTTCGGGGGTCTGCCCGGCGCCGCTGGCTGCTGCTTGGTCTTCGCTTGGCAGGCCCGCCGACGCGCTGTCTTCGGCAGCGTCAGGCTGGGCGCCACCCGGGCCGACGCTGGTCAAGCGAATGTTCACGGCACCAGAGGTCGCCGCCAAGATCAGCGCGTCGTTGCCCTGGTCCGGCTCGCTCAGGTGGCGGCGCCAGGCTTCCATGGCATCTTCAAAACTACCCACTACGGCAAAGCTGACAGCCGTGATGCGTGCAGGCACCCAGTCAAGCAGGTCCCAGGCCAAGCTGGCAGCATCCTGGGTTTGCTGACTCACCGGTTGAAAACGGGTCTGACTTTCATCCCGCCAAAAACGGGCTAGAAACTCGCTGGCCCGGTAGAGCACCGCCCCGGCCGGCCCCAGGCCAAAAACCGCCAGTAGCGAAAAAAAGGCCAACACCCCAAAAACATGGCGGTGCGCGGCAATCACAGAATGCGCCATCACAGACCGCAGTACTTCGCTGCGGGCCAGGTCGCGGACGTCGATCTGGCGCCAATTTGCCAACAAGTCCCGCGCCAAGGTTTCGTCTGAGTTGGCCAGTGCCTCCCGAATTTGGGTAAAGTGCGAGCTGAACTGTCGAAACCCCAAGGTGGCATACAACACCGCCACACTCCAAACCAGCGCTGCCGGCCAGCCAAGCCACACATTTAGCGACCAATAAACCGCCAGCACCAGCACCGACGGCACGCCCACCGCCAAGCTCCAAGCCAGCCAAGCATGGGCGGCCTGTCCAGCATCAAAGTTGCGGGTGCTCCAGCCCGCCCAAGCGCGCATCAGTGCATGAAGGCGATTGCCAGGCGCCATGGGCCGCGCCTGCTCAATCAGCAAGGCCATAACGACTGCAATAAAGCTCATGCGTCAATCATAGCTAGAGGCTGCTTCAGGCGCACAGTAATCGGTAAAAATTACGCAACATTCCTGCTGTGGCGCCCCAAATGAATCGCAACCTGTCCGCTTGCTGGTAAGGCATGGCGAACCACTCCCGCTCAACCCCCTCATGGACCACGGCATGTCGCTGGTGGTGGGCCGGGTTCATCAGCCAGGCCAACGGCACCTCAAAAACATCCGCTACTTCGTTGTGGTCGGGTTGAAGAACAAAACCCGGCTGCACCAGGGCAACCACCGGGGTGATGATGAACCCCGAACCAGTGCAGTAGTGCGGCATGACACCCAGCACCTCGATGAAACTAGGCGCCAGGGCAAGCTCCTCCCAGGTCTCGCGCAATGCAGTGGCGGTGGCATCCGCGTCAGAATCTTCAGCTTTGCCTCCGGGGAAAGCGATTTGGCCGCTGTGGGTCGGCAAATGGAGCGTACGTTCAGTCAGCAAAACCGTGGGGCTCGGCCGCATCACGATGGGTAGCAAGACCGACGCATGTCGCGGCAGGCGATCAGACCACCTGGGCTCAGCGACAAGTTCAGGAACCCATTTGGGCGGTTCGGCAAACCGCCGACGTAGCGCCGCTGGCGAAATTGCGCCAGTTGGAACCGCGGGCAAGTGGCGATCCACCCCTTTGACGGGCACCTGCTGCGGATTGAAATCAAGCCATCGGGACAATGTCGTCAATCTGTGAAAACTTCGACAAACCCTTAGGCCTGCAACAAACCGCCGCAGCGCTCGGCTTGGGCGGCTTGTTTGAACACGGCAACTCAGGCGTTGACGGTCTTCTTGGCAGGCAGTTTTTCTTTGATCCGCGCGGACTTGCCGCTGCGATCACGCAGGTAGTACAGCTTGGCGCGGCGCACGTCACCACGACGCTTGACCTCAATGCTGGCGATCAGGGGGCTGTAGGTTTGGAATGTCCGCTCAACACCCTCACCGCTGGAGATTTTTCGAACAATAAAACCGCTGTTGAGCCCCCGGTTGCGCTTGGCGATCACCACACCTTCATAGGCCTGAACACGCTTACGTGTTCCCTCAACCACATTGACACTCACGATCACGGTGTCACCGGGAGAGAATTCGGGGATAGTTTTGCCAAGGCGAGCGATTTCTTCCTGCTCAAGGGTCTGGATCAGATTCATGATGTCCTCAAATGATCTTGGACGCGCCAGCGTCGAGATGACGCAAGGGCTGTCTCAGTGAGCAGCCGGCCGGCCAGAGGATCTGGTAAAGCCCCTGATTATATCCGGCCAGTTCAGGCGCCCCGAGCTGGCGATCTGGCCTGCTGAGCTTGTCGAACCGCGTCTCTGACGCCGCACGGGGATAGACCCAAAGCCTTGGGTCGGCCTATGCTTGCGGCTGATCCCCAGACTGCACCACGTTTGCCTCGGCTTGAGCTCGCTTGGCCAGAAAAGCCTCGTCCAGGGGTCCCAATCGCCCACTCTGACGGGCTTGTCGAATCAGGTCTGGGCGCAGCTGGGCCGTCAAGGCAAGGCTTTGTTCGCGGCGCCAGCCCTCGATCTCCGCGTGCTTGCCAGACATCAACACCTGCGGCACCGGTGTTCCGCCCCAGCTCTGCGGCCGGGTGTAGTGCTGGCAATCCAGCAAGCCGTCCAGTTGGGAGCCAAAGCTGTCTTGCTGATGGCTCTGCGCGTCATTGAGTACGCCCGGCTGCAGCCGGGCGACAGCGTCCAGCAGGGCCATGGCGGCGATTTCACCGCCCGACAATACAAAGTCGCCAAGGCTGATTTGCTGATGAACATACAAGTCAATAAAACGTTGATCAATACCCTCGTAGCGGCCGCAAATCAAGATAGCGCCATCGCTTTGCGCCCATTGGGCGACGGTAGTCTGAGTGAGTACCTGGCCGGCCGGAGAAAACAGCACTACCGGTGCTGGCCGCCCACGTTGTTCGAGAACATGCTCTAAGCACCGCCGCAAGGGTTCAGCCATCAAGACCATGCCCGGGCCGCCGCCAAAGGGGCGGTCGTCGACCCGCCGATACTGCCCATCGGAAAAATCACGAAGCTGGTTGAGCCTGACGTCAACTTGAGCAGACTCAAAAGCCCGGCGCGTGACGCCGCTGGTGAGCAAAGGCGTAAAGACTTCGGGAAACAGGGTAATGAGGTCGAAGCGCACCGCTCGCACTCAATAGTCGGGCTGCCAGTCGACCAGAATCCGCCGGCCCGGCAGATCGACCTGATCAACATAAATACCGACAAAAGGAATCATGCGCTCGACAGTTTTTTCTTCCTGAACCTCCACCAGCACCAGCAAGGTTTGCAGCCCGGTAGAGATCAACTCCTTGACCAGACCCAAACCCAGGCCGTCGCGATTGACCACTTCCAGGCCAATCAGGTCGACCCAGTAAAACTCGTCGCCCTCAGCGGCCGGAAAACTAGCCCGGGCAACAAAGACCCGAGCACCCCGCAGGGCTTGCGCAGCGTCGCGATCTGCCAGGTCGTGTGCTGAGGCGACCACGGTGTCGGCGTGCCTCCTAGATTCCGTGATCGAGAGTTTGCCCACACCAGAAAAGGTTTTGGGGCCTTTTTCAGCAGGCAACAGGAACCAGGACTGGGAGGAAAACAGCGCCTGGGGATCGGCGCTGTAGGGGAGTACTTTGAACCAGCCTTTGAGGCCCCAGGCATCTGCAATGCGCCCAACCTCGATCGCGTCTGCCGGTAATTCGGCGGCTTCAAGGCCGGCCAGCATGTCAGCGTGTGTCAGGCCGCCTTGCTGGCAGCTTGAGCAATCAGGCGTTCGACCGTTGGCGAGGCCTGGGCACCAACGCCTTTCCAGTAAGTCAGGCGGTCCTGTGTGATGCGGATGCTCTCTTCATTGGCAGTGGCAATCGGGTTGTAAAAACCGATTCGCTCTATGAAGCGTCCGTCACGCCGAGTACGCTTGTCGGCAACGACAATATTGAAAAACGGGCGCGCTTTTGCTCCGCCACGGGCGAGTCGGATGACGACCATAATTTATCCTTTGGGTAACGGAGATTGACTTCCGCTATGAACTGAAGCACATAATCCAGCGTTTGAGACACGCGACATGGCCACCCGGCCAGCGACACGCTGAAAAGTCCAACATTATAACGGCTCCTCTTTTTATGCCCATCATTCGCCCATGCCAAGCCAGCGACCTCGCCGGCATCACTGATATTTATGCCCACCATGTGCTCAATGGGACCGGCACCTTTGAAATAGACACCCCGTCTGAGCAAGAGATGACCGCCCGATGGGCGGAAGTTCGAGCCAAGAATTTGCCTTATCTTGTCGCAGCTGAGGGCGCGCAAGTGCTCGGCTTTGCCTATTGCAACTGGTTCAAGCCCCGCCCAGCCTACCGTTTTTCAGCAGAAAATTCGATTTACCTCGCCCCATACACGCAACGCCAAGGATTGGGTCGCGCGCTGTTGGCAGAGCTGTGCGCACAAGCCGAGGCTGCCGGCCTGCGGCGCTTGATCGCAGTTATTGGCGACTCTGCCAACGCTGGCTCGATTGGCGTGCATCTGTCGGTGGGTTTCAGTCATGTCGGTGTTTTAAAGGCCTGTGGCTGGAAAT
>BJGT01000024.1 GCA_014190675.1 Comamonadaceae bacterium | reverse complement strand
CACATGGGCAATGTCCTTGCCTGTACTGCGGTTGTACTCGCCGATCTCGGGGATTTCATCGGTCACCAGGTACATGTGCTCCATGGCCAGCACCGGCAGTTCGATACCGACCATGCGGCCGACCTCGCGCGCCCACAGCCCGCCTGCGTTGACCACATGCTCGCACTCCACCACGCCTTTGTTGCTGATGACGCGCCAGGTGCCGTCGGGCTTTTGTTCCAGGCTTTCCACCTTGGTTTGCACCTCGATGGTGGCGCCGCCGAGCTTGGCGGCCTTGGCGTAGGCATAGGTGGTGCCCGATGGATCCAGGTGGCCCTCGTTCGGGTCCAGCAGGGCGCCAATGAAATGTTGGTCTTCGATGAAGGGGAAGAACTTCTTGGCCTCTTGTACCGAGATGATCTCAGTGGCCATGCCCAGATAGCGGCCCTTAGCCACCGTGGTTTTCAGAAACTCGAGCCGCTCCGGCGTGTCGGCCAGCATGATGCCCGCCGACAGGTGCAGGCCGCAGGACTGGCCCGAGATTTCTTCGAGCTCTTTGTACAGGCCCACGGTGTAGCTTTGCAGCATGGCCACATTCGGGTCGCCATTGAGCGTATGAAAGCCGCCTGCGGCATGCCATGTTGAGCCCGAGGTAAGCTGGTCCCGCTCCAGCAGCAGCACGTCTTTCCAGCCCTTTTTGGTCAGGTGGTAGAGCACCGAGCATCCCACCACACCGCCGCCAATCACCACCACTTGTGCTGTCGTCTTCACGCTTGTTCCTTACAGGGCTTGTTGCAGTTTGCTTTTGAATTTAGCAGATCAAAAATCGGTGGGCGAGCCACCCTCGGCCTTGCGCCGTGCCACAAAGGCATCAAGCTCTTCTTCGATGGCGGCATCCATGGGCGGGCGCTCGTAGGCGGCCAACTCCTTTTGCCAGGTGGCGTTGGCCTTCTGATAAGCGGTGGGGCTGCCGGCTTCCTGCCAGGTTTCAAAATTGCGCCAGTCGGAAATGATGGGCGAGTAAAACGCGGTCTCGAAGCGCTCTAGCGTGTGCGCTGTGCCGAAATAATGGCCACCGGGCCCGACCTCGCGCACCGCATCCAGCCCCAGCCCGGCCGGGCTGACATCGAGCGGCGTCAGGAACTCGGCCACCATTTGCAGCAGGTCGCAGTCCAGAATGAATTTTTCAAACGAGCAGGTCAGACCGCCCTCCATCCAGCCGGCCGCGTGCATGATGAAGTTGCCACCGGCCTGGGTCAGTGCCCACAGTGAAAACACCGCCTCGTAGGCCGACTGCGCGTCTACCGTGTTGGCGGCGCAAACATTCGAGGTGCGGTAGGGAATGCCGTATTTGCGGCACAACTGGCCGCCGGCCAGCACCGCCTTCATGTACTCGGGCGTGCCAAAGGCCGGCGCGCCGGTCTTCATGTCCACGTTGGAGGTGAAGCCGCCGTAGACCACCGGGGCGCCGGGCCGCACCAACTGCGTGAAGGCGATACCGGCCAAGGCCTCGGCATTTTGCTGGGCCAAGGCGCCGGCAATGGTCACCGGTGCCATGGCGCCCGCCAAAGTGAACGGCGTCAAGATGATGATCTGGTTGCGTGCCGACATCTCGATGATGCCTTGCAACATCGGCGTGTCGAGCCGCAGCGGTGACGAGCTGTTGATCACCGAGAACAGCGATGGCTCACGGTCCATCTGCTCGGCGCTGATGCCGCGCGCAATGCGGGCAATCTCCAGGCCGTCTCGGTTGCGCTCCTTGCCCAGCGAGTAGGCATGAAAGGCCTTGTCGGTCAGTTTGGCGATGTCAGACAGGCAGTCCAGGTGCCGTACTGAGGCATGCAGGTCCACCGGCTCCACCGGATAGCCGCCGGTGCAGTGCACCACGTCGTAACGCTGCGCTAGCTTGATCATGTTGCGGAAATCCTGCTGGTTGCCGGCGCGCCGGCCGCCCTGCATGTCCGAGCAATTGGGCGGGCTGGCCACCTGGGCAAAGGCCAGGTTCTTGCCGCCAATGCGGATGTTGCGCTCCGGGTTGCGCGCGTGCAGGGTGAACTCTGAAGGGCAGGTCTTGATGGCCTGCAGAATCAGGTTGCGGTCAAAGCGCACCCGCTCTGAGCCGGGGCGTACATCTGCGCCAGCTTTTTTCAGGATTTCGCGCGCCTCGACATGCATGAAATCCATGCCCATCTCTTCCAGAATGGTCAGCGACGCATCATGTATGGCCTCCAACTCGTCATCGGACACCACCGGCGTGGCCGGAAAGCGGTGCTTGAGGCTGCGGTACTTGACAGTGGATGGGGCCACCCGCACGGTGCCGCTGCCGCGACCCCCGCGGCGTCGTGGTGCCGCTGTGGCTGGCGATTCGTCTGTCATGCCGGGAGACTCCTCGAATAAAAACCAATAAGCCTGGCAGTATCAGGGAAACCGGTAGGGGCAAAAAGCCATATTTTCTAGGGCCGTGCATGAGTTTTTTTCATGCGGCTAAGCAGGTAGAGCACAATGCCCAGATTCATCAGGTTCCAGGCCACGCCATTCAAAAAAGCGGCATGGTAGGAGCCGGTGAGGTCAAACACCTTCCCGGACATCCAGCCGCCCAGGGCCATGCCCAGCATGGTCGACATGATGACCACGCCCACCCGCATGCCGGTTTGCGCGGGTGCAAAGTTTTCCCGCACGATGATGGCATAAGACGGCACGATGCCACCCTGAAAAAGGCCGAACAGCGCGGAGACCAAGTACAAGGACACGATGCCGTCAAACGGCAGAAACATCAGCAGGGCCAGGCCCTGCAGCACGGACCCGACCAACAGGGTGCGCAGTCCGCCGATGCGGTCGCACAGGGCCCCCGAGACAAGCCGGCTGACGATGCCGCAAGCCAGCATCACCGAGAGCATTTCTGCGCCACGGGCAGCGCCAAAGCCCAGATCGGTACAGTAGGCAACGATATGCACTTGTGGCATGGCCATCGCCATGCAACAGCCGATACCTGCTGCGCACAACAGCAGCGTGGCCCGGTTGGGATGCAGGCCAAAGGGCTGGGTGTTGGTGCCCGATCCGTCTTGTGCCACCGCCAACGGCTGCTGCTGTGGTGCCCGGCGCCGCATCAGCGGTGCCAGCAGCAGCATGCTGGCGCAGCAAAACAGGCCCACGCCGATATAAGTTGTGCGCCAGCCAGTGCTTGCCACAAAGTGCTGGATGATGGGCGGCCAGATGGCCCCCGCGAGGTAGTTGCCACTGGCGCACACCGCCACGGCGATGCCACGCCGGCGGGCAAACCACATCGCGGTATCGGCCATCAGCGGTGCAAAGGTCACAGAGCTGCCCAGAAAACCGATCAGCAGACCGTGGGCCAGTGCAAAGCCGGCAATACCACCAGACATGCCAGCCAACACAAAGCCCAGACCGGTGGCGCAGGCAGAGACCAGCAGCAGGGGCAACAAGCCAAAGCGGTCGGCCAAGCGGCCCATCAGGACACCGCCCAGGCCAAAACCGATCATCATGGCGGTGTAGGGCAAGGCAGCTTCGGCCCGGCCAATGCCAAAGTCGGCCTGTACCACGGGCAGCACCACCGGGATCACCCACATGCCGCCATTGCCGATCGTCATCAGCAGCAGCGAAATCAACAGGCGAAACCAAGCGTAGGGCGAATCAACGTCGTCATGGTTAGACGAGCCGGCGGCAGCGGCCTTGTTCGTGGCGGGGTATATGTCAGGCACGCCCGATTATGGTGCGTCCGGGGCCTTAGCCCGAATGCCTCCTCGGTCTGTCTCGCAGGGTCAATTTCGAAACCATTCGGGCAGGGTTGCAGCCAAGTTCCAAGGGCCAAACCAGGAGGCCCAGGCAGCACCGATAGCCACTTGGGCTACTGCTAACATGGCCTCACCTAACAAGCAGTGAGGAGCCGCTATGACAAAAGCCTACATCGTCGGGCAAGTGACCATCACCAATGCGGAGGGCTACGCCAAATACTCGGCCGTGGTGCCCGGCACCATCCAAGCCCATGGCGGCAAGTACCTGGTTCGCGGCGGAGGCCAGGTCAGTCAGCTTGAGGGTGTGAGCCAAGGCGAACGGCGGGTTGTGATTGAGTTTCCAAGCCGCCAGGCCGCCGAAGTTTGGTATCACAGCCCCGAATACCAGGCCATACTGCCCCTTCGCCAAGCCAACTCGGTAGGGCATATCGCGTTGGTTGACGGGCTTGCCCTGGGATAGGCGCAACGGCGCCGGAGTTTAAAAGGCTTGAATTTGTCCAGCAAAAAAGTCTGTTTGGTGGTGGGCGCGGGCGATGCCACCGGCGGCGCAGTGGCCCGGCGCTTTGCGCGTGCGGGCTATGTGATTTGCGCTACGCGACGCAGCCAAGACAAGCTCGAAACTCTGCTGTCTGAGATCCGCGCTGCGGGAGGCTTGGCCCACGGCTTTGGCTCGGACGCGCGTCAAGAAGACCAGGTCATCGCCCTGGTGGAACACATTGAATCGAGCATCGGGGCCATCGAGGTGCTGGTGTTCAATATTGGCGCCAACTCGCCGTGCAGCATCCTCAGCGAGACCGCGCGGCGCTACACCAAGATGTGGGAAATGGCCTGCCTGGCAGGTTTTTTGAATGGTCGGGAAGTGGCCAAACGCATGGTGGCGCGCTCGGCCCCAGATGCGCAGGGCATCACCCAAAGAGGCAGCATCATCTTTACCGGAGCCACCGCCTCTTTGCGCGGCAGCGCCAATTTCGCTGGATTCTCGGGTGGCAAAATGGCCTTGCGTGCCTTGGCCCAAAGCATGGCGCGTGAACTCGGCCCCATGGGTATTCATGTGGCACACACCATCATCGATGGCGCAATAGACACCGAGTTCATTCGCACCCTGTTTCCCGAGCGCTATGCGCTCAAAGCCCAAGGCGGCATACTCAACCCGGACCACATTGCTGAGGCCTATTGGATGCTGCACCAGCAGCCCCGGGACGCCTGGACCCACGAACTCGATTTGCGGCCCTATATGGAAAAATTTTGAACCCCCGAAAGGCAAAGATGGCTAAAACATTTGATTTCTACTTCGACTTTGGCAGCCTGGCCTCCTATTTGGCGCACACCCAGCTGCCAAAAATGTGCGCCCAAACCGGCGCTAGCGCCACCCTGCTGCCCATGCTGCTGGGAGGCGTGTTTCAGGCCACTGGCAATGCCTCACCCATGAGTGTGCCGGCCAAGGGGCGCTATGTGTTCATTGATTTCAAACGCTTTGCCGACACCTATGGCGTGCCCCTGAACACCAATCCCTATTTTCCGATCATCACCACCACCCTCATGCGCGGCGTCACAGCCCTGCAAATGCGTGGTGATCCGCAAATGCAAAAATACATAGACACAGTGTTTCATGCGATTTGGGTTGATGCCCTGAACATGAATGATGCAGCGGTGCTTGCCCAGACCCTGACCAAAGCCGGTTTTGATGCCGCCGCTTTGATTGCCATGGCCACCGAGCAGGCGACCAAAGACCAGCTCAAGGCGGTGACTATGCGGGCGGTCGAACGCGGCGTGTTTGGTGCCCCCACCTTCTTTGTTGGCGAGCAAATGTTTTGGGGGCAGGACCGAATCGAACAGGTTGTGGCCGCGCTCCAGGCCTGACCGGCTGCCCCGGCAGAAACATACCGAACCATGCAAGCGCGCTTTCCCGCTGCGCCGGTCGTTTCAAATTCTTGCCTCACCCTTTGCCTTGGCCTCGGTGTCGGGTTGGTGCTGAGGGTGCACCCGCCGGGCGCATTTTTTCCCGATACGTTTGTATCGGCGCCTTAGCGACCACTGAAGCATGCCTGTTGCCCACGCCCAGATTCAAGTCTGGTTGGCAAGGCGCCCGGTCTTGGTGGCCATCGGCCTGTCGATGGGAACCAGCCTGGGTATCAGCTTGGCGCGCTTTTCCTATGCGCTGTTTGTGCCGACCATGCGCGATGACCTGGGCTGGAGCTACCTGGTTTTGGGTGCCATGAACACTGCCCAAGCCCTAGGCTATTTGCTGGGCGCGTTGACGCTACCCTTGATCATCAGGCGCTTCTCATCCTGGGTGTCCTTTGTGCTGGGCGGCATTTTGACCAGCGTTTTTCTGGGCCTGTGCGCCCTGGTCTCGGACGCGGCACCGATCGCCATATTGCGGTTTTTGTCCGGCTTCACCAGTGCATCGGTGTTTGCTGGCGGCACTGTGCTGATTGCGCAACTCGCTAGCCTGCATCCTGGCCGCTCGGGTTTGCTGCTGGGTATCTACTATGCCGGCGGTGGCCTGGGCATGGTCATAACGGCATTCCTGGTGCCCGCCACCATTGATCTGGGCACACACTGGCAATGGCTCCATCCTTGGCAAATGGGCTGGTTGGTGGTTGGCCTGACCGGCTTGTTTTTGACGCTTTTGATGTGGAAGCCCAGTGTGTCGGTGCCGGCAGCGCCGCCCCGGACGAGCCAGGGCGATGCAACTGCAGTGGGCCGCTACGCTGCCGTGGCCGCCGCTTATTTCTGCTTTGGTATGGGCTACATCGGCTACATGACCTTCGTGATCTCGCTGCTGCGGGAGCTGGGCTGGGACAAACAGAACCTGACGCTGTTCTACGCAGCCATGGGCTTGTTTGGCATGTTCAGCGCCCAGCTGTGGGCCAACGCGCTGGACAGGTTCAAGGGCGGTGAGTGTTTGGCTATTGTCAATGCCTTGCTGGCGCTGGCCTGTCTCATACCTGCCTGTTTCGCTTTTGAGCCCGGTGCCGGCACTGGTCATGTTGGCATGGCTGCCATCTACCTTTCCGGGATGATTTTTGGCGCTTGCTTTGTGACGGCGGTCGCCTCAACCACAGCCTTCATCAAACACAATATGCCGCAGACACAGTGGGTCACAGCGATCACGGTCTTCACCAGCATCTTCGCAGCAGGGCAGGTGTTTGGGCCGGCCCTGACTGGTTTGATCTCCGACTTGAGCAGCGGCTTGGCTGCGGGTTTCATGCTCTCCGCGCTGGTGCTGCTGCTGGGCGCCGGCCTGGCCTGGCTGCAAAAACCACTCGATCGCCACCGCCCTGGCTGACCGTAAGGTCTGCAAGACCAAGCACGCCAGGCACTGCATTCCCAGCCAGGCAAACAGGCCGGTGTGCGAGGCCCTGAGATCTTCTGCTCTCCCTTCCTGCAAAAGCGGTAATTCATGACTGCTTGGCCAAACCGAGCACGGCTGGATGGAGAAATAGGGACTGATAAACTCAGATGTGTTTCAGGGCGGATAAAAAAAATGAATTTCTTAAGATGCGCAGGCAGTGTCCTGCTGGCGGTCGGTCTGTTGGCCTGTGGCGGGGGTGGGGCACCTGACACGAGTGTCAAGGTGTCAACGCTGTCGCCCACAATCGAGATGAGCCTGGTTGACGCCAGCGGCGTCACCATCAACAGTAAAGCCTTGTCTCAGACGGCAGCCAGGTATATCAAGGTCGTGCTCAAGACCAAGGCTGGCGCGGCTGCACCCTACACCCGGATCACGGTAGCACTGGATGCGCCAGATGCGGTGCTGGCGCCTACTTCGGGAATTGGATTCACTGACGATATGGGCGCCATGCTCATGCGGGTGTCGCCTGCCTCGGTCAGCGCCGCCGGCGGCGTGGTGGCTACTGCAAGCGCATCGGTCGAGAATGTGGCCCTGTCCAAGGCGCTTGACTTGGCCATCACCTCTGGTTCGGTCGGACTGTCGGACTTCCAAGTGTCGCCGGCCAGTGTTCAGCAGGGCCAGTCGCTCACCGTCAGTGTGGCCGTGCAGGTCAATGGTGTTACGGCCTCTTCCAACTCGGTGCCGGTGACTTTCTCATCGACCTGCGGCACCGCTGCACCCTCACCAGCGCTGGTGGACAGCAACGGTCGCGCCAGCGCGGTTCTGCAAACCATGTCAACCGGCACTTGTGCCGTGACTGCCGGCACGACTGGCAATGTGTCGCTGACCGGTAGCTTCACGGTCACTACGCCACCAACCACAGGCCTGGTTTTCATCAGCGCCACGCCGACCTTGATCTACCAGTCCGGCTCGGTTGGCGTCAATCAGTCCACCGTCAAGTTCAAGGTGGTCAATTCCAACAACGATCCGGTAGCCGGCAGTCAGGTTTCAGCGGGCTTGACCAACACCAACGATGACATTAACTTCTGCGGTGCCCCGACCACGGTCACGTCTGGCGCCGATGGAACGGTGTCTTTTTCAGTCTGCGGCGGTACCGTGCCCGCCACGGTGCAAGTGCGCGCCTCTCTGGTCAGCACGCCTGCCATTGCCACTGTCTCCAATATCCTGACCGTTCAGACCGGCTTGCCCACGCAGCGCTTTTTTGGCCTGTCGGTGAGCCAGCCTAACTTCCTCGCTGGCGGCTACTACACCGCTAATGTCAACGGCAACAGCACCACGATCACGGCCTATGCGGCAGACCGCTTGGGTAATCCGGTGCCGCAGGGAACCACCATTGTTTTTGTGTCATCCGGGGGACTGATCAGCTCAGACTCTGGGTCCAGCAGCTGCCTGGTCTCGGGGACGACCGGCCGATGCAGCGTGACTCTTTATGGTCAAGCGTACCGGCCCTTGGGCTCGGCATCGACCTTGGGTACGTCGCCAGCAGGCGATGGGGGTGATCCACGCCCTGGGCGGGTGACTGTGTTGGCTTACACCGATGGCGAAGAGCATTTCTTTGATGCCAACAACAATAATCGGTGGGACTCCACCGAGTCATTCGAGGATTTGGGACGACTCTACCTCGATCGGGACAACAACAAGGTCTTTCAGGCCGCCTACATCAATGTGCAAACCCAGTCGCTTGAGAGCGATACCGCGCTGTCGATGCCGGCCGGGTCGGTAGGCGCAAAGGCATGTAGTGCCACCGATATTGCGGCCAACCCAGGCCTGTCGGTAGAGGGGACGTGCAACGGCACTTGGGATGGCTTTACCAAGGTCCGCCGCAGTATCGTGGTCGTGTTTTCGGGAGATGCCATCGGACAACCGGCGGGATACAGCATCACTATCCCGGTGACCAAGCGAACCCAGACGGTTTCTGCCAGTTCAAGCGCTGTGACCGTACAGCTCGCTGATCTGGACGGCAACCCCTTGCCTGCTGATGCCACCATTGCCGTTAAAGTGATCCTGGCGAATGACACCAGCACCTGTGCTGCGACTTTGGGCGACACCACGATCGGCAAGGATTTGGAGCCAACCAGACACACTGCAGCATTGACCACCTGCGGTACCGGCGACAAGATTCAATTCGTGGTGACGGCCCCGAATAGCCGGGAAAGTTCTTACGCCGTCGCTGTACCCTGAGCTTGGGCCCTAATTCAAATGCCCATCGTTGATGCGCGCATCAGGTTCATATGCAAGGGACGAAAGACAGACTATCAGCTATAGTCTTTCGCGAGGTGGGATTCAAAAAACGGCCCAAGCCCCGGTCAAAACCTAATCAATACAGGTGATCAACATCGAATCGCTGGCGACGCTTGATCTACTTCAAATTAACACTCAATTCATTACCAGTTTTGCGTAGGACGTCATGATCAGCACGACATACATCAGCGCCGAAAGCGATAAATTCACGCCTGCGGCATTGCTCAGCTTGCTGCAACAGTGCCACCAAAATAACACGGGTGTCGGCCTGACTGGCATGTTGATTTTTGGCAATGGAATTTTCTTGCAAAGCATTGAAGGCGATGATGCTGTTGTCGATGCCTTGATAGAGAAAATAAAAAACGATCCGCGTCACAAAGACTTTAGACTGCTAAGCAGGGAAACAATCCACAAGCGTTTATTTGGTAATTGGAGTATGGGTTTTGAACGCCTCACTGAACAAACGCTGCTAGACGCCCCGGGGCTTGGAAATTTCGTTTTCAAAGACTTTAGCCCTGACTATTTAAGTAAAAATCCGACAGTCGTAGAAAATCTTTTGCAACGTCACCGGTCTCAACACTGGGATCCCTTGGTTCGGGAGATTGATGCAAGAGAGCGATTTATAGAAGAGCTTCGACGAGCACTTGCAGGCGCGCGTCAGCAAAATGAAATGGCCGCTCTGTTGATTGAGTCGCTAATTGAATCTGCAGGGACAGGTTCAATCGGCAGTGATCATCTAGGCCTATGCAGATCCGTGTTAGCCACGCTGCGCCGCGATTGATGTGATGGATAAGACTCTGATTCTCTGCGCGATTTTTATGCAAAAAAAGACCCGCTCTATCCCCAGCCTGCAGGCGGGTGATGTGTCTTCCGTCATACAAATGGCATGGGAAGACAGGACAAGCTTTGAGACCATCAAGGAACGATTTGGTTTTTCCGAATCTGATGTTGTTCGCTTAATGCGTACAGAGCTTAAACCAAACTCCTTCAGGCTGTGGCGTGAAAGAATGAAAGGTCGGGTGACCAAACACCGATCGCTGCGAAGTCCGGAAATCAAATTCAACGACTATTCAATAGCGAATCACCGGCGCCCGAATTCTTGAAAACACTCGCTGTCAGGTCGATGTGAGCGACGAACGCTGCCCAGTTTTTCGCTTGACTTTAGGGCATGTGCTTTCTCCGACGAGCTCAAGATAAGCATCATCCAATGTCACCGGTTGAACACTCACTGCGCTGACCGCTGTACCGTCCAGCGCGTCAACTATCTCACGCAAGCCCAAGTAGTGCGGTAGCAAAAGACTAATTTGGCCGGCGTGCTGCCGAGCCGGCCAGCCCAGGTGGTGTGCCCGTTGCATGATTGCCGCCTTGTCTGCAGATTGCACCTTGGCCACGGCGCGGCCTGGTACGCGGGCCAGCAACTCAGTTATGCTGCCCTCGGCGACAACCCGACCGTCGCGCATGAGCGCGACCCGGTTGCACAGCCGCTCTGCCTCGGCCAGGTGATGGCTGGTTAGCAAGATGGTGGTGCCGCTGTCCCGCAAACCCTCGATCAGCCGCCAAAGGTCCATTCGCGCTGCCAAATCCACAGCGGCCGTGGGCTCGTCAAGCACGAGCAGCTTTGGCCGGTGTACCAAGGACACGGCTAAATGCAGCCGCTGTCGCCAGCCACCCGAAAGCTTACCCACGCGGGTAGCTGCGAAAGGTTGCAGCGCAAAATTGTTCATCAACTCGGCAACCCGTTGTTGGCGCAGTCGATCGGAAAGACCGTATAAGCGGGCAAAAAAGTGCAGGTTTTCGGCAGGGAGCAGGTCGGGGTACAAGGCGCAGTCCTGCGCGCACAGGCCTATCAGTGCGCGAGCACGGTAGCCGAGTTCGCTGATGGGCTCGCCCATCATGCGCACTTGCCCGGCGTCGCAGGACAGCAACTGACAAACGATGTTCAGCACGGTAGACTTACCACAACCATTGGGCCCCAACAGACCCACAATCTCTCCGGCCTCTATGTTCAGGCTGAAGCCGTCTAAAACCTGGTGGCTGCCAAACCACTTGTGCACGCCGTCTATTTGCAAAGCTGCTGTCATTGCCGCTTATCCGCCACCAGAAGATGCCGATACGACTGGATGCCTAAAGCCAGTGAGAGGCCACAAAACACAAGCAGGTAGGTCAATTCGAAGCGCATTTCATCGACGCCCCGACCATACGCGGCAACACCCTTGAAGGCCTGGTTCATGTGCAGCATGGGGTTGAGTTGTGCCAAGTTTTGCATAGCCTGGGGCATGATTTCTAGCGGGAAAAAAGTGCCGCCCAACACCAACAAAGGAACACCAATCGCCGACAAGGCAACCACCACTTCTTCGCTGCGCCGAGCAAACCGTGCACCAAGAAAAAATCCCATGCCCACGTAGGAAAATACTGAAAGCAGCAGGATCAATCCGCCCAAGAAAAGACTGCCGTGATATCGGGCCCCGATGTACCAGGCAATGCTGTAGAGCATGAAAACTTGCACCGCTGCTAACAGCAACTGCGCAAGGACCACGCCCAGGAAGTATGCCGCCGGATGCAGTGGTGAAGTTAGCAGCCGGCGAAGAGTGCCGCGTTCACGTTCAGCGGCGATCACAGCGACGGTGCCCCCAAGGCAGCTGAAAAAGAGCGCTGCGCCCATCAAAATACCAGCCGCTGCCGCATCTAGACCGGCGCGCATGCTGATGTTGTGCGCATAAACTAAACCGAACAGCAGCATCATCGTCGCTGGAAACACTGCCCAAAAAATCAGGCCGCGCCGCTGTCGCCATTGTTCAAGCAGCAGGCGCTGTGCGACTGCAAGGGTTTGCTCCAGCAGGAGATGTCTGTTAGACATTTAAACCCATTGCTTGGCGGTGGCGACATCGGGTAGCACTGTCTCCAAGGCTTTTGCCGACATCAGCACACCTGGTATGCCAGCACCTGGATGGGTGCTTGCACCCACCATGAACAGGTTTTTGAGGTCTTCGCTGCGGTTGTGTGGTCGAAACCAGGCGCTTTGCAGCAGAAGCGGCTCGAGCCCAAAGGCCGCGCCTTGATAGGACAGAAGATTGTCCTGAAAGTCTTGCGGGGTAGTGACAAAGGATACCGTCAGGTGTTCGCGTAAATTTGGCAGAACAGTCTCATCCAGCGCTTTGGCAATGGCGGCGCGGTAAGGCTCTGCATGGGCAGCCCAGTCGGTGCCGCTTTCCAGGTGGGGCACTGGTGCCAGCACATAAAAGGTGTCGCAGCCGACCGGCGCCATGGCCGGTTCGGTGGCTGTAGGGCGGTGTAAGTAAAGGCTGAAATCGTCGGCAAGATGATGATTTTTGAAGATATCTTTGAGCAGCGCTTCATAGCGCGGCCCGAGCAGCATCATGTGATGCGGCACATCGTCAAAGCGTTTGTTCGTGCCAAAGTACCAAACAAAAAGACTCATCGAATACTTGCCGCTCTCGACCTTGGCGTTTGTCCAGACCTTGCGGTGCTGCGGGTCGATCAGGTTCTTATAGGTCCATGCGGTGTCTGCATTGCAGACAACGATGTCGGCAGGCAGTGTTTCACCGGTGGCAAGTGTTACGCCACAAGCGCGTCCATCGATGACTTCGATGCGACGAACTTCAGCGCCAGTGCGCAAACTGCCGCCCATGTCTTCTATCAAATCCACCAGGCCGTTGACCAAAGCCCCGGTACCGCCCATAGCCCAGTGCACGCCATAGCGTCTCTCTAGCGCATTAATGAGTGAGTAGACGCAGGTCACAGAAAACGGATTGCCGCCAATCAACAGCGACTGAAGGCTCATGGCCTGGCGCAACTTGGGGTGCTTGAGGTGGGTGGCGACCATCGCATGCAGGCTTCGCCAGCCTTTCATGCGGGCCATAGAGGGCACCGCCTTGAGCAGGTCGCCGATACTGTCAAAAGCCTGGCACCCCAAAGCCTCGAAGCCCAGCTCATAACAAAGGTCAGCCTCAGCCATGAAGGCGGTGTATCCCGGCCCGGCTGTGGGGTCGATGCGCAGGACCTCAGCGCGCATTCGCTCAGGGTCACCGCTGTAGTCGAAGTGATCACCGTCGGCGAATCGGACCCGGTAAAAAGGGTCCAGCAAGCGCAGTTCTACGTCATCGGACATTTTGCGCCCAGCCAGCGCCCACAGCTCCTCCAGCAAAAACGGTACCGTGATGATCGTCGGGCCAGCGTCAAAGGTGTAGCCATCGACATGGATGACTCGAGCCCGGCCTCCTGGCGCATCGAGTTTCTCAAGCACCTCTACCCGCCAGCCTTTGGCGCACATTCGGACGGCGGCCGCCAAACCTCCAAAACCGCTGCCAATCACAAGAGCCACAGGGGCTTTGGGATCTGTCTTCCTTATTTGCCGCTCGGCAGCGCTAGCTTTCATCAACATAAAAAAATTCTTTCAGTATGGCGTCGTATGAGCAGGGCAGCAAGTGCCACGGCAAGTCTTGCGCATTCTGCTCCAGAGCGAAGAAACCAGATTGAGGCCAGACCGATGGCCATGTCTCGGACGCCTGATATAGACAGTCAGCCGATTTGAAGCCGTGTATTTGGTCTGCAGACGGTGCAGGCCAGTGGCCTGCCAGGACCACAACGGTGATGGTGCGCTATGCACGCATCGGCCAAACTGCCTATGAAGGCCGGGCAAGCAGGCGAAAAACTCGTCGGCCCGGACTGTTGTGATAGCCGCAAAGCCGCGGTTTAGGGCAACACAGTGATCGAGACCTTTTCGCTCAACAGCGGCGGGTTGTGCGGCACATGGTTTTTGTCGCCAAACAAAAGTTGCAGGGTATGTTTGCCAGGAGGCAGCGTCAGCATGGTCTCTGTTTGACCCTTGCCGAAGTGCCGGTGCTTGTCGTCGGCTGGGATGACTGCATCTGCAGGCGGCACTGGATCGACATTCACCAGAATGTGGTGATGACCGGTTTCGGGGTAGTCGGTTCCGGCCGGTGCTACGCCCATGCCCGACAAGCCCATCACAACCTTGACAGGTCCCTTGATACTCGCCCCGTTTGCCGGCTCGGCGATGTAAAGCTTGGCGCCGGCCACTGACTCTGTGCGCGGTATCTGGGCTTGCGCCGCCAGTGGCAGGACAAGGCCAATAGCGGCACAGACTGCGAGCTTGGACATGGTGAATTTCATAATATCTCCGTGCTGTTGGATGAAGCGAGCCCTGATAATACACGGCAAAACTAGATGGCCCTAGGGCCAAGGGGGCAGGGCCAAGAGGACCAAGGGCCAGGTCTTGCGTTCAGGCATTGGCCAGACAGTCAGCGTGAAAATTTGGGGGCGTAAGGCCTGAGCTCTGAGCCCCACCCCCGCCCCTCGATCGCAGCACCAAAATTCTTCAGTGATTGAGCAGGTGGCCTTCACAGCATCTATCATGGCGCGTTGTTTATAAGTTTGGCGGCAGTCAGCGGCGGGTAGGTGCGCCGAACAATCTTCTGTCCGGCTGTTCATAAAAAGGAGACAAGTCCATGAGCGAACCATCCTCTGCTATTGAGTCTTTGCTGGTTGAAAACCGCGTGTTTCCGCCCGCCGATGCGGTGGTCAAGGGCGCCCGAATTTCCGGCATGGCCGCCTACCATGCCTTGTGTGCAGAGGCCGAACATGATTTTGAGGGTTTTTGGGCCCGCCTGGCGCGCGAGAACCTGATTTGGTCAAAGCCCTTTACCCGGACGCTTGACGAGTCGGCCGCGCCTTTTTACAAATGGTTTGATGACGGCGAACTCAATGCCTCGGCCAACTGCCTTGACCGGCACATGGGCACGCCGGCCGAGCATAAAACCGCGGTTATTTTTGAGGCCGACGATGGCACTGTGACCCGGACCAGCTACCGTGAGTTGCTCACTCGGGTCAGCCAGTTTGCCAATGCCCTGAAGACCTATGGCGTGTGCAAGGGGGATCGGGTACTGCTGTATATGCCGATGACCCTGGAAGGGGTGATTGCGATGCAGGCCTGTGCCCGCATTGGCGCCACGCACAGTGTGGTGTTTGGCGGTTTTTCGGCGAAAGCCCTGCAAGAGCGCATCATTGACGCCGGCGCGGTGGCAGTCATCACCGCCAACTATCAGTTGCGCGGCGGCAAGGAGCTGCCGCTCAAGGCCATGGTGGACGAGGGCCTGGCCTTAGGGGGCTGCGAGTCGATCAAACAGGTTTTTGTGTATGCGCGAACCGCCACACCGTGCAATATGGTGGCTGGGCGTGACATCATGTTTGACCAAGCCTTGCAGGGCCAAAGCAGCCTCTGCCCGGCTGAACCAGTGGGTGCCGAGCACCCCTTGTTCATTCTCTACACCTCGGGCTCTACCGGCAAGCCCAAGGGCGTGCAACATGCCACTGGCGGTTTTGTGCTGTGGGCCAAGCTCACCATGGACTGGACCTTTGACCTGCGCAGCGACGATGTGTTTTGGTGCACGGCCGACATCGGCTGGATCACCGGCCATGCGTATGTAGCCTACGGCCCGCTGGCAGCCGGGGCGACCCAAATCATTTTTGAGGGCATTCCCACCTACCCCGATGCCGGACGTTTCTGGCAAATGATAGAGCGCCATAAGTGCAGCATTTTCTACACCGCGCCCACGGCTATCCGCTCCCTGATCAAGGCCGCTGAGGCAGATGAAAAAGTGCATCCAGCCCGCTCCAGGCTGGACTCCCTGCGCATTCTGGGCTCGGTTGGCGAGCCGATCAACCCCGAGGCCTGGATGTGGTACTACCGGCATGTGGGCGGCGAGCGCTGCCCGATCGTTGACACCTTTTGGCAGACCGAAACCGGTGGCCACATGATCACCCCGCTGCCCGGTGCCACGCCGCTGGTGCCGGGCAGTTGCACGCTGCCCTTGCCCGGCATCATGGCCGCCATCGTCGACGAGGCCGGCAAAGACGTGGCCAACGGCGCCGGCGGCCTGCTGGTGATCAAGCGCCCTTGGCCCTCCATGATCCGCACCATCTGGAACGATCCTGAGCGCTTCAAGAAGAGTTATTTCCCGACAGAAATGGGTGGCAGGCTGTACCTGGCCGGCGACGGCGCGGTGCGCAGCCTTGACCGCGGCTATTTCCGCATCACTGGCCGCATTGACGACGTGCTCAATGTGTCGGGGCACCGCATGGGAACCATGGAAATCGAATCCGCTCTGGTGTCCAAAACCGACCTGGTTGCTGAGGCCGCCGTGGTTGGCCGCCCGGATGCTGTGACCGGAGAGGCCATCTGCGCTTTTGTGGTGCTCAAGCGGCCCATGCCCACCGGCGACGAGGCCAAGGCGATTGCCAAGCAGTTGCGCGACTGGGTGGCCAAAGAGATCGGGCCAATTGCCAAGCCCAAGGACATTCGCTTTGGCGATAACCTGCCCAAAACCCGTTCGGGCAAGATCATGCGCCGGCTGTTACGTTCTTTGGCCAAAGGCGAGACCATCAGCCAAGACACATCAACCCTCGAAAACCCGGCCATTCTCAGCCAGTTGGGGCAGGCCTACTGAAGGCCCAGCACCCAGGTGGCCAATCGTTTGGCTTCGGCATCGTTGGCTTGCGGGTTGGCGGGCATGGGCACGAGGCCCCAGACACCTGAGCCGCCACTCATGATTTTGGCTGCCAGGTAATCTTTGGCGTCTTTTTGCCCTGCGTATTTTTTGGCTATGTCCTTGTAGGACGGTCCGACCAGTTTTTTGTCGATGGCGTGGCAGGAGACGCAGTTCTTGTCTTTGGCCAATTGCGGGTCGGCTAGGGCCCCCCCGGCCAGGCTTGCCCAGACCATGAGCCCACAGAGTGTTTGTTTCATCATGTTAGTTTTGGATTCTTAGGTAATCTCTGGGCTGTTGGGAGCCGAGACTTCAGTCAAGTATTGCAGTTTTTTAGCTTCAGTAGTTGTCCAGCACAGCGCCCTTGCTGGCCGTTGATGCGTTGAAGGCAAATTTGGCTTGAACGCCCCGGGTGTAGCGCGGCGCCGGCGCAGTCCAGTTGGCGCGCCGGCGGGCGATCTCGGCCTCGCTGACATTGAGCTGCAGCAGCAACTGGTGCGAGTCAATGGTGATCGAGTCGCCCTCCTCAATGAATGCAATCGTGCCGCCCACCGCTGCCTCGGGCGCCACATGGCCCACCACCATACCCCAGGTGCCACCAGAAAAACGGCCATCGGTGATCAGACCGACCGACTCACCCAGGCCCTGGCCCACCAGGGCGCCGGTGGGTGCAAGCATTTCGGGCATGCCCGGGCCGCCCTTGGGGCCCAGGTAGCGCAAAACCATCACGTCGCCCGGCACAATTTTGTTGGCCAGGATGGCAGTCAGCGCAGACTGCTCGTCGTCAAAAACCTTTGCCGGACCGGTCATAACCGGTTTCTTGAGGCCGGTGATCTTCGCCACCGCGCCCTCGGGGCTCAGGTTGCCTTTGAGGATGGCCAGATGTCCCTGCGCATACATGGGGCGCTTAATAGGGCGGATCACGTCTTGGTCGGCCCGCGGCGCGTCAGGGATGTCTTTGAGAACTTCGGCAATGCTCTGGCCACTGATGGTCAGGCAGTCGCCATGCAACAGGCCCGCGGCCAGCAGGGTCTTCATGACCTGCGGGATGCCGCCTGCACGATGCAAATCAACCGCCAGGTACTTGCCGCTGGGTTTGAGGTCGCACAGCACGGGGGTTTTGACGCGCACGCGCTCAAAGTCGTCAATCGTCCATTCGACCTCGGCAGCGTGGGCGATCGCCAGGAAGTGGAGCACCGCGTTGGTTGAGCCGCCGATGGCCATGATCACCGCCACTGCGTTCTCGATCGACTTGCGCGTGACAATGTCGCGCGGCTTGATGTCTTTTTTGATGGCCTCCACCAGCACCTTAGCCGACTCTCGCGCGGAGTTGAGCTTTTCGTCATGCGGGTTAGCCATGGTGCTCGAGTAGGGCAGGGAGATGCCCAGCGCCTCGAAGGCCGAGGACATGGTGTTGGCGGTGTACATGCCGCCGCATGAGCCGGTGCCGGGGATGGCTCGGCGCTCAATCTCCAGCAGGTCGGCGTCGCTGAGTTTACCGGCAGCGTTTTCACCCACGGCCTCAAAAACGCTGACGATGTTGAGGTCTTTTCCCTGGTAATGGCCGGGCAAAATCGTGCCGCCGTAGACATAAATGGCCGGCACATTGGCGCGCAGCATGCCCATCAGGCCGCCGGGCATGTTTTTGTCGCAGCCGCCCACCACCACCACGCCGTCCATCCACTGGCCCTGTACGCAGGTTTCGATGCAGTCGGAAATCACCTCGCGGCTGACCAGGGAGTACTTCATGCCCTCGGTGCCCATGGCCATGCCATCCGAGATGGTGGGGGTACCAAACACCTGAGCGTTGCCGCCGGCCTCTTCGATGCCGGCAATCGCCGCGTCTGTGAGCTTCTGCAGGCCGGAGTTACAGGGCGTGATGGTGCTGTGGCCGTTGGCCACGCCGACCATCGGTTTTTTGAAGTCGTCGGCCTCATAGCCCATGGCGTAGTACATGGATCGGTTGGGCGCACGAGACTTGCCCTCGGTGATGTTTCGGCTGCGCGAATTGGCTGGGCGCAAGGGGATAACTTTGGTTTCGCTCATGGCAGCAGGGCTCGGACGGTTGAGGTGACCCGAGTTTAGCTGGCCCCTCCCGGCGCTTCTTGGGGCTGCCTGCAGGCACAATTGAGCCATGCTGATACACCCCGACATTGACCCAGTTGCCTTGCGCCTCGGGCCGCTTGCCGTGCACTGGTACGGTTTGACCTACCTGGCGGCTTTTGGCCTGTTTTTATTCTTGGGCAGGCTGCGGCTGCGGCACCGGCCCTTTGCCGGTCTGGGCGCTCAGAAGGTCTGGTCGCCCAGCGATGTTGAAGACATTCTGTTTCTGGGCGTCATGGGGGTGGTGGCGGGCGGACGGCTCGGTTACTGTATTTTTTACAAGTCGGCCTATTACTTGTCGCACCCGCTGGAGGTGCTGGCGGTCTGGCAGGGCGGCATGAGTTTTCATGGCGGCATGCTGGGCGTCATCGTGGCGATGCTGTGGTTCGCACGCTCGCGGGGCAGGCCCTGGCTGCAGGTGGCAGATTTTGTTGCGCCCTGCGTGCCCACCGGGCTGGCGGCCGGGCGTTTTGGCAACTTTCTCAACGGCGAGTTGTGGGGGCGGCTGGCCGACCCCGAACTGCCATGGGGCATGGTGTTTCGGGGTGCCGGTGATCTGCCGCGGCACCCGTCTCAGGTGTACCAGTTTTTCCTTGAGGGTCTGCTGCTGTTTATCTTGCTGTGGCTTTATGCGCGGCGCCAGCGCGCCCAAGGCCAGGTGGCCGCGGCTTTTTTGATCGGCTACGGGGTGCTGCGTTTTGTGGTGGAATTTTTTCGTGAACCAGATGCCCACCTTGGGCTCTTGTCCTTGGGTCTGAGCATGGGCCAATGGCTGTGCGTGCCCATGGTTCTCGGGGGTTTGGGTTTATGGTGGTGGGCCAGGCTTGCAGATGCTGGTCGCAGCGGAGCAGAGCCTTAGTGCCCCGGCCGCTTGAGCCCAAGTACACACTGACTATGCCAACCTCCGCCCAGACACCGAGCAGCCCTCCGCAGGGGAATCTTTTCAGCGCCCTGCGCAGCGGGTTTCCGCCGGATCTTGATGGCACCGCTGTCGAGACCGACACCGGTTTGAACTACAGCTGGCGCGACCTTGAACGGGCCAGCGCCATGCTGGCTAACTTGCTGGTCTCGCTGCAGTTGCCTGCCGGCGCTCGGCTTGCGGCCCAGGTCGATAAGTCGGTCGAGGCGATGCTGCTCTACCTGGCTACGCTGCGTGCCGGCCTGGTATTTTTGCCGCTGAACACCGCCTACCAAAGCGCCGAGATGGCGTACTTTATTGGCAATGCCGAACCGGCAGTGGTGGTCTGTACCGGCAAAAACTTCGGTTGGGTGAGCAGAATTGCTTTCAAGGCCGGTGTTGCTCATGTGTTCACGCTCAATGATGATCGCACCGGCTCGCTGTTGCAGCGTGCCAGCCACTGTGCTGACCAGCAGGCAGTGGTGCTGCGCGCCGCCGACGAGCTCGCGGCCATCCTCTACACCAGTGGCACGACCGGCCGCAGCAAGGGCGCCATGCTGACCCATGGCAATCTGCTCAGCAATGCCCAGGTACTCAAAACCTGTTGGGGCTGGCGCAGCCCCCAGGCGGGGGGCGATGTGCTGATTCACGCCCTGCCGATTTTTCATGTGCACGGCTTGTTTGTCGCACTGCATGGCGCCCTGCTCAACGGCAGCAAGATGATTTGGCTCAACAGATTTGAACCCCGCTTGGTGCTCCAGGCCATGCCGCGCGCCACCGTGTTCATGGGCGTTCCCACCCTGTATGTGCGGCTGTTGGCCGAGCCCGAACTCAATGCTCAAGCGATGCGGCACATGCGTCTTTTTGTCGCAGGCTCTGCGCCCCTGCTGCTAGAAACCTTTGCACAGTGGCAGCGCCAAACCGGCCACACCATTGTGGAGCGTTACGGCATGAGCGAGACCATCATGCTCACCTCCAACCCTTATTTTGCAAGCGAGGGCGAGCGCCGCGGTGGTACGGTGGGACGCCCACTACCGGGGGTGCGACTGCGGGTCGTCGACGAAGCCGGGCAGCCTCTGCCGGTCGACCAGATTGGCAGCATTGAGGTGGCCGGGCCAAACGTCTTCAAGGGCTATTGGCGCATGCCAGAAAAAACCGCAGAAGAGTTCAGCGCTGACGGCTTCTTCAAGACCGGCGATGTCGGTCGCATAGACCCGACCGGCTATGTGACGATCGTGGGCCGAAGCAAAGACCTGATCATCAGCGGCGGCTACAACGTCTACCCGGCCGAAATTGAGGGCTACATCAATGAGCTGCCCGGCGTGGCAGAAAGCGCGGTCATTGGCGTGGCGCACGCTGATTTTGGCGAGGTCGGCCTGGCCCTGGTGATCGCCAAACCTGGCGCAGCCCCTGAGCCGGCGCAAATATTGGCCAGCCTGAAAGCCAAACTGGCTAACTTCAAGGTGCCCAAGCAGTGCCTGCTGGTGCCTGAACTGCCGCGCAATGCCATGGGCAAGGTCCAAAAAAACCTGCTGCGCGACCAGTACGGCGGGCTCTGACAAGGCGCTGGCGTTCAGCGCAGCAGCGCTCGCGACACCGTCCGGGCTGTTGCGTGCTTGAGGCTAGCTTTTGCGGCGGCTGAGTGGCCGCTTACGCGTTGATCACTCGTCGCGCAAAGCGCTCCAGATAGTCCATGAGTTGGCTGGCACCGTCTGCGGCTTGGGCTTCATGGCCGGAGGCTACGGCCTCAGCCAGCACCATGTGAAAGCGCGCACCTTCGCTGATTTCGCCCTCGGCCTGGTAGCGGTACCAGAATCGGCGGCATTGCACGATCAGGGGTACCACGGCTTTGACGGCTGAGCGGTTGCCGCAGGCGGCGTGGTTGACGTGGTCTAGATCCTGATCCGCGGACATGTACTGGTCCAGGTTGCCGGTAACCCCTGCCTTGATCATTTTTTCGGCGCAGCGCACCAGGTTTTTACGCTGCTCTGGGCTGGCGTGTCGGGCCGAGCTGACTGCAATCAGGCGCTCCAGGGCACGGCGGGTTTCTATCAGCTTAAGGTGGTCCAACACATCGATGGTGGACACGCTCAGACCGCGCCGGGGTTGTTTCACGATCAGGCCGATGGCCGTCATGCGCATCAGCGCCTCGCGCACCGGGGTGCGGCCCAGTTGTGTCATATCGGCAATTTCGCTTTCCACCACGGCCGAGCCTGGCGCGATTTTCAGCTCGGAGATCAGCGCTTCGATGCGGTCGTAAGCCAGGTCTGCCGCCCGACGTTTGGGCTCTGTGCGCGTGGCGGGGGTTTTGGTGGACATGGTTTAGTTTGCAGCCCGCCACACGGCGCCCGGGTCTTCGCTGGCCAGGGCTAGTGTGGACACGCGAGCCGGGGTGAGCGGGGGGCGCAGGGCCGGTGCGTCCCAGCCAAAAAGATACTGCGCCGCTGCGCCGCAGATACGACCCTGGCAGGCACCCATGCCGCAGCGCTGGTGCAGCTTGGCGTCGTGCCAGCCATTGCACCCTGCCACGCTGCCATAAGCCACGTCTTCGCAGCGGCACAGCAAGGTGTCGCTGCGCGCCAGGGTGCGCAGTTCGGAGCGCAGCGTGAAGTGCTTGTCCACACGGCTGGCAAAGTCCTGCCAGTGTGCGCGCATGCGTAGGCGCGACGCAGAGGCCCGCTGCCCGACAGCAGCCAGGCCCGCACAATGGCCCTCGGCCATGGCCCGTTCGGCACCGCCGGCGCCGGTACATTCCCCGGCTGCAAAAATATGCGGCACGCTGGTGGCTTGCTTGGCGTCCACCTGTAAGGCCAGTCCATTCTGGGTGGTACGCCGCGTGGCGCAGCCCAGCAGACGGCCCAGTTCCACATTGGGAACCAAGCCGTAGCCCACGGCCAGGCGGTCGCAGTCCAGATGGTAGGTCTGCGCGCCTTGGCGTAGCTGCACGCTTTGTATTCGGTCCTGGCCCTGGGCCGAGATCACATAGCTGTCGCAGCGGTAAGACAGGTGCAGCAGCCTGGCGGCTTGCGCCAGCTTACTCGGCCAGCGCAGCAAGCCTGCGCCAAACGCCGCCACCTGCCGCCAGGGGCTTTGCTCGGCCACGCGCAGCACCTGCGCGCCCGCTTGTGTGGCGCTGGCTGCTGCCGCCAACAGCAAGGGCCCGCTGCCGGCCAGCACAATGCGCTGGCCTCGCACCGGCAGCCCGCTTTTAATCAGCGCTTGCAAACCACCCGCACCGGTGGCGCCGGGCAGCGTCCAGCCAGGAAAGGGCAGCAAGAGCTCGCGCGCGCCGGTACACAGAATCAGTTGCTCAAAGCCCTGCACCCAAGCACTGTCGGCGCTCTCCAGCAGCAGCGCGTGGCTGCCTTGCGCGGCCACCACGCGGCTAGCGCAGCTGATGCGCACATGCGGGTAGCGCGCCAAGGCATGTTGCAAATCCTGCAATACGCCGGGCGGCTCTGCGCCTGCGCCGCTGCGCCATACCTGACCGCCGGGGGCGGGGTTGTCATCCAGTATCACGATGCTGCGGCCCGCCGGCGCTGCAGCCAGGGCGGCGGACAAACCGGCAGGCCCTGCACCAACGATCAAGAGCGCGCAGACGCGGTGCGCTGGATGGGAATTTTGCGCGGGCATGGCGAGCTTCAGCACGGGGCGCCGCTTTCCACCACCATGCCGGGCGCGCACAGGGTTTGACAGGCCAGTTGGCTCTGAGCGTTGACCAGCACGTGGCATTCCTGGCACACACCCATGCCGCAGAAGGGCGCACGCGCTTGCCCGCTGACCGACCTGCGTGCGATGCCATCGCCACAGAGGTACAAAGCGGCCGCCAGGCTGGTTCCCACCGGCACTTGTGCGGCCAAGCCGTTGAGCTGGAAACGCACCACCGCTTGGTTGGTGTTCATGCGCTTTGCATCAGCCGCGAGGGCAGGTAGGCGCTGCCACCGAGCGAGCAGGCACTGGCGCAAATGCCCGATGCAATCAGTTGCGCGGTGGCGGTGGCGGTGGTCACGCCCAGCCCTTCGTGGCCCAGCGCCAACCACAGGCCGGACTGATGCGGATGCGGGCCGATCAGCGGCAAGCCGTCCGGCGTAGCGGCCCGAAACCCGGCCCAAGTTCGGATGATGTGCATATCACCCAGGCAGGGCAGGTAGTCGTTGGCGCGCCGCAGCATACGCGCCAGAATGACCGGCTCGATAGCGCTGTCGGTGTTGTCAAATTGGCGCGATGAGCCGATGAGCAATTGCCCGGTTGGGCGCGGCTGCACATTGAAGGCCACCGAGGTGCCACTGCTTTGGTGTGCGCTTTTGACATAGCCCAGCTCCACCAACTGGTGGCGCACCTTGCCGGGGTAGCGCGCGCTGATGGCGAGGTGTCCTTTTTTGGCTTGCAGCGGGATGTCGGGGCATAGCGTTTTGGCGCGCAAGCCCGCAGCCAGCACGATGTCCGGGGCACTTCGCTTGCTGCCGTCGGACAAACATACCCAGCCATCTTCGATTGTGCTGACTTGTGTGTGCAGTACGCTGATGCCCTGCGTATGCCCTGAGCTTTGACCGCCCTGGGCCAGCAGCCAGCGCGCAGCATTGGGCGCATAAACCACGCCGTCGTCGCCAACTTGCAGCGCCCCCGCCAGGCCCTTGCGCAGCGCGGGCTCGAGTTGCGCAAGCGCTTTGGCATCGAGCAGCGCGCAGGCGATGCCTGCCGCTTGCAGGCGCGTTTGCTTGTCGGCAGCCGCCTGCATTTCCTCTGCGTCTGCTGCAATCCAGAGCGTGCCGCAATGGCTGTAGCCGCAACTGCTGTCCATGCGGGCCAGCCATTGGCGCCAAACCGCCAATGAGGCGCTCGAGAGGGCCAGCTCCGCGGGGTTGTCGTCCATCACCACCAGATGGCCCATGCCCGCATGCGTGGCTCCGCCGGGGCCGTCGTCGATGACCAGCACACGTCGGCCGCGCTGGCTTAGCTCGTAGGCGCATGCCGCGCCCACGATGCCCGCGCCAATCACGATGACCTCAGCATCCATACAGCGCGCTAGCAGTTAAACCAGGTGTCGTTGAGGCGGTAGCCCTCGGGGAAGGGGTCCTCTGGATCAGCACCGTAATAAGAGACGCCGGTCAGCCAGGCCCGGCCGCTGATCTGCGGAATGATGGCCGGCCTGTCACCCGCTTGCGTGAGCGCGTGGATGCGACAGTGAAACTCGGTGCCCAGCACCGAGGTGTGGGTAAAGGCTTCGCCGGGGGCCAACTCGCCGCGTGCGTGCATCAAAGCCATGCGCGCCGAACTGCCTGTGCCGCAGGGGCTGCGGTCCAACCGGCCGGGCGAGACGACCACTGCGTTCTTGGCCGTCTTGGCGCTGTTGACGGTTTGCAGCGGCCCGGCGAAAAGCGTCATATTGATGGTGTGTATGCCCGGATTCGCAGGGTGCACGCTGGGCAGTTGTACCGCAGCGGCCAGTTTGATGCGCTCGCCCACATCGACCAGATCGCGCGCCTCCGAGCGGTCCAGCGCAAAGCCGAGTCGCGCGGCGTCCACGATGGCGTAAATCATGCCGCCGTAGGCCACATCCACCGGCACCGTGCCCAGGCCCGGCACTTCGACGCTGGCCTCGCGGTGCATCACAAAAGAGGGCACGTTGTGAAAGGACACGCGCCGGCATTTGCCGCCTTCGCACTCGGCGCGCACCCGCACCAAGCCGGCGGGCGTGTCCACACACAGCTCGGTTACCGGGTATTGCATCGGGATCATGCCGGTTTCCAGCACCACGGTCACGGTACACATGAGGTTGGAGCCCGACATGGGCGGGTAGTAGTCAGACTCGATCACGATCATGCCAAAGTCTGCTGCCGGGTCGATCGCGGGTGTGACCAGGTTGACCGCTGCATTGACGCTGCCACGCGGGTCGGACAACAGCATGGTGCGCAAAAAGTCTTGCTTTTCCTGGATAGCGAGTTGGCGCTCAAACATGGTGTCGGCGCGCGGCGCGATGACGCCGCCGGTAATCACGCGGCCCACTTCGCCTTCGGCATGCGCCCCTACCACGGTGATGATGTTTTTTAGATTCATAAAGCGCTCCCAGGAGAGTCAATCAAGCTTGTTCGAAATGCATCGCGCCCAAGGCCTCAGTCCAGCAAGGCCAGGATGTCGCGGTGTAGCGCTGCGGCAATGTCCACACCGTGTGCCATGCTGCGCGCCCGGGCGTCGTAGCGGCGCTCGGAAGGCAGGCGCGCGCCCTGGCCGCTGATGGCTTGCAACAGCGCCTCAGCGCTGGCCTGATCGGTAGCCGGGTCGCGCCCGGAAAAAAAACGCGGGTCAAAAGCCAATATCAATTCGCCGTGGCGCGGTGCACCGCCCGGCTGTCCATCGAGCGCGACCGACTCGGTGCTGGTCAGGTCGCCCAAGAGCGGACCGGCCATGAGCTCGATCATGGTGGCCAGCGCCGAGCCTTTGTAGCCGCCAAAGGTGAGCATGGCGCCGCGTTGCAAGACGGTGGCCGCATCGGTGCAGGGGGCGCCGTGTTCGTCAATGCCCCAGCCCTCGGGCAGGGTGCGGCCGCTGCGGCGGTACAGGTCGATCTCGCCGCGTGCAATTGCGCTGGTGGCAAAGTCGAATACATAGGGGTGTCCCTGGGCACGCGGCCAGCCAAAAGCAATTGGGTTGGTACCAAACACCGCCAGTGTGCCGCCCGCGGGCGCGACACAGGCATGGCTGGGCGTCATGATGAGCGCACACAAACCCGCGTCGGTCAGGCGCTCCACCTCGGGCCAGAGTGCCGAGAAATGAAGGCAATTGTTGATGACCAATGCGCCCAGGCCGGTACTGCGGGTTTTTTCAATCAGCAACACGCTGCCTACGTCAAAGGCCAGCGGCGAAAAATTGTGCTGCGCATCTACCGCGACTATGGCGCTTGAGCGGTGCTGCACCAGCGGCAGTGCATCGCGCACCACTTTGCCTTCGCGCAAAGACTTGGCACACATCAGCAAGCGGAACAGCCCGTGCGAGTGGCAGTGGTCACGCTCGCCAGCCGTCATCACGCGCGCCATGGCTTGCGCCTGGGCTTCGATGATGCGCTGATGGCGCAGCACACGCAGCGCTAGGGCGTGTACCTCGTCAATAGCCAGGTGAACGGTATCGCTCATGTCGACTGCGCCTGCGTCACAGACGTATGCCCCATACAAACGGATCTTGCGGGTCCAGCAACAGTGTGGCCTTGGCGCTGATGTACGCGCGGCCCCGGATGATGGGAATCACCTGGCCGTTTTCCAGGGCATAGCTGACCTCAAAGCGGCTGCCGATGATGCTGGCCTGCGTCCACACCGCGCCGGGGGCCAGCTTGCCGTCAGCGGCCAGGCAGGCCACTTTGGCGCTGCTGCCAGTGCCGCAGGGCGAGCGGTCATAGGCGCCGCCGGGGCACAGTACAAAGTTACGGCTGTCGGCGCCTTGATCGTCCGGGCCAAAGAGTTCGATATGGTCAATCTCTGCGCCATCGGCCCCGCAATGACCTTGCGCCACCAAAGAATTTTTTAAAGCTGTGCTGTAGGCTGTCAGGCCCGCCAGGTTGCTGCTTGCCACGCGCTGGCCGTGGTCGCTGGCCAGAAAAAACCAGTTGCCACCCCAGGCCACATCGCCGTGCACCAGGCCGTAGCCCGGCACCTGCACCGGCACCTGGTGCAAGTGGCGCATGGCCGGCACATTGCGCACGCTGACCGAGCCATCGGCATGCAGTGTGGCCTGGACCGGGCCTACCGGGGTTTCGATGGTGTGCGTGCCCGCACTGATGCGGCCCATGAATGCCAGCGACACCATCACGCCCATGGTGCCGTGGCCGCACATGCCCAGGTAGCCGGCGTTGTTGAAAAAAATCACGCCCGCTGCATTGGCCGGATCTTGCGGGGTGCACAGCAGCGCGCCTACCAGCACCTCATTGCCGCGCGGCTCGAGCATGGAGGCGGCGCGCCAGGCATCGTGCTGGCTGCGCAAAAGCGCCCGGCGCTCGGCCATGCTGCCTTGCCCCAAGTCTGGAAAACCGGCGATGACCAGGCGGGTGGGTTCACCACCGGTGTGCGAGTCAATCACCTCAATAGTTTTCATGGGTTTGCGTGCTTGCTTGGTTCAAAAAAAGCGCATATCAGCGGTAGTCTCGCTCAGTGCGAGGGCTTCAAAAAGGCCGCCGTCTCAGGGCGCTGTGGATCATCAATCACCTGCTGCGGTGTGCCGATTTCATGGATGACCCCGTTGCGTAAAAAAGCCACGCGGTCAGACACTTCGCGTGCAAAACGGATTTCGTGGGTCACCAAAATCATGGTCATACCTTCGTCTGAGAGCATGCGCAAAGTGTCGAGCACTTCGCCTACGAGTTGCGGGTCCAGCGCCGAGGTGACTTCGTCAAACAGCATGTAGTCTGGCGCCATGGCCAGCGCCCGCGCAATCGCCATGCGCTGCAACTGGCCGCCCGAGAGCTTGCCCGGAAACACCTTGAGCTTGTCTTGCAAGCCCACATGGCTGAGCTGGGTCACTGCCAACTCCTTGGCCTGTTCCTCGCTCAGGCCGCATACCTTGAGCGGTGCCAGCATCACGTTTTCTAGCACCGTGAGATGCGGGAACGCATTCCACTGTTGAAACACGATACCGATGCGCTGGCGTAAGGCGTTGAGGTTGGTGCCCGGCGCATGAACATTGATGCCATTGACCCGGATGCTGCCGCGCTGGATCGGCTCCAAGCCGTTGATGCACATCAGCAAAGTGGACTTGCCCGAACCGGAGCCGCCGATAAGCGAAATCACCTCGCCTTTGCTCACGGTCATGCTCACGCCTTGCAGCACATCGAGCTGGCCGAAGGATTTGTATACCTGGTCAATTTCAATCATTGTCCTGCCACCCTTGTTCCACCCATTGTCCGATGCGGGCAATGCCCCAACTCATGATGTAGTACATCAGCCCGGCTATTGAGAGCACGAGTATCGGCTCTTGAATCCGGGTGACGATGGACTGCGAGGCGCGCAGCAATTCCATGATGCCTATCCACAACACCAGCGAGGTGTCTTTGATCACGCCCAAGGTTAAATTGATCCAGCCCGGAAAACTCACCCGCGCGGCCAAGGGCATGGTGATGTAGCGCAGGGTTTGGGTATAGCTCAGACCCAACGAGCGCGCGGCCCGCACCACATTTGCCGGCACGGCCAGCACGCCACCGCGTACCACTTCGGTGCAGTACGAGGCGCAGTAAATGCCCAGCACCACACACCCGATAGCAAAGGCGGTCCAGTTGATGCCGGCAATGCTGTTAAGTGAGTTGAACAGCACAAACTGAATCAGCAGCGGCACACAGCGAAACACATCGAGCAGCCAGCCTAGCGGGGCGCTGGCGCGAGGATAGACAGCACGCACCAGGCCGAAGATGGCGCCCGATAGCGTGCCGATCAGCATGGCCCAGAGTGTCAGCTGCAGAGTAACCCAGGCGCCTGCCAGCATGAACTGCAGGTCGGAGAGGGAGAAGTCGGTGCTGAGCATGCTTGGGCTTAGTAACGGAACAGGCGCCAGGCCAGCAGTCGCGCAAGGGCCATGATGCCCTTGGCCAGCAGGTAGTAAATCACGGCGGCAATGCTGAAAAACTCAAAGGTTCGGAAGGTCAGCACGTTATAGGCCTGGGTCACGCCGGTCAGGTCGTTATTGAGGCCGACCACCACGCCCAGCGAAGTCATCAGCATCGCCCAGACCATTTGGTTGGTCATGGGGTAAAAAACAATGCGCAAGAGCTGCGGCACCACGATCAGGCGATAGGCCTGAAAAGCGCTCATGCCAAGCGAGCGTGCAGCCCGCACCTGGGTGTGCGGTATGGCTTTAAGGCCGCCTCGAAAGTTCTCGCTCAGGTAGCCGGCATTGTTAAACGTGATGCCCGCCAGCAGCGCAAAGGACGAGCTCAGGTGGATGTCAAACGCTCCCAGCCCGAAGTACAACATGTAGATTTGAAACAAGGCCGGTGTGTTGCGCGCCACCGATACCCAGGCACTGGCGAAGTGACGCAGCGGCGCCTGACGAGCGGTTTGCATGGCAGTGAGTGCCAGCGCGATGAGGATGCCAAACACCATCGATAAGACAGTGGTCTGCAAGGTGTACCAGGTGCCCACCAGCATGTCGGGCAGGGCCTTGAAGGCGGCGATCCAGCGGAAGGAGTAGTCAAAGCCCATAGCCGGACAAGGCCCTATGCCAAGGCGCTTTTGGTGGCTGGGGGTTTGACCAGCCAAGCAGGCAGCGCGGCCGGCGCTTGGCCGGTGCAGGCGGTTTGGGCACAGGCGGCCAAGGAGCCGAAGTGCACCTGCCGCCCGGTCAGACCTGGTGCGTAGTGCGCATACTTGCCCGAATTGGTCATGATGACCCGTGCGGCTACCGGCACCACCGGTTCGTCCAGCATGCACCAGCAGGTGTCGGTGATCAGGTTCACGCCAAAGGCTTCAAGTACCGCAATATCGCCATTGGCCCGCGCTTGCTCCTTGACCGCGCGGCCCAGGGTGAGCACGGTCTGGGTGCCGGGGTGGCGTTGGCGACCTTGCAGCAGGCGGGCCAGCGCGTGGCACTCGGTCGCCGAGAAATGTGGATTGCCCAGCGCCACCAAATCCACTGCGGACTCGGCCGAGCTACTCAGTTCGCGCCAGCACTGTTGCAAGTCTTGCAGGCTGACCTTGAAGCTTTGCAGAGGCGCTTTTCCGCCCAGCGCTGTGGTGGCGTCGGGCGCTTCGGGCGTAGCGCCAACAATATGGAACATAGGCGCGGCGCTGCTGGTGGCAAAGGCGGCCCCAAAGGCCTTCAGGTCGTCACTGCTGAGCGCTGCGTTTTGCAGTCCGCAGAGCACGGGTATCTGGGCGCCGCAGAGCAAACCGACCTGGTAGCCCAGCAAGGGGTAGTAGGCATCGTCCGCGCCCTCAGGGGCGGGTACTTCGATGCGCAACGTGGCATAGCGCTTGTCCTGCAGGTGGCAACCCGCTTTGGGTGCGCGGCCGGTCAGGGCAATGCAGATGTCTAAAAAGTCTGCGTACTTGGCGGTGTACGCGCCCAGCACGCTGTTGGCATAGACCACCGCATTGGATTCGGCCCAGACGATGTGCTCGCCCGCCAGCGGTGCGGTGTCAAGCAGATAAGGCGCGCAGGTGTAGCTCGCTTGTGCGCCCATGTCCACATAGGCCTGGCCCAGAGCGCTGGCGGGTTCGCCAAACACCGGGTCTATGCCCAGCGCACGCCAGCGGCGCTGGTCTACCGAAATTGAATTAAGGGTGGTCGGCACTTTGACTTGCGCGCCCCAGGCGCACAGTTGCTGCGCAAAGCGCAAGCTGGCCGTGCCGGTGTAAATGCAGCCGTCGATATGCGCTTGCACCACGTCGATGAGTTCACTCGCACCTTGCAAACCCGCCATACGCAGCACAATTTGCATGGCCACCTGGCGCGCTTTGCCTTCGCCGCCGGCAAGAATTTCCTGGTCTTGCGCGCTGAGCTGAATGTCGGTGGGCGCGCTGCTAAGGGCCTGAGATTTAGCCGCTGATTCGGGCCAAGATTTGCTTGAAGTGGAGGGTGGTGATGCGGGCGGCGCTTGGTCGCTCAGTCGCACCTGGCCATCGGCTAGCACCTCGGCCCAGACGGCATCGCGCAGCCGGGCAAAAGCGGCGCTGCCCACACTCACCACAGGCAGGGCGCGGCCGAATACCAGCTCGGCCACGATAGCGCCAAGCGCCAGTATCTCGTCGGTTTGTTCCAGCACCAGGGCCGAGGGGCCGTTGCCGTTGAGTATGACTTCCATCAGCACGCTGCTGCCGGTGCAGGAGCCGCGGCCCTTGGGTATGGCAAGCACTTTGCCGGTGATGATCTGTCCGCTTAATGGATGGTGGCGGTCTATAACTTCGCCGCTGGTGGGCGCAACACCACCCCAGAAACTCAGTGCGGTGTCGCTAAACAGTACCGGCCCGCCAGCCGATCCAGAGGTGAGCGCTTCGCCTTGGATGGCTTGGGCCTGCATAAAAAATTTTCCATACATGCGCTCGCCGGCCCCTTTTTTTCAAGCGAGGCTGGCGTGCGCGAGTGGCTATCAGTAGTAAACGCCGGGAACCATCAGGTCAGGTGCCTTGCCTTCGCCCACCCATTTTTTGTACAGCTCCGCATAGCGACCGGTGCGCACTTGCTGGTTAACAAACAGGTTGAGGTAGTTGATCAGTCCGTACTCGCCGCGCGGCGCTACCAAAGACACATAGTCGATCGGGTAAGGCGCATTGCCGCCCACCTTGAGGCGCTTGTCGTACTTGCCCGACTTGATAGATGCAAAGGCTACAGTCGAAGTGGCCACGGTTGCATCAATCTTGCCCTGGCTGACAGCCAGAATCGTGTCGGCCTGGGTCGGGAAGGCCAGGAAGCTGCCCTTCTTGTCGTTCCACGCTTTCACGTCTTTTTCCAGCGCGATGGCCTCGTAGGTGCTCACTGTGTTGCCCACCGGGTGACCTTTGAGGTCGCTGTAGTTTTGAATCTTCTTGTCGTCACGGGTCAGCACGACCATGGTGAAGGCAAAGTAGGGGATAGACATACCCACGGTTTTGGCCCGCTCCAGCGTGTCCGAGGTGGACCCCACCACGATGTCCACTCGGTTGGACACCAGCGCCGGGATGCGGTCGGCAAACGGAGTCTCGACGATTTCGGCTTTAACACTCAGCACTTTGGCCAGGTCATTGCAATAGTCCACATCGAAGCCGATAGGGTTGTTGCTGCTGTCGCGCGAGCCCATGGGCGGGAAGTCCAGCACCACGGCGCAGCGCAGCTTGCCCGACTCAATGATGCTGTCAAGTTTGTCTTTGGCGAAGGCCATGGGGCCGACGCACAACAAAGCGGAACCAACAGCCATTACCGCGAGGGATTTCATCTTCATATCAACACCTCAAAAATTGTGAAAAAAATAGAACAACGGAGACTTGCACACCTATTCCGCCTTGGCGGGCGGCACGCGATGCTCAGGGTACGGACTGGTATTGCGCCGGGCGCGTAGCCAAGGCAGTCTTTACGATAGTCTCTACAAATTCGCGTTCGGCGCCAATCAAGGGCAGCCGCGGGCGGCGCATGTGTTCGGTGCCGGTGCCGGCCACCACGTCAATCAACTTCAGGTTTTGCACCAGCTTGGTGGACACGTCCAGGTGCAGCATGGGCGTCATCCACTGGTAGAGCTTGAGGGCCTCGGCAAAGCGCCCGGCGACCATCAGGTCGTACAGGGCCACGGTCTCGCGCGGAAAGGTGCAGCCCACCCCGGCCAGCAAGCCATCGCAGCCCAGGGCCAGGCCTTCATAGGCCAGATCGTCTACGCCCAGGAACAACTGGTAGCGCTCGCCCACGGTATTGCGCAAATCGGTGATGCGCCGGATGTTGTCGCTGCTTTCCTTGATCGCCACCAGCCACTCGCAATCGGCCAGGGCCAGCATGTGTTCGG
>BJGT01000023.1 GCA_014190675.1 Comamonadaceae bacterium | reverse complement strand
CAACAACACGGTGTTTGCCGATGCCTCTGCCGTGCTGGCGCACTTGCGTGCAGACCTGAACGAGGCGGCCTGGCGCGGCGCTGTGGTGCAGTCGTCGGTGGGCGTGCGGATGCTCGAGCCCGAGCTGTTCGACCGAGAGCCGTTGCAGGAGCTCGACGGCCTGAGCCTGGACCGGCTTGACGTCGAGTGCCGCCAGTACACGCCGGCGCCGGAGCTGCTGCGCGCAGCAGCCGACGAGCCGCCAGTCACCGAGGTGCTGACCAGCCGCCTGCTCAAGAGTAACTGCCTGGTGACCGGCCAGCCCGACTGGGGCAGCCTGCAGGTCAGTTACAGCGGGGCCGCCATCAACCAAGAGGGTTTGCTGCAGTACCTGGTCAGTTTTCGCAACCACCACGAGTTTCACGAGCAGTGCGTTGAGCGCATCTTCATGGACATTTGGCAGCGCTGCCAACCGCACAAGCTGGCGGTTTATGCGCGCTACACCCGCCGCGGCGGGCTGGACATCAACCCGTTTCGAACCAGCTACGCGCAGTCCCTGCCGGCCAATGTGCGCACGGCGCGGCAATAGGCGGAGTCGGAGCCGCTCAAGGTTGGCCCCGGCCCAGGTCGGAAAAAGCCTGCAACGGCGCCAGTTCCGGGAACTCTGCCGGCGTCTTGGTTTTCAGGGCTGTGACTGCAGCGCGTAGGTGGGCGTTGCTCCAGATAGCCCCTTGTAGCCAGCCCATCTGGCGCAGCGAATCCTCTACCGAATGGTCGCGGGCGTAATGCACCGCCTGCTTGGTGCCCCAGATCGCCACCGGCGGCTTGGCCGCAATTTCGCGAGCGCATTGCAGCGCGGCGGCCAACGTGGCCTCGGGCGTGTCAAACACCTCGTTGACCAGGCCGTAGCCCTGCGCCCGAGCCGCGCCCAGGCGCCGCCCGGTGTAGGCCAGTTCCTTGACCACGGCCATTGGCATCAGCTTGGGCAGGCGCTGCAGCGTGCCAACGTCGGCCACCATGCCAATGTTGATCTCCTGGATGCAAAAAAACGCGTCGGCCGTCGCGTAGCGGATGCAGCAGGCGGTCACCATGTCCACCGCGCCGCCAATACAGCCGCCTTGGATGGCCACAATCACCGGCATGCGCAGCGCTTCGAGCTTGCTGAATGTGCTCTGCATGTCGGTCAGCGCATCAAAGATGGCAGCACGTCCCTCTGGGCTTTGGTCGTCCATGCTGATCGCGCCGGCAAAGGTCTCCAAAGCCATGCCGGCGCTGAAGTGCCGCCCCGTGCTGCTGATCACCAAGGCGCGGGCCGTGCCCTCCTGGTGCAACTGGGTCAGCACGGTGTCGAGCTCGCGCCAGAACAGCGGGTGCATGGTGTTGAGCTCGGACGGCCGGTTCAGAACCAGGTGGGCCACATGATGTTCGGTGCTCAGCGTGAAGCAGTGCAAAGGGATGGTCGGGGTATTCATGGGACGAGACTGTAGTGCAAATCAGCTGCGCGCCATTCGATCAAAACAACTGCCCCGTCCAAGAGTCTTCTGCTTCTGCAGTTGTAGGAACAAGCTCAGTACTGACCCGGCCTGGGGGCTGATTTGGCATAGAAGACTGGGCCTCTTCCAGTCGCTGCAAGCCACCCATGCGCACACCGAGCAGGCGGAAACGCCGCGTCAGCGGCGCGCGTTTGAGGCATTGGCCGGCGGCGTTGCGAATGGCTTGCGCGTCGGCGGTGGGGCCGGGCAGTGTCAGGTCACGGGTCAGGCTCTTGAAGTCGCTAAAGCGCAGCTTGATGCCAATGGTTCGGCCAACATAGCCCTTACGCTGCAGGTCGTCGGCCACCTGTTGGCACAGCCGGGTGAAGATCGCGCCGAGCTCGGCGCGGTCGTGCACGGCATGCAGGTCACGCTCAAACGTGGTTTCGCGGCTCATGGATACCGGCTCGCTCTGGGTCACCACCGGCCGCTCGTCACGGCCGTGGGCGGCGTCATGCAGCCAGGCACTGGTGCGCGGACCGAAATGGCTGGCCAGCCAGGCCAAATCTTTGGCGGCGAGTTGGCCGATGGTCGCTATGCCCAACCCTTTGAGTTTTTCGTCTGCCTTCGGGCCGATGCCGTTGATCTTGCGGCAGGCCAGCGGCCAGATTTGTTCTGCCAGATCAATCTCATGGACGATGGAAATGCCTTTGGGTTTGTTGAACTCGCTGGCCATCTTGGCCAGCAGTTTGTTGGGTGCGACACCGACCGAGCAAGTCAGGCCAGTCTGGTCGAAGATGCTTTTCTGTATCAGCCGCGCCAGCACGCGCCCGCCTTCGCGCTGGCCACCCGGCACATCGGTGAAGTCGATGTAGACCTCATCCACGCCGCGGTCTTCCATCACCGGCGCGATCTCGGTCACGATGTCCTTGAAGGCGCGGGAGTACTTTCGGTACTCGACAAAGTCCACCGGCAACAAAATGGCCTGCGGGCACAGCCTCGCCGCCTTCATCAGGCCCATGGCCGAGCCCACGCCAAACTGCCGCGCTGGGTAAGTGGCAGTGGTGATCACGCCGCGCCCGGTGTAGCCGGCCAGCAGCGGGAAAAAATCCAGTGGGATGCGGCCCAGGTCGGCCGTGGTCCAGCTCCGCTCGGGCCTTTCACGGTTCAGCCGCGCAAGCAGGTCGTCCTCGCTGCGCCGGCCGCCGCCAATCACCACCGGTAGCCCCTTGAGTTGTGGGTAGCGCAAGAGCTCGACTGAGGCGTAAAACGCGTCCATGTCCAGGTGGGCGATACGGCGGATGCTCGAACTCATGTTTGGCAAGGATAGCAAGCCGGCCCCAGAGCCCAGGCGTGCAACCCTCTGCGCATGGGCTGGGGCCGCGCAGGGCTCAGTAGCTGCCCGGCAGCAGGATGCTCTTGTCCACCCGGTCGATCTGGGTGTGGCCGCAAAAGGCCATGGTCAGGTCGAGCTCCTTGTGAATAATCTCCAGCGCCTTGGTCACACCGGCCTCGCCCATGGCGCCCAGGCCGTACAAAAAAGCGCGGCCAATATACGTGCCGCGCGCGCCCAGGGCCCTGGCTTTGAGCACATCTTGCCCGCTGCGGATGCCGCCGTCCATGTGCACCTCGATCTGCGAACCCACGGCGTCCACGATGGCCGGCAGCGCCCCGATCGAGGACTGCGCGCCGTCGAGCTGCCGCCCGCCATGGTTGGAGACGATCAGCGCGTCGGCGCCGCTCGCCACGGCTAGACGAGCGTCTTCAACGTCCTGGATGCCCTTGAGGATGATCTTGCCGCCCCAGCGTTTTTTGATCCATTCGACGTCGCCCCAGTTCAGCGCCGGGTCAAACTGCTTGGCCGTCCACTCGCTCAATGAGCCCATGTTCTCCACCCCGCTGACATGACCGACGATGTTGCCGAACTGGCGTCGCTTTGTGCCCAGCATGCCCAAGGCCCAGCGCGGTTTGCTGGCAATGTTGATCAGGTTGGCCAGCGTCATCTTGGGTGGCGCGGACAGGCCGTTTTTGAGGTCCTTGTGGCGTTGTCCGAGTATTTGAAGGTCCAGCGTGATCACCAGTGCCGAGCAATGGGCCGCCTTGGCCCTGTCGATCAGGCGCTCAATGAAGCCCCGGTCTTTCATCACATAGAGCTGAAACCAAAATGGGTGGCCACCGGTGGCTTCGGCGATGTCTTCGATCGAGCAGATGCTCATCGTGGACAGGGTGAAAGGAATGCCAAATTTTTTGGCCGCCAGTGCCCCCAGGATCTCGCCGTCGGCATGCTGCATGCCCGTCAGGCCGGTGGGCGCAATCGCCACGGGCATCGCCACCGGCTGGCCGATCATGGTGCTGGCCGTGCTGCGGTTTTCCATATTGACCGCCACGCGCTGGCGCAGCTTGATGCGCTGGAAGTCGCTCTCGTTGGCGCGGTAGGTTGATTCGGTCCAGGCGCCTGAGTCGGCGTAGTCGTAAAACATGCGCGGCACACGCTTTTTGGCCAATACGCGCAGGTCTTCAATGTGGGTGATCACGGGCATCGGAGTCTCCTTGTTCTTGTCTGCATGGTAAAGCCTGCATCCGGGATCGACGCTGAAATTTGCTGTAGCTGTACTGAAAAAAGTGAATGTCCGCAGCAGGGTGTAATCAGTTGCGGGCTTGGGCCTGAAATTGCGTCACGACGGCCACCATGCGCGAGCGGTTTTTGCCAAAGTCATAGCGACCCATCAGCGAGCGGGAGCGAAACTGGATTCTTTGCCCCGCTGGGTCCAACACAAAGACCACCTCGTCCTTGAAGCCCAGCATGGTTCGAAAGATCAACTCCAGCCGCAGCGGCCCGCCGGCCGTGAGGGTGGCCTCAGGAAAATGGGCCAGCGTGGCTTTGAGCAGCGTCAAGCCGCGCGCCGCATCGCCGGTATAGACCATAGGTGCCAACCCTTCGCTGGCCGAATTGACGCAATTACTGGTGGTTTCGCAGGGCAGGGGCTCGACCTCCTGCGCCATGCTGCGCGATGGTGTCAGCAGGGTAAGCAGCAGGGTAAGCAGCAGGGGCGTCAGTTTGACGAGCAATTGGGCGTGGGGTGAGAATCTTGTTGTCATAGCCACCACTGTAGCGCGAGACGAGCGACCCTATGGGCTCAGGGCGTCTGTGTGACCAACCGCTCCGCTGGCCACGCACGTAAAAAACCCAGGGAGTCGACCGGCGCCGCGGCCAACCAGCCTTGGTAATGCTGCGGCGCCAGAATCACCACCATGCGCTTTTCTTCGCCGGGTTTGTGAAACTGTTGCATCAGCGGGTGGTCTTCGGCATTGATGGTGAGCATGGTGAAGCTGTGCAACAGCTCACCCTGGGGTGACCGCCAGCGGGCCCACAAACCGGCGATGCCCAGCGGCTTGCCATCAGCACTGGCAATTCGGGTGGCCACGGCGCGGCCGCTGCGCCAGTCGGGCTCAAAAAAAGCGTCGGCCGGGATGATGCAGTGTTGTGCGTGCTTCCAGGCATCGCGAAAACTCGGTTTGACAGCCACCGTCTCACTGCGCGCGTTGTAAGTGTGGCGGGCTATTTTGGTGTCGGCTGACCAGTGCGGCACCAGCCCGAACAGCCCGGTTAGCGCCTCCATTGGCGGCACGGCCTCGTCGCCCGCCTCCGACATCGGGTGGCGCCGGATGAAGCTACCGGCATAGCCGGGCCAGAGGTCCTCCCGGCCCGGGTCAGGCGGCGCTGCCACCCCGAAATGGTGGCGAAAGCGCTCCTGGTCTTTCACGCCCTGGTAGTGGCTGCACATGGGGTGAAGCGTGGCGAACCCGGCAAGCGTTTGCCGGGCAAGGGCTCAAGGCTTGGTGTGCCCGACCGGCCCATCGGGCGAGGTCTCAGCCGCCGCGTAGGCCCGCCCGCCGGCGCGCAAAACCGAGTTGGCCCGGTTGGACTGCAGCAGTGGGTAAAAAATCTGGTGGTACCAGCGCTCCTGGCCGTGCAACAGATCGTCCTGCAAGCCCACCCGGGCCGGGTAGCGCCGGGTGATGTGCGCGGTGCCAAACAGCAGGTCCCACACAAACAGCAGGTTGCCAAAATTGCCCTTGTAATGGCCGATGCCGTCGGCATTGGTCAGCGCATGGTGTGCCCAATGGGTGGCCGGGGTGGAAATGGTTCTCTCCACCAACCACATCAGTGGCCGCAGCGCGCGGATGCGGTAGAGCGGCTCGTCCCAGCGCCAAGCACAATGCGCCCCCATGATCACCATCAGCTTGACCACCCCATAGGCCGCATAGACCGGGCCAAACCCCAGATAAGTGAGCGCCCCGGCAATCCACAGGCCCGGCATCATCAGGTAATAAAAGAAGTTATTGCGGTAGGTGACACGGATGCTCATGTACCGCGCTGTGTGGTGGGCGCGGTGCAGCGGCCACAGCAGGGCCGAGTGCGAGGCCCGGTGCCACAGGTACTGCGTGAGGTCGTCGCCCACCAGCAAAATCGCCACCATGCCCCACCAGGGTAAATCCACCAGCGCGTCACGGTAGCTGGGGGCGAGCCAGGTACCCAGGGCGTCAGTGCTCAAGACGGTCAAGGACTGGCCAATGGCAATCAGGCTAAGGAACATGAACAGTTCCAGCTTGGTGTCGTCAGCGGTGGCTGTTACCGTGGCCTGGTAACGCCGCGTGACCAGCTCCATGCCGATAAAGCCGGTAATGACGCACAGCACCAGAATGGTTTGCAGTTGTTGGGTCATCTTTCTTTGCCAGTGGGTCGTGGGTGTCAGGCTCAGCCCAGCCGCGCGCGCTGCCGCGCAATCTGCGCCTGCACCTGCGCCGGTGCCGTGCCGCCCAGGGTGTTGCGGGCGTTGAGCGAGCCGCGCAGGCTCAGCACCTCGAACACGTCAGCTGCGATCTGCGGGTGAAACTGCTGCACCGTGGCCAGTGGCAGTTCGGACAGGTCGAGCTGCTGGGCCTGCGCGGCCTTGACGGCGTGGGCCACGGTTTCGTGCGCGTCGCGAAACGGCAGGCCTTTTTTAACCAGGTAGTCGGCCAAGTCGGTGGCGGTGGCGTAGCCTTTGCGAGCCGCCTGCTCCATCGCATCGGCATTGACCGTGATGCCGCCGTTTTTTTGCCCGCTGGCGGGGTCAAGCTGGCCGCCGATCATCTCGGCAAAGATGCGCAGCGTGTCCTTGAGCGTGTCCACGGTGTCGAACAGCGGCTCCTTGTCTTCCTGGTTGTCCTTGTTGTAGGCCAAGGGCTGGCCCTTCATCAGGGTGATCAGGCCCATCAGGTGGCCGACCACGCGGCCGGTCTTGCCGCGTGCCAGCTCGGGCACGTCGGGGTTTTTCTTCTGCGGCATGATGGAGCTGCCGGTGGTGAAGCGGTCGGCAATTTTGATGAAGCCGAAGTTCTGGCTCATCCACAGGATCAGCTCTTCGCTCAGGCGGCTGATGTGCACCATGCACAGGCTGGCGGCGGCGGTGAACTCAATGGCAAAGTCGCGGTCGCTCACAGCGTCCAGGCTGTTCTGGCAGACCTGCGGCTGGCCCTGCTCGTCGACCATGCCCAACGCGATCGCCACCCGTTCCCGGTCCAGCGGGTAGGTGGTGCCGGCCAGTGCGGCGCTGCCCAGCGGCAGGCGGTTGGTGCGACGGCGCACATCGGTCAGTCGTTCGGCATCGCGGCTGAACATTTCCACATAGGCCAGCAGGTGGTGACCAAAGCTCACGGGTTGTGCCACCTGCAGGTGGGTGAAGCCGGGCAGGATCACCGCCACATGGCGCTCGGCTACGTCTACCAGCGCCAGTTGCAACTCGCGCAGCAGGGTGCTGATCAGGTCAATTTCGCTGCGCAGCCACAGCCGAACGTCGGTCGCCACCTGGTCGTTGCGGCTGCGCCCGGTGTGCAGGCGTTTGCCGGCGTCGCCCACCAGCTGGGTCAGGCGCGCCTCGATGTTGAGGTGCACGTCTTCCAGGTCGAGTTGCCAGTCGAACTGGCCGGCCTCAATCTCGGCGCTGATCTGCGCCATGCCGCGCGCAATGGACGCCTGATCTTCAGGGGAGATGATGCCCTGGTGGCACAGCATCTCGGCATGCGCCAGCGAGCCGGTGATGTCGGCCTGCCACAGGCGCTTGTCAAAAAACACGCTGGCGGTATAACGCTTGACCAGATCGCTCATGGGCTCGGAAAAGAGCGCCGACCAGGCCTGCGTTTTTTTTTCGAATTGATCGGTTGACATGGGTGAGGCGGCGCTGCGGGCACCGTGCCTGGTTTGGGGTGTTTGCCGGAAACAGGCAAGACCCGGCCTGGGCCGTGCTTGCGCTGAAGAATTGCTCCATTTTATGGGCCTTGTTCAGCGTCTCAGCCTGGGGCCAAGGCCAGCCCTGTGGCTCAGCCGGTATTGCGCAGCCCGGCTGCGATACCGTTGATGGAAATATGGATCCCCCGTTGCACCCGCTCGTCGGCCTGGCCGGCTCGGTAGCGGCGCACCAATTCAACCTGCAGGTGGTGCAGCGGGTCGATGTAGGCAAAACGGTTCCGGATCGAGCGTTGCAGGCTGGTGTTGCCGGCCAGGCGCTGACGTTCGCCAGTGATCTGGCCCAGCGCCAAGACGGTGCGATGCCACTCGGCTTCGATCATCGTGAATATTTTCTTGCGCAAGCGGGTGTTGCTGACCAGTTCGGCATAGCGCGCGGCCAGCGCGAGATCGCTTTTGGCCATCACCATATCCATGTTGGACAACAGGGTTTTGAAAAAAGGCCACTGCCGCACCATCTGCTGCAACAGCGCCAGCCTTTCCCTGTGCAGCGCGCTGCCCTGATGCTGCAGAAACTCTTCCACGGCCGAGCCAAAGCCATACCAGCCAGGCAGCGTGAGGCGGCACTGGCCCCAGCTAAACCCCCAGGGGATGGCGCGCAGGTCTTCGATGCGCTGGCTCGGTTTTCGTGAGGCCGGCCGCGAGCCGATGTTGAGTTCGGCAATTTCGCGGATTGGTGTGGAGTCAAAAAAATACTCGGTGAAGCCTGATGTTTCATAAACCAGTTGGCGGTAGGCAGCCATGCTGCTGAGCGACAGCTCGGCCGCTGCCCTCAGGAAGGGCGCGCTGGCTGGTTTGGTTGGCTGCAGCAGGGTCGCCTCCAGTGTGGCTGCGACCAGGGTTTCCAGGTTGCGCCGGCCGATCTCGGGGTTGGCGTATTTCGAGCCTATCACCTCGCCTTGCTCGGTGAGTCGAATCTGTCCGCGCACCGTGCCCGGGGGTTGGGCCAGGATGGCCTGATAGCTGGGTCCGCCGCCACGCCCGACCGTGCCGCCGCGACCGTGGAACATGCGCAGCTGGATCATGGCCCCCACGCTTGCCACTGCGTGTGCTGCGCTGCCCCCCGAGGGGGCTGATTTTCCTTGGGGCGGCCCGGCGGTGGATTGTGTTGCCCCCGCGCTTGTGGCTGCGGATCTGGCGGAGTTGTGTTGGTGCTGGTTGATCTCGTCAAACAACTCGACCAGGGCGATTTCGGCGCGGTAGAGCTCCCAGTTGCTGGTGAAGATGCCGCCATCCTTGTTGCTGTCCGAGTAACCGAGCATGATGTCTTGCTCGGCGCCGCTGCGTTGCACCATGGCCTGAATGCCTGGCAGTGCATAAAACTCGCGCATGATGGGATCGGCGTTGCGCAAGTCTTCAATGGTTTCAAACAGGGGCACCACGATCAAGTCGTTGCAAGCACTGCCCTGAGTGCCTTCGGCCAGCAGGCCGCGCATCAGCCCCACCTCTTTTTGCAGCAGCAATACCTCGAGCAGGTCGCTCACGGTTTCGGTGTGGCTGATGATGTAGTGGCGTATCGCCTGCGCGCCGAAGCGCTCACGCAGCGACCGGGCGGTCTGAAAGATAGCCAGTTCGCCCAGCGTGTGCTCGCAGTAACTTGCATCCGGCACCCTCAGTGGTCTGGCGTCGCGTAACTGACGCATCAGTACCTCGCGCTTGGCGGATTCGCCAAGCCCGGTGTAATCGGGCTCGATGCGGGCCTGGGCAAACAATTCAGCGACCACCTGTTCGTGCTGGTCTGAGCTTTGCCTTAGGTCAATAGTGGCGAGGTGAAACCCGAATACTTCCACGGCCCGGGCCAGCGGGTGCAGACGTTGCACGGCCAAGGCAGCGCCATGGTGAGAGCGCAGCGACTGCTCGATGACGCGCAAATCAGCCAAAAATTCTGCGGCACTCAGGTAGGGGCTTTGCGGTGCCACGGCATGGCGTGCAGCGTCGCCCCCGGTGAGCGCCTTGAGCGTGGCTGCCAGTCGCGCATACATGCCGGTGAGTGCGCGGCGGTAGGGCTCGTCCTGGCGGTGCGCATTGGTGTCTGGAGAGCGCTCCGCGAGTGCCTGCATGGCCGGGTCACATTGCACCAGCATGGCCGAGACTGACAGCTCGCTGCCCAAGTAGTGCACCTCGGTGAGATAGTGGCGCAGCGCCACATCGGCTTGGCGGCGCAGCGCATGCACCAGGGTTTGGGCATTGACGTTGGGGTTGCCGTCGCGGTCGCCGCCAATCCACTGGCCCATGCGCAGAAAACTGTTCACTTTGTGCTGTCCGAGTTTGCGCTCAAGGTCAGCATAGATACGCGGGATTTCCCGCAAAAAAGTGCTCTCGTAATAGCTCAGCGCGTTTTCCACCTCGTCGGCCACGGTCAGCTTGGTAAAGCGCAGCAAGCGGGTTTGCCACAACTGCAGCACGCGTGCGCTGATTTGTGCCTCATTGGCCGAAAGTTCGCGCGGGCTCAGGGCATCCCGTCGGGTGCCTGCCGCGGTTGCTTTGGCGCGAATATCGTCCCGCGCGGCCAGCAGCTGGGCGATGTCGCGCTCGGCGTCCAGAATGCTTTTGCGTTGCACCTCGGTGGGGTGGGCGGTCAGCACCGGCGAGATAAAACTTGTAGCGAGCGTGTCGGCGATGGTTTTGGTGCTTATGCCTGCCAAGCGCAGCCGCTCCAGCGCCACATCAATGCTGCCCTCTTGGCTATCTCCGGCGCGTTCGTGGATGGCGCGGCGTCGGATATGGTGGCGGTCTTCAGCCAGGTTGGCCAAGTGGCTGAAATAGGTGAAGGCCCGAATAACACTGACGGTCTGGTCACCGCTCAGGCCTTTGAGAAGTTTTTTCAGCGCCCGGTCAGCCGCATGGTCAGCGTCGCGTCGGAAGGCCACCGAGAGCTTGCGGATCTGTTCGATCAGGTCAAAGGCGGCCCCGCCTTCCTGCTCCCGAATGACATCGCCCAAAATTCGCCCGAGCAAGCGAATGTCCTCGACCAGGGGTCGTTCGCTGTCTTTGGCTGTGCTTGAGGCGCTGGCGGGGCGGGCGGGTGGCTTGGGTTTGTTCATGACGGCGCTTAAGCAAAATGCGGACCATGCTAGCATTTCCGCCTTGATTGAAAGCCCAAGCCGTGATGCTTATGAGCCAACCCGCATGCCAAATTTGACCATTGCAACAAGAGAAAGCCGTCTTGCCCTGTGGCAGGCCGAGCATGTGCGAGACCTTTTGACCGCGCGAGGCCACCAGGTCAGTTTGCTTGGCATGACAACCCGGGGCGACCAGATTCTGGACCGTTCGCTAAGCAAGGTTGGCGGCAAGGGCCTGTTTGTGAAAGAACTCGAAGTGGCCCTCGAAGAGGGGCGCGCCAACCTGGCAGTGCACTCGCTCAAAGACGTGCCGATGGAGCTGCCCGCTGGCTTTGAGCTGGCCTGTGTGATGCAGCGTGAAGACCCCCGGGATGCCTTTGTGTCTGGCACTTACTCCTGCCTGGCAGACCTGCCCTTGGGTGCGGTGGTTGGCACCTCTAGCTTGCGCCGCATGGCCCTGCTGCTCGCGCTGCGACCCGACCTGCGGATCGAGCCGCTGCGTGGCAATCTAGACACTCGGCTGCGCAAACTCGATGAGGGTCAGTACGATGCCATCGTGTTGGCCGCCGCTGGCCTCAAGCGGCTCGGGTTGGCTGACCGGATACGGGAAGTTTTTGAGCCCGAGGCCATGCTGCCTGCAGCTGGTCAGGGCGCCCTGGGCATCGAAGTTCGCTCAGACCAGGTCGACGTGCGGGCCGCTTTGGCCCCACTGGCCCATGCCAGAACCTGGGCAGCCGTGACTGCCGAGCGGGCGGTCAGCCGCTGCATGGGGGGCAGTTGCTCGATGCCGTTGGCCGCTTTTGCCACCTTCGATGGCGACACGCTGGGCCTGCGTGCCGCGTGGGGCGACCCTGACGGCAATTTGCCGCTGGTGCAGGTGCAGGACCGGGCCCAGGTCAGCGACCTGGTCAAGGCAAATGCGCTGGGCGAGCGGGTTGCAGCGCAGCTTCGGGCACTGGTGCTGGCCCAGGGCGGGGTGATTGCCCAGGATGCTGAGCTGCCAAGCAGCGGCTGAGTGCCATGCGGGTCGTCGTCACTCGGCCATTGCCTGAGGCGCAGCGTTGGGTGAAAGACCTGCGCGCCGGCGGTGTTGATGCTGTTTCGCTGCCCCTGATCGCAATCGATCCCTTTGCCGATGCCGCGGCCCTGGGCCTGGCTTGGCAGCGCTTGCCGGCGTATGCCGCTGTGATGTTTGTCAGTGCCAATGCCGTGCGTAGTTTTTTTGCGGCCCGTCCGCCCGGCGAACCGAGCGGGTTTTCTGAGCCTAACAGCCAGCCCAGAGCCTGGGTGACCGGACCGGGCTCCCGCCAGGCCCTGCTGCGCGAAGGTGTGGCAGCCGCCTGCATCGACCTGCCCGCGCTCGATGCGGGGCAATTTGATTCAGAGGCGCTGTGGCAGCAGGTGGCACGCCAGCTCAAGCCTGGGGACCGGGTTTTGATCGTTCGCGGCGATGACCGCCCTCATGACAGCACAGCGACCAGCCCGGCGGAACAACCGGGGACGGGGCGTGACTGGTTGGCCACTGCTATCAGAGCCTTGCCCGCCTGCCCCGAATTTGTGGTGGCATACCAGCGCCGCGCACCAAATTGGAGTGCCCAGGAGTTTGTGCTGGCCCGAGCCGCTGCCAGCGACGGCTCGGTTTGGCTTTTGAGCAGCGGGCAGGCGTTGGCCAATTTGTGCGTTTTGATGCCAAGCCAGCGCTGGCAGCTGGCCCGGGCGTTGGCAACCCACAGCCGGATCGCGCTGGCCGCTCGGCAGGCCGGTTTTGGCCTGGTGCTTGAGTCACGGCCGGTGCTGGCTGAATTGTTGCTCTCGATAGAATCGATGCGATGAACTCCCCCGAAGCGACTGGCGCAGCCGACCTCAGCCCCGGCGCGCCCGAGGCGGCGCCTCGGCGTACCGGGCGATGGCTGCTGGCGCTGGGCTTGCTGGCCCTGCTTGGCCTGCTAATCAGCATGCTGTTATGGCAAAAGTTGAGCCATATTCAGGAGCAACTGGCCAAACAGAGCGCGGAGGCCGGGGCGCAGGCGCTAGACGCCCGAACCCTGGCCCGCCAGGCCCAGGAGCTCTCCCGCGATGCAGCCGCTCGGGTGGCCCTGTTCGAGGCCAGGCTCAATGAAATCGCCTTGCAGCGCACGCAGCTGCAAGAGTTGATGCAAAGCCTGTCGCGCTCGCGTGATGAAAACCTGGTGATTGACATTGAATCGGCCATCCGGCTGGCGCAACAGCAGGCTCAGTTAACCGGCAGCGTAGAGCCCCTGTTGGCAGCGCTTAAGTCGGCCGATCAACGGGTCTCGCGCGCCGCCCAGCCGCGGCTTAGCCCCCTGCAGAGAGCGATCGTGCGCGACATCGACCGCATCAAGGCGGCTGTGGTGAGCGACACGCCCAGCCTGCTTGTCAAGCTCGACGAGTTGGTGCGGCTCGCGGATGAATTGGTGCTGGCCAATGCGGTGGTGCCGGCCGTGGCGATAGCTGCCGCCAAGCAGGCCCAAATAGCCGCTCCACTAAGCTGGTGGGAACGCAGCATCCAGACGGTGCTTGACGAGCTTCGAGGCCTGTTGCGGGTCAGCCGCATCGAGGCCCCGGAAGCCGCCCTGCTGTCGCCTGAGCAATCTTTTTTTCTGCGCGAAAACTTCAAACTCAAGTTGCTCAATGCCCGCCTTGGTCTTTTGGCGCGCCAGATGGAGTCAGCACGCGCCGACCTCTTGTCAGCGCGTAGCGCCTTGGAGAAATACTTTGAGACCGGCTCCCGCAAAACACAAATTGCCTCGGCCCTGTTGCTCCAAGTGCATCAGCAAATGCAGCAAATGCAGCTGCCACGGGTGGACGACACGCTGGCGGCTCTTGCTACCGCCGCGGCTGGGCGCTGAGCATGCGCGCTTCATTGTGGCTGCTGTCTCTGTTTGCGGTGGCTGCGTCCGTGGCGCTGTTTATTGGGGACAACCAGAGTAGCGTCACCCTGTTTTGGCCGCCTTACCGGCTGGACTTGTCGCTCAACTTGGTGTTGCTGCTGCTGGCCCTGCTGTTTGTCATTCTTCACCTGGCCTGGCGGGGCTTGGACGCCTTTTTCTCCATCCCTGGACAGGCCAGGCGTTGGCGGGTTCAACACCATGAGCGCTCGCTTTACGCCGCCCTGCTTGATGCGCTTTCGCATCTGCTGGCCGGGCGCTACATACGGGCCCGTAAAGCGGCCAATATGGTGCTGGCCCGTGAGGAGGCGATGGCTGAAGGTGAGGTGGTGCTGACCTACTCGGGCCGGCTTAGGGCGCTGGCCCACTTGGTAGCGGCCGAAAGCTCTCAGGGCTTGCAGGACCGCAGCGGCCGCAACGAGCACCTGCAACAGGCCTTGGCGCAAGCCCCGCGCCGCGATGTGCTGGAGATGCTCGAGGGTGTGCAATTGCGCGCAGCTCAGTGGGCATTGCAAGACCGGGATCCGGTAGCTGCCTCGCAGGCGTTGGACCAACTATCCCAAGGGGCGGGGCGGCGCACAGCAGCCCTGCGCTTGCGGCTCAAAGCGGCGCGCATGAACCGGCAAACCCGCTTGGCGCTCGAAACAGCACGCCTGCTGACCAAACACAGGGCCTTTTCTGAACTGGCCTCCCAGGGCATTCGGCGTGCGCTGGCGCTAGAGTTGCTCGCTTTGGCCTATAGCCCTGAGCAATTGCAGGCCGCTTGGCTGACGCTGGATGTGGCTGAACGCTTGATGCCAGAGGTGGCGATGGCCGCAGCGCGGCTGTTGCTGCAACACGATAACCAGGCTGAGTTGGCGCGAAATTGTCTGTTGCCGATCTGGGATCAACTCGCTGAGCCCGACAGCATGGCCGCAGCCAAGCCAGCAAACGAGCAGCGTTTGCAATTGATTGAACTGATTGAGTCGAGCTTCACCGGCACATCGGGTCTGCCGGACGCCGCTTGGTTGGCCCGCATTGAGCAAGCTCAACTGCGCAACCCGGCGGACGCCCTGTTGCAATACCTCGCTGGCATGCTGTGCATACGCCTGCAACTGTGGGGCAAGGCCCAGCAGTTGCTCAAGCAGGCGCAGCCCCGGCTCAAAGACGGCAGCCTGCAACGCAAGATCTGGCGCGCCCTGGCAGAGCTGGCCGAACAGCGGGGCGACACCGAAGCCGCGGCTCAGGCCTGGCGCTCGGCCGCCTTGGTCTGAGCCTGCCGCTCAGGGCTTGGCGCTTGTCGTCTCAAACGGCAGGGTGAACTCGCGCAAATCCCGCCGCGTTTCCACCAACACCAGGGGACCGTCCTCAAGCACGGCTGGTGCCGGTCGCTGCCGTGGCACATGGATTGGCCGGGGCTCGGCTGCGATGGCGGCCTGCACCGAGGCCACCTTGGCCGGATCGGAGTTGACCCAGCTCAAGCCTGAGCTTTGAGCCACAGCATTCAGCTCCCCGATCGGTAGCAGGAAGGCCGATACCGGCGGCATGGCGCCCTTGCCAGACGCCTGGCTTGCGGCTGCCGGAGCCTCTTCGGCGCTGTCCTGAGGCGCGGCCCTGCTCACTGGCACAGCCAAGGTGTCCTGGGCTAGCGAGCTGGCTTGGGCAGCCGGCGCAGCCGGAGCACTAGCCAGGTTTGATGTCTGCGGCGCAGACGCTTCGGCCGACTCGCTTGGCAAGGCCATGTCAGGGTTGAGCGGATTGCTCTGGGCCTGAGCGACGGCGTTTGAAAAGTAAGACTTGCGCGGCTGCTCGGGTGTCTGGTTGAAGAGCCCCTCATCCTGAGCTGTTGGCTCGGGCTGCTCCTGAAGGTCAGGCCGGTCTGTGCCCTCAGTCCGCCCAGCCCGCTCACCCCGTTCACCTCGGTCGGTACGGGGGCCGCGGTCACGCCCACGTGGCCTGCGCTCGCGCGGCTCTGACGGATTGTTCGAACCATCGCCCGCCAACTCGGCGCTCGCCGCTGGCATGACGGTTGCGGTATCGGCAGTCTGGTGATCGGCGCGATGGGTTTCTGGCCCGCCAGGCCCTTCGGTTTTGCCGGCTTCCTCAGGCCGGCGATTGCGCTCGGGGCGTCGTTCGCCCCGGCCGCGTTCCCCGCGTTCGGCGCTGCGTTGTGCCCGCTCTGCACTCGCCTGCGGCGCTGAAGATACCGCAGCAGATGGGTTGAGATCGCTGCCGTTGGCGCCTTCTGATCCCGTTGGTTTGCCCTCGTTATCGAGGCGCTCGCGTTGCGGGCCCCGCTCGCCACGCCCGCCGCGACCGCCGCGACCGCCGCGGCCTTCACGGCCCTCACCGCGACCTTCACCACGACCACTGCGACCGTCTGTTCGGTTCTCGCTGCGGGCTTCGCCGCGCCCTTCACTGCGGCGCGCAGCATCCCGGCCTGGGCCGTCGCGCCGGTCCTGCGTGCCAGCTGGTGCTGCTGCAGGGCTTGCCGCCGGTTTGGCCGTAGCGGGGGAAAACAACTGCCTGACCCAGCCAAAAAAGCCCTGTTCTGTGGTGCTCACGGCGGCCGGTGCAACTGTTTGCCGGGGGCTCGCCGGGGCTGCGCTAACTGGCTGAGGCGTTTTGGGCGCCTGCGGCAGGGGTGCGGCAACCGGGGCCGGCACGTCTGGCAGAACGCCCTTGATGATGGGAAGCTGCTTGTTGGTCGGCTCCTGCGAGCGACGGGTCACTGAAGTGGCGTCTTCAATTGTCTCAGCCATCTTGTACGAGGCCTGGATATTGTCCAAGCGAGGGTCATCGTGCTTGAGGCGCTCTAACTTGTAATTGGGAGTCTCAAGGGTTTTGTTGGGCACCATCAGCACGTTGATGCGCTGCTTGAGTTCGATCTTGGCGATCTCGGTGCGCTTTTCATTCAGCAGGAACGAGGCCACCTCAACCGGTACCTGGCACAGCACCGAGGCCGTGTTGTCCTTGAGTGACTCCTCTTGGATGATGCGCAGAATTTGCAGCGCACTCGATTCGGTGTCGCGGATATGGCCGGCGCCACCGCAGCGCGGGCAGGGGATGGAGGCGCCTTCGCTGAGCGCTGGGCGCAGCCGCTGGCGGCTCATCTCCATCAGACCGAACTTGCTGATGGTGCCGAACTGCACCCGGGCGCGGTCCTGCCGCAGCGCGTCGCGCAGCCGGCTTTCCACTTCGCGCCGGTTACGGCTTTCTTCCATGTCGATGAAGTCGATCACGATCAGGCCGCCGAGGTCGCGCAGGCGCATTTGGCGCGCCACTTCGTCGGCAGCCTCCAGGTTGGTGCGGGTCGCAGTCTCTTCAATGTCGCCGCCCCGGATGGCGCGCGCCGAGTTCACGTCGACCGAGACCAGGGCCTCGGTGTGGTCGATCACAATCGCGCCGCCGCTGGGCAGCTGTACGGTGCGTGCATAGGCCGATTCGATCTGGTGCTCGATCTGGAAACGCGAGAACAGCGGGGCATCGTCGCGGTAGCGTTTGACCCGGGCCGCATGCTCTGGCATCACGTGCGCCATGAACTGCTGGGCCTGGTCGTACACGTCGTCGGTGTCGATCAGGATGTCGCCGATGTCATGGTTGAAGTAGTCCCGGATGGCGCGTATCACCAGGCTGGATTCCTGGTAGATGAGGAAGGCGCCTTTGCCACCTTTGGCGGCGCCGTCAATCGCCGTCCAGAGCTTGAGGAGGTAGTTCAGGTCCCACTGCAGCTCAGGCGCGCTGCGGCCGATGCCAGCGGTGCGGGCAATGATGCTCATGCCGTTGGGGTACTCGAGTTGGTCCAGCGCCTCCTTGAGGTCGGTGCGGTCTTCGCCCTCGATGCGGCGCGACACACCACCGCCCCGCGGGTTATTGGGCATCAGCACCACATAGCGACCGGCCAGCGACACCAAGGTGGTCAGCGCTGCGCCCTTGTTGCCGCGCTCTTCTTTTTCCACCTGCACCAGCAGTTCCTGGCCTTCACGAATGGCGTCCTGGATGCGGGCCTGGTTGACAGAAACCCCGGGCGCAAAGTATTGCCGCGAGATTTCCTTGAATGGCAAAAAGCCGTGCCGGTCTTCGCCGTAGTCGACAAAGCAGGCCTCCAGCGAGGGCTCGACCCGGGTCACCACAGCCTTGTAAATATTGCCCTTGCGCTGTTCGCGCCCCTCGATCTCGATTTCGTAATCGAGCAGTTTTTGTCCATCGACAATGGCCAGGCGGCGCTCTTCAGCCTGCGTGGCGTTGATCAGCATCCGTTTCATGGGTAGCGTTCCTTCGTTCAAATCGTTCAACCGGCTCATGACGAGCCATAGATACCAGAACTGACGCTTTGAACTGAGGAGGAATTGCCGGAGAACCAGGACTCAAATGAGCAGTCCGGGCGTAGGCGCGTGGAGTTGAGCCGAGAGCTTGGATTGTGGGAGCGCTATTGAAGCAATAGCTGGTTGCGCCCAAAGGGTGGGCGCCGATGGCCATCCCATGCCAGACGTCGGCGCGAAAACGTGCCGCAGGCAAAAGGAAAAAAGGCGCATCAACACAAACATCTCGTTTCGTTCCATCCGCAGACACTGGGTCTGCAGATTTGGGGTATTCCGATTCAGTGGTTCAAGGCGTCGTCTTGGCCCGGTAGCGTGCACTCCAGCGCAAGCAACTGGCTTGTGGTTTGAGTGCGCGACACCGGACGGTATCGACCTGCCAGCGGGCTTGTCGGTGGTGTGTGGACTAAAATCCAGATAAATCAAACACTTAGAACACAGCGCTGGTGAAACAAATTATAGCGGCCACAGCGCCCATGCCAAAGCCGCAGGCAAAAACGCTGACCATCGACGAAGAAAGCGCCGGGCAACGCCTGGACAATTTTTTGGTTCGGCAACTCAAAGGTGTGCCAAAAACCCATATCTACAGCATCATTCGCAGCGGTGAGGTGCGGCTTAACCGGGGCCGTGTTGGAGCCGATGCCCGCGTGCAGGCCGGGGACCTGGTTCGTCTGCCCCCGGTACGGACCTCGGAGCGTGCGAGCGGCAAAGCGTTGGACCTGGCCGCAGGCAGGCTGGACGCACCGGCACGGGAGTTTGTTGTGCTGTTTGAAGACGATCACCTGCTGGCCATCGACAAGCCTGCCGGCCTGGCTGTGCACGGCGGCTCGGGGGTGAGTTTTGGTGTCATCGAGCAACTCCGGGTGGCGCGACCAAAGGCCCCGTTTTTGGAGTTGGTGCACCGGCTTGACCGGGACACCAGCGGTATTTTGCTGCTGGCCAAAAAACGGTCAGCCCTGCGCAATCTGCAGGACCAGTTTCGGGAGCGGGAAACCGGTAAAACCTATTTGGCGCTGGTGGCTGGTCAGTGGCCTGCCAATCGCAAGGTGCTTGATAAGCCGCTACATAAGTACCTACTGCCCGACGGCGAGCGCCGGGTCCGGGTAACCACGCAACACGACCCCGACGCCATCTCCGCTTTGACCCTGGTCAAGGTAAGCGCAAAGACCGCTGGTTTCACTCTGCTGGAGGTTACCATTCGCACAGGGCGTACCCACCAGATCCGGGTGCACCTGGCCAGCGAGGGTTTTCCTATCGCTGGGGATGATAAATATGGCAATTTCGATTTGAACAAATCTTTGGTGCGCGCCAGCGGAGCGGCGGCGCTCAAGCGCATGTTTTTGCATGCCTGGCGGCTGCAGTTCAAGCATCCGCACAATGACGAATGCCTGACTCTTTTGGCTGACTTGCCAGCGGAGCTCAAGGCCTTCTCCAACCATGTTTCAATCAGTCATGCCTAATCAAGCCGCACCTGACCGACGCTTCGACCTGATTGCCTTCGACTGGGACGGCACCCTGTTTGATTCGACTGCCATCATTGTGCGCAGCATCCAGCAAGCGGTGCGGGATGTGGGCGGCAGGGTGCCCAGTGACAAGGATGCAGCCTACGTGATTGGCATGGGTTTGAGCGCGGCCCTGGCACACGCTGCGCCAGATGTTGCGCCCGAGCGCCATGCCGAACTCGGCGCCAGGTACAAGCACCACTATATGGCCGAACAGCGGGGCATCAGCCTTTTTGATGGCGCCCTGGCCATGTTGCATGAACTCAAGGCGCGCCAACACCTGCTGACCGTGGCCACTGGCAAAAGTCGCAGTGGTCTGGATGCTGCCCTGAGTGCGGTTGAACTGCGGGAGCTGTTTGATGCCTCGCGCACGGCTGACGAGACACAGGGTAAACCGCATCCACTGATGCTCCACCAACTGATGGCCGAGTTTGGTGTTTCGCCGCAGCGCACCCTGATGATTGGCGACACCACCCACGACCTGCAAATGGCGCGCAATGCCGGTTGTGCCAGCGTGGCGGTGAGCTACGGGGCCCACAGTGCCGAGGCTTTTGCTGCGCTGGAGCCCCTGTTCGTGGCCCATTCATTGCTCGAACTGCACCAGTGGTTGCGGCTCCATGCCTGAAGCCATCCCCCTGTGTCGCGCCGGCGATTTGGTCGATGGCGGGGAGGCCGTGCCTTTTGATGTGCTGTATGGTGGGCAAACCTGCCGAGCCTTTGCAGTGCGTTATGAAGGCGAAGTGCACGCCTATCTGAACCGCTGCGCTCATGTTGCCATGGAGATGGATTTTCAGCCCAACCGGTTTTTTGACAGCAGCGGTGAGTGGTTGATGTGCGCCACCCACGGCGCGCTGTATGAGCCAAAAACCGGGCAATGCCGGGCTGGGCCCTGCCGCGGTCGCTTGGTGAAAATTGCCCTCAGTGAGCGCCAAGGCAATGTGCACTGGCATACTGCCCCCAATCTGAAAGAAATTGAGTTTTAAATGAATGATCCACTTAGCCCGCCACCCGAGGCTCCCGAGCCGGGCCAGAACAACCCAGGCAGGCAGACCCCGGGGTTTGGGGCAGGCGTTCCAAATGCGCAGGTGGCACAAGCAAGCCAAGAGAAGGTTGGCTGGGAGCGCAGCACACTCGAGCGGCTCGCCTTTGCCGCATTGACCGAGCAGCGCCTGGCGCGCCGCTGGCGCAATGGGGTGCGGCTGGCCTGGCTGGGGTTTTTGATTGTGCTGGCCTGGCTGGGCTTCAGTCAAAACGGCCCACCCAGGGATGTCTCCGCGCCGCACACCGCGGTGGTGGAAATTAAGGGGGAGATTGCTTCGGGGGCCGAGGCCAGCGCCGAGCTGATCGGATCGGCGCTCAAAGGGGCTTTTGAAGACGCGGGTGCCAAAGCAGTTGTTTTGTTGATCAACTCTCCCGGTGGCAGCCCAGTGCAGGCGGGCATCATCAATGATGAGATTCGCCGGCTTAAGGCCAAGCACCAAAAACCGGTGTACGCCGTAGTAGAAGAATCTTGCGCCTCTGCAGCCTATTACATCGCCGTGGCTGCAGACAAAATTTTTGTCGACAAGGCCAGTATTGTGGGCAGCATTGGTGTGCTCATGGATGGCTTTGGTTTTACCGGGCTGATGGACAAACTCGGGATCGAGCGGCGCTTGATGACGGCTGGTGAAAACAAGGGTTTTCTTGATCCCTTCAGCCCACAAACCGACAAGCAGCGGGTCTTTGCGCAGGCGATGCTCAACCAAATTCACCAGCAGTTCATCAGCGTGGTGCGGGCTGGAAGGGGTGATCGGCTGAAAGAAACTCCTGAGACCTTCAGCGGCCTGTTCTGGAGTGGCGAGCAGTCCATCGCCTTGGGTCTGGCTGACCAACTCGGGGGTCTCGAATTTGTCGCCCGTGAGGTGGTCAAGGCGGAGGACATCATTGACTACACCCGGCGGGAAAACGTCGCGGAGCGACTGGTCAAGCGCTTTGGTGCCGCCATTGGCGATGCCGCTGTCCGGGCCGCTGGCCGTAGCGCCCAACTGCGTTAAGCGCGCGGCCGCATCACCGGCCTAGCGCAAAGACAGCGGGTATGTTTTTGTCCAACACCGGGTTTTGCGTGCGCCAGTACTTGACCGTGTGGCTGCGGCACTGGGCGCTGGCCAGTGTCAGGCCGCTGCACACTGACAGTCGGGTGTTGTGCTGCAGGGTTTTGAGCAGTGCCTGCATCATGGCAGCATTTCGGTAGGGTGTCTCAATGAAGATCTGGGTTTGGCCAGTTTTTAACGCCAATGATTCGATCTCGCCGATGCGCTGCGTCCGCTCGTTCGGGTCCTGCGGCAGGTAGCCGACAAAGGAAAACTCCTGCCCGTTGAGCCCGCTGGCAGCCAAGGCCAGCAGCAGCGAAACCGGTCCAACCAGTGGCACCACCACAAGGCCTAAATCGTGAGCGGCGCGAACTACCGCGGCTCCGGGATCGGCCACGGCGGGCATGCCGGCTTCGCTGACCAGGCCCATGTCCTGACCCATCAGGGCTGGCGCCAGCAGCGCCCGGGCATCAAACTGGCCTGTGGCCTCGCCTTTTTTATGCCCATCGCGGGGCAGTTCTTGCAGCACCAAGGACTGCAGCGGCAGCAGCAGCGGCACCTGCTGGCCAACGCGTTTGAGGTAGGCCCGAGTCGTTTTGGCGTTTTCACAAATCCAGTGGGTCAGTCTGGCCGCTACCTGTATCGTGCCCAGGGGCAGGCTGTCTTGCAAGTCGGCCTGCGGTTCGCAGCCGAAATCCAGCGGCGCGGGCACCAGATACAGCCGACCCGGCACCGCCCGGTCTTGGGGCGATGGCATGTTGCTCATGCCCCGAGCACGCGTACGCCGGCGGCTTCGAGCATGTGGCAGGTGCGGATCAGTGGCAGTCCGACCAGCGCGCTCGGATCATCGTTGTCGATACGCTCCAGCAAGGCAATGCCCAGTCCCTCGCTTTTGGCGCTGCCGGCGCAGTCGTAAGGCATCTCGGCCAACAAATAGGCCTCAATTTGGGCGTCGCTCAGTTCGCGAAACTTGACCTGAACTTGGGCCAAGTCCATTTGGGCAAAGCCACTGTCACGGCAGACCACTGCCACCGCGGTCTGAAACACCACCGTCTTCCCCCGCATCTGCTGCAACTGCAGCACTGCCCGGGCATGGTCCCCCGGTTTGCCCAGTGCCAGACCGTCCAGGTCAGCCACCTGGTCCGAGCCGATAACTACATGGGACGGGAAACGTGCTGCCACCGCCCGCGCCTTGGCCATGGCCAGGCGGCAGGCGAGTTGCTTGGGCGTCTCGTTGAGGTAGGCGGTCTCGTCAACTTCGGGCGCGGCCACCTCAAAGGGAATCCGCAGGCGCGCCAGCAAGTCGCGCCGGTAAGGCGAAGTGGAGCCCAGCAGGAGTTGGCGTTGCGTCGGGTCGCTCATAGCCTGATTCTCTTACACTGCGGGTATGCCAGCCGACGACCCACCCGCTGCCCTCGATTCTCAGGCGTTTGCCCGAGACAATGGCCGACTCTCCGGCACGAGTCGGCTGGCCCATTACCCACGGCTGCTGGTTGAAACCCAGGGGCAGGGGGCCGAACGGACGCTTGGCTGGGCGGCAGAAGGCAGCTTGCGCGCCGACCCGAGCAGCGTCGGCCAGGCTTGGCTGCATCTCCAAATCTCGGCCAGTCTGCCCCTGACCTGCCAGCGCTGTCTGGAGTCCCTGGACTGGGAGCCTGTGGTTGACCGATGGTTTCGTTTTGTTGACACCGAAGCCCTGGCTGCTGAGCAGGACGACACGGTCGAGGAGGACCTCCTGGTCAGCAGCCGGCAGTTCAGCCTGGCCGAATTGATCGAAGATGAGTTGCTGATGGCGCTGCCCTTGGTGCCGCGCCATGAGGCCTGCCCTGGCGAACTCAAGATGGCCGTGGCCGACCCTGGTTTTGAGTCGCCAGAGTCGCAGCCCCCGCACCCCTTCGCCTCGCTTGCGCGCCTGAGACGGGGCGCGGATTAAGACCTGATAGTGGGTCTTTTGCCTAGGCTACAATTGCGGCCTTCGCTCGGCGGCAAGCCGGGCCTTCCACCCAACCCGATGTTGCGCTGCCGGTGCAGCTCAACCCAGCAAGGAGCTGATCATGGCTGTCCAGCAAAACAAAAAATCACCTTCCAAGCGCGGTATGCACCGCTCGCACAATGCACTGCTGGTGCCCGGTATCGCGGTCGAGCCAACCACCGGTGAAACCCATCTGCGGCACCACATCACTCCGAACGGTTTTTACCGTGGGCGCAAGGTTCTTAATTCCAAAACCCAAGCCTGATCGCGGCCAGCCAATCTAGGCCCGAAGCTACTGCACCTGTAGCGTCGGGCCTTTGTTTTGATGCCGTTCAACTCCGCTGCCCTTCTGCGTGCCAGCGCCCCAGCGCCATGATTACCCTTGCTGTTGACTGTATGGGCGGTGATCACGGTCCCAGCGTCACACTCCCGGCTTGTCGTGAGTTTTTGCAGAGCCATGCTGACGCCCACCTGCTGCTGATTGGCTTGCCCGATTCGCTCAAAGATTTTTCGCATCCCCGCGCCACACTGATCATGGCCAGTGAAGTGGTCACCATGGAAGACTCTCTTGAATTTGCCCTGCGGCGCAAAAAGGATTCCTCCATGCGCTTGGCGATCCAGCAGGTCAAAGACGGCGCGGCCCAGGCGGCGGTGTCGGCTGGCAACACAGCGGCCCTGATGGCTATTTCTCGCTATCTGCTCAAAACACTTGACGGTATTGACCGCCCAGCCATTGCCGGGCAAATTCCCAACGCCCGTGGCCGCGCGACCACGGTGCTGGATATGGGTGCCAATGTCGATTGCAGTGCCGAGAACTTGCTGCAGTTCGCTGTGATGGGCGCAGCACTGGTGTCGGTTCTCAATGGCGAAGACAACCCCTCGGTGGGCCTGCTCAATATTGGCGAGGAGGCGCTCAAGGGCAATGAGGTCATCAGAAAAGCGGGTGACTTGCTACGCGCTGCCGCCTTGGCCGGCGAGCTCAATTTTGTCGGTAATGTGGAGGGCAACGATATTTTCAAAGGCAAGGCGGACATTGTGGTGTGCGACGGCTTTGTTGGCAATGTGGCGCTCAAGGCCAGCGAAGGCCTGGCCACCATGATTGTTGATTTTCTGCGTTTGGAGTTCTCTCGCAACCTGTTTACAAAACTGGCGGCCGTGGCTGCTGCGCCGGTCATTGCGGCTCTGAAAAAACGCATGGACCACCGTCGCTACAACGGCGGCGCCCTGCTCGGTTTGCGTGGTCTGGTGTTCAAGAGCCATGGTTCGGCCGATATTCTGGGCTTTGGCTTTGCACTGACCCGCGCCTACGAGGCGAGTCGTAACAATTTACTGCAGCGGGTCCAAACCCGGATTGCCCATGCCATGGCACTGACGCCCGGCTATGAGCCCAGCCCCCAGCCTCAGCCGAGTGCCATTGCCTGAGCCATGGCGCTGTATTCCCGCATCACCGGCACTGGCAGCTGCCTGCCACCGCAGCGCCTGAGCAACGCCGATCTGGTGTCCAAATTGGCGGCGCAGGGCGTGGAGACTTCGGACGATTGGATTGTCGAGCGAACCGGTATTCGGGCCAGGCATTTTGCTGACGACGGCGTGTTCAGCAGTGACCTCGGCCTTGTGGCCTGCAGGGCCGCGCTGCAGGCCGCTGGTTTGCAGGCAAGTGACATCGATCTGATCATTGTTGCCACGTCCACGCCGGACATGGTCTTTCCGTCCACGGCCTGCATTCTTCAGCACAAGCTCGGTGCCAATGGCGGAGCGGCCTTTGATGTGCAGGCGGTCTGCAGCGGCTTTATTTATGCACTTGCTGTGGCCGATGCCATGCTCAAAACCGGGGCCGCGCGCAAGGCCTTGGTCGTCGGTGCCGAAATTTTTTCTCGCATTCTTGACTTCACAGACCGAACCACCTGTGTTCTGTTTGGCGACGGTGCGGGCGCACTGGTTCTGGAGTCGGGCTCCAAGCCGGGCATCTTGGCCAGCGACTTGCATGCCGATGGACGCCATGTTGGTATTCTGTGCGTGCCCGGGCATGTCGCTGGCGGCCAGGTCCTGGGCGACCCGCTGCTCAAGATGGAGGGGCAGGCGGTCTTCAAGTTGGCGGTCGGTGTGCTCGAAGACGCGGCGCATGCCACGCTGGCAAAGGCGGACAAGACTGCCAGTGACATCGATTGGCTGATTCCGCACCAGGCCAACATCCGTATCATCCAGAGCACCGCGCGTAAACTGAAACTGCCGATGGAGAAGGTGATTGTCACCGTTGACCAGCATGGCAATACCTCCGCCGCATCCATACCGCTGGCGCTGGACCACGGGATTCGCAGCGGTCGCGTCAAGCCTGGCCAGACCCTCATGCTCGAGGGCGTTGGTGGCGGCTTGGCCTGGGGTGCCGTGCTTCTTGATTTGTAGCAGCCGGGTCTTTTTCATGCTTGCTGGCTGCTTGTTGACCCTTGTTTTTGTGCAATAACATGACACCGTTTGCCTTTGTTTTTCCAGGTCAGGGTTCGCAGTCTGTCGGTATGCTCAACGCTTGGGGAGATCATCCGGCGGTGCACCAGGCTGTGCAAGAGGCCTCGGAGGCGCTGGGGGAGGACCTCGCAGCCCTGATTTCCCAAGGCCCCAAAGAGATGCTCGCCCTCACCACCAACACCCAGCCGGTGATGTTGTTGGCTGGGGTCGCAGCGTACCGGGTTTGGACTGCTGAGACCGGCCTGGCGCCGGCAGCGGTGGCGGGCCACTCCTTGGGCGAGTATTCGGCGCTGGTGGCCGCCGGGGTGCTGACCCTGTCCGAGGCTGCGCCGCTGGTGCGTTTTCGTGCCCAGGCCATGCAGGACGCCGTGCCGGTAGGCGCTGGTGCCATGGCGGCTGTTTTGGGCATGGAGGCGAGCGGCGTGATAGCGGGCTGTGCCTTGGCGACAGCCGAGTTCGAGGCCGGCTCCGGCGAGGTGGTCGAGGCGGTCAACTTCAACGACCCGGCACAAACGGTGATCGCTGGCAGCAAGGCGGCGGTCGAGCGTGCCTGCGAGCGGCTCAAGGCCGCTGGCGCCAAACGGGCCCTGAGCCTGCCGGTGTCGGCCCCGTTCCATTCCCGCTTGATGCGCCCGGCAGCCGAGCGCCTGCGCGAGCGACTCGCCACACTGGACCTTCGACCACCACAAATCCCGCTGATCAACAATATTGATGTGGTGGTGCAGACCGATCCCGCACAGATCCGTGATGCGCTGGTACGTCAGGCCTTCGGGCCGGTGCGCTGGGTCGAATGCGTGCTGGCCATCAAAGCCCTTGGCCTGAGCAGCCTGGTCGAGTGCGGTCCCGGCAAGGTGCTGGCTGGCCTGGTCAAACGTATTGACCCAACGCTCACTGGCTACGCCATGTGTGACCCCGGCACCTTGGCCGATGTCAGAGCGGCATTGGCATGAGCCACACTGAATTCGCTGGTCAACTGGCCCTGGTTACCGGAGCCTCCCGAGGCATTGGTGCGGCGATTGCACTCGAATTGGCAGGCCGTGGTCTGCTGGTTGTTGGCACTGCCACCACCCCCGATGGAGCGAGCCGAATCAGCGAGGCCCTGTCGGGCTTTTCCGGCTGCCAGGGGCGCGTTCTCGATGTTCGCGACGCGCCAGGGGTTGATGCGCTGATTGCCGAGTTGATCCAATCGCACGGCGCACTGCAGGTGCTGGTCAACAACGCCGGCATCACCCGAGATAACTTGGCGATGCGCATGAAAGACGAGGAATGGGACGATGTGCTTGACACCAACCTCAGGGCTGTCTTTCGCATGAGCCGAGCCGTCATGCGCAGCATGATGAAGCAGCGCTATGGGCGCATCATCAACATCACCTCGGTGGTGGGCGCCTGGGGCAATGCCGGGCAGGCCAACTATGCTGCTGCCAAGGCCGGCGTTGCCGGCATGACCCGGGCCCTGGCGCGAGAACTCGGTTCGCGCAACATCACGGTGAATTGCGTCGCCCCCGGTTTTATTGAGACTGACATGACGGCGGGTCTGCCCGCAGAGCAGCACCAGGCCCTGCTGCGACAGATACCCCTGGGCCACCTGGGCCGACCGGCTGATATTGCCCACGCCGTGGCCTACCTGGCATCGCCTCAGGCTGCCTATGTTACGGGCCAAGAATTGCACGTGAATGGTGGCATGTTCATGTGAGGCTGAATGCAGCACAAAAAAATCGTTTCACTCCTTTGCCGGATGGCCGGCTTGAGCCACACCAAGCGCGGCTAAAATTCGCGCTTCATCCACAACCCGCTGAGGGAACCTATGAGCGATATCGAAGCCCGCGTCAAAAAAATCATTGCCGAGCAACTTGGCGTCGAAGAGTCACAAGTCAGCCCTGAGAAATCCTTCGTAGCCGATCTTGGTGCCGACTCGCTAGACACCGTGGAACTGGTTATGGCACTCGAAGATGAGTTTGGCATTGAAATACCTGATGAGGACGCCGAAAAAATCACCACGGTTCAAAACGCCATCGATTACGCCAACACCCACCAAAAGGCCTGAGACGCTGGGCTGCGTGGCTGGGTGCTTTGCCAATCCTGGGGTTTGTGGCGGGTAAAACCCGGCAGCAACCGACAGCACCCGGCAGCTATAAACCTGATTGCATATTGACATGACACGTCGTCGCGTAGTGATCACCGGCTTGGGTTGCGTCAGCCCCGTGGGGAACACGGTGTCCGAGGCATGGGACGCGCTGCTCGCGGGCAAGTCTGGGATTGGACCAATCACCAAATTTGATGCCTCGACCTTTGCCTGCAAAATTGCCGGTGAGGTCAAGGGCTTTGATTTGGAGTCCTACATGAGTGCCAAAGAAGCACGCAGCATGGACACCTTCATTCACTTCGGTATTGCTGCTGCCAGCCAGGCTGTAGCCGATGCAGGCCTGCCCATTGGGGCGGCGCTGGACGAAGAACTCGCCAACCGCATTGGCTGCGTGCTGGGTTCCGGCATCGGCGGCCTGCCCATGATTGAAGAGGTGCACAGCGAGTTCATGCAGCGGGGCGCGCGGCGTATTTCGCCTTTTTTTGTGCCGTCTACCATCGTTAACATGGTGGCCGGTCAGGTGTCCATACGTTTTGGCTTTAGGGGCCCCAATATCTCAGTGGTGACTGCCTGCACCACTGGTTTGCACTGTATCGGCCAGGCCGGTCGCATGATTGAATACGGCGACGCTGATGTGATGCTCGCCGGCGGGGCTGAGTCCACGGTCTCCCCCTTGGGTGTTGGCGGCTTTGCCGCCATGCGCGCCCTGAGCACCCGCAATGATGACCCGCAAACTGCATCGCGGCCCTGGGATCGCGACCGTGATGGCTTTGTTTTGGGCGAGGGCGCGGGCGTCATGGTGCTTGAAGAGTTTGAGCATGCCAAAGCGCGCGGTGCGAAAATATATGCCGAACTCGCCGGGTTCGGTATGAGCGCCGACGCCAGCCACATGACTGCACCCAATATGGACGGGCCGCGCCGGGCCATGCTGGCGGCGATACGAAATGCAGGCGTCAACGCGGATGCTATTCACTACCTCAACGCTCACGGCACCTCGACCCCGCTGGGAGACCTCAACGAGTCCAATGCCATCAAGGCGGCCCTGGGCGACCATGCGAAAAAATTGGTTGTCAACTCCACCAAATCCATGACCGGGCATTTGCTGGGCGGGGCCGGGGGAATCGAGTCGGTGTTCACGGTGCTCGCCCTGCACCACCAGGTCAGCCCGCCGACCATCAACATCTTCAATCAAGACCCAGAGTGCGATCTTGACTACTGCGCCAACACAGCACGGGATATGACCATCGACCTTGCCCTGAAAAATAATTTTGGCTTTGGTGGTACCAACGGCTCGCTGCTTTTCAAGCGCCTGACCTGAGCCAGGCGGCTGGCCTGATCCCCGCCCCCTGACTGAGCCCCACCATGCACTCGGCGCCAGCGGTCCGCTATCCCGTGGGACGCAGTCGCTGGCACGGCTTGCTGCTGCTGGGCCTGTCTGGGCTGGGGCTGCTAGCTTTCATTCTTTGGACACTGTCGCTTGACACCCCGGGTTGGCGTCAGGGCTTGTTTGTGCTGCTGTTTGTGCCTGCAGTGGCACTGGCTTGGCGGCAGTGGTGGCGTTGGCCGTCTGGGGTCTTGGTTTGGGACGGATCGCTCTGGCACTGGCTGGGTCCGGCGCGCGCTCGGACTGGTATTTTGCGGCCCCATGTCGATGTTCAGTTTGGCATGCTGCTGAGCCTGCGTGATGGGCCTGGGCGCGTTCTGTGGGTCTGGGCCCAGCGCGGCGCGGACCAGTGGCACTGGTTGGACCTGCGGCGTGCCGTGTATTCACCTGCAGTTGCAGTCCAGACGGGACAAACTGCTTCGGACAGCCTGGTTTTGCCCTCGTGAGTGAGAGTCCCTTGCACCCGCCCGCAAGCGACAGCGATGCGCTGCTGGTGCAGCGCACGCTCGACGGCGACCCCAAGGCGTTTGAATTGCTGGTTATCAAGTACCAGCGGCGCATCCAGCGCTTGATCGGTCGCATGGTGCGTGAAACCGACCTGATTGAAGACATTGCCCAGGAAACTTTCATCAAAGCCTACCGTGGCCTGCCGCAATTTCGCGGCGATGCCCAGTTTTATACCTGGCTTTACCGGATTGCCGTGAACACAGCAAAGAAGTTCCCGCTTGAATTCAAGCGCCAACCCAGTCTTTCTGACAAATTTTTTGGGCCTGCGGACGATGGCGATGAAACTTTTTGGCCTGCCGGGGAACCAAGCTCATATGAAACCCCGGAAACCCTGCTGGCAGCCAAACAGTTGGCTCAAGCCGTGAATGCCGGCCTGCAAGCCCTGCCGGACGATTTGCAGCAGGCCTTAAGCCTCAGGGAGATCGAGGGTTTGAGTTATGAAGAAATAGCCATGTTGATGGATTGCCCCCTGGGAACCGTGAGGTCCCGAATTTTTCGGGCACGCGAGATTATCTCAGCCAGATTGAAGCCCATGCTGAACAAACAAACTGGAAAGCGCTGGTAAAACGCCATGCAAACCCTGCCGCAAACTGACGAAGCAATGGCCGAACTGGTATCAGCCTTGGCCGACGGACAACTCCAAGGTCCGGAGCTGACCCAGGCCTTGGATTGGCTGAGCCAGAGTGAGCAGGGGCGCCAGCAATGGCAGACCTACCATGTGCTGGGTGATCTCTTGCGCGGCGGCAGGGCGCTAGCGCCCCGGGCTGAGGATGCTTTTCTGCAGCGCTTGCGCGACCAAATCCAGCGTGAGTCGCTGCCAGCACACAGGCCGCCGGCCGCTAACGACAGGCAGTTTCTTTGGCGCATGGTGGCCGGCTTGGCTGGTTTGGTATTCGTCTCTTTGGCGGCCTGGCAGGTGCCTGGTTGGCAGGAGCAGTTTGGCGCGGGCACGCTGGCCCAGGGTGTTCCGGCAGTGCCTCAAGGCGGACCGGCGTCAGCGCCGTTTGCGGCAGCACAGTCCCTCGGCGCCGAGCCGCCGGGCATGATTCGAGATGCCCAATTGGACGCCTTGTTGGCTGCCCACAAACAATTTGGCGGGGCCTCAGCCTTACAAGGCCCGGCCGGGTTTTTGCGTAGCGCCACCTTTGAGGGCAAGGCACCTTGAGGCAGATATTGAGGCAGATACTGAGCCTCTTTGGGGGCATTTTGCTCAGCGCTGCGGTGCTGACACAGGCCCATGGCGGGCCATCGGTGGCCTCGCCGCCTTCGCTGGCTCCTGAGCGCACCCTCCATGAGTGGCTGGTGCGCATGCACGAGGCAGCGCGGCGACGGACTTACACCGGGACTTTTGTGGTTTCGGCGGGAAACAGCATTTCGAGTGCGAGGATCTGGCATGTTTGCGACGGCGATTTGCAAATGGAGCGGGTGGAGGCCCTCACCGGGCCACCCAGGTCGACCTTTCGCCGGAATGACCAGCTCCTGACCTTGTACCCGGACAGTCGCCTGGCAGTGGCCGAGCGGCGTGAGTCATTCGGCCAGTTCCCCAACCTATTGCATCCCGGCGGCACGGCCTTGGGCCAGTTGTATGGCATCCGCTTCGCTGGCAGCGAACGTGTGGCTGGCCTTGAGGCCGACGTGGTTCAGCTGCGCCCGAATGACGCATTGCGCTTTGCCTACCAGATTTGGACCGAGAGAAAAACCGGCATGGTCCTGAAATTGCAAACCATCGATGCACGCGGACGGGTCCTGGAGCAGGCGGCGTTCTCTGAGCTTCAGCTCGATGCCCCCGTGAGCATGACCAAACTGGCGCAGATGATGGGCAATACCGAGGGCTACCAGGTCGAGCGGACTGACCTGGTCAAGACCAGCGCGGCAGACCAGGGCTGGGGCATGAAGTCGGCGGTGCCTGGTTTTCAGGCAGTGAGCTGCTATTTGCGCCCCACGGCCGTCCCGGCTGATGCCCGGCCAGAGAGCACCCTCCAATGGATTTTTTCAGACGGCCTGGCCACCGTGTCGCTGTTCATTGAGGCTTTTGAGCCGCGCCGCCATGGCCAGCCGATGGCCCAGGCTCTGGGTGCCACCCACACGCTCACCCGCCGTATCGGCGACTGGTGGCTGACTGCTGTGGGTGAGGTGCCGCCGCACACCCTGGCGGCGTTTGCCCAGTCGCTGCAGCGTAAATAATTTTTTTTAGTTTCCATCCTTGAAAGGTTGACCATGATTCGAATTGATCGCAAGTCCTTGCACTCGCTGGCTATGGCGCTGGCGCTGACCCTGACCGCAGCAGTCACAGCAGTGCTGCCCAGCCCGGGTCTGGCCCAAACCCGAACCCTGCCTGACTTCACCGACCTGGTGGAGCAGGTGGGCCCCTCGGTGGTGAACATCCGGACCCTTGAAAAAGTCAGCGCGCGCACAGGCTCTGGTGGAGACGAGGAGATGCTTGAATTTTTCAAGCGTTTTGGCCTGCCCATGCCCAATGCCCCGCGGCAGGCGCCCCGGCCTAACCGGCCCCAGCCGCAAGAAGAAGAGCAACCCAGGGGTGTCGGCTCGGGCTTCATCCTGAGTTCGGATGGCCTGATCATGACCAACGCGCACGTGATCGAAGGGGCGGATGAAGTGATCGTCACGCTGACCGACAAACGTGAGTTCAAGGCCAAGCTGATAGGCGCCGACAAGCGCAGCGACGTGGCTCTGGTCAAGATCGAAGCCAGCGGGCTGCCGGCCGTCAAGGTCGGGGATGTCAGCCGGCTCAGGGTCGGCGAATGGGTGATGGCGATCGGTTCGCCCTTCGGTCTTGAGAACACGGTAACCGCCGGGATTGTCAGCGCCAAGCAGCGCGACACAGGCGACTATTTACCCTTCATCCAGACCGATGTGGCGATCAATCCAGGCAATTCTGGTGGTCCGCTGATCAACATGCGCGGGGAGGTGGTTGGCATCAACAGCCAGATCTATTCCCGGTCGGGCGGATCAATGGGTATCTCGTTTGCCATTCCCATGGATGAGGCGGTCCGTGTGAGCGAGCAACTGCGGGTCTCGGGACGGGTAACCCGGGGCCGCATTGGGGTGCAGATAGACCAGGTCACCAAAGAAGTGGCCGAGTCGATAGGCCTGGGCAAGGCCCAAGGGGCACTGGTGCGGGCAGTGGAGCCCGGTGCGCCGGCCGACAAGGCCGGTGTCGAGGCTGGGGACATCATTGTCAAGTTTGAGGGCAAGGTAGTCGACAAGTCGAGTGATCTGCCTCGCATGGTCGGCGCCACCAAGCCCGGCACCCGCAGTGCCTTGACCGTGTTTCGTCGCGGCAGCTACAAAGACTTGACCGTCACGGTAGCTGAAATCGAAGCCGACAAACCTGCGCGCAAGGCCAATGAACCCGAGGAGCGGGCCAAGACGCCGAGCACCGGTCAGGCGCTCGGCATGTCGGTCAGCGACCTCACCGAAGCGCAGAAAAAAGAACTCAAACTCAAGGGCGGCGTACGCGTGGACGCGGCGGTCGAGGCCGCCGCTCGTGCCGGCCTGCGAGAGGGTGATGTGCTGGTGGCAATTGCCAATGTTGAGATCAATTCCGTCAAAGAATTTGAAGCGGCGGTGGCGAAAATTGACAAGTCCAAGGCAGTCAATGTGTTGTTCAGACGCGGTGAATGGGCGCAGTACGCGGTCATCCGCCCGGGGCGCTAGCAGCGGCCCTTGAGTGGCAAGCGCGGCTTTGATACCGGGTTTTTCTGAATCGAAAGGCCAGGGTTGTGGTCTGGGCACAAGACCCTGCGCCTAAACCGGGTTTGGGCTTGCCAAGTTCAAACCTGAGGCATAAAAATCGGGCGGTGCAGCTTCTTCCAGAGGTTTTGCAACTAATTTTATGTGTGTGCCCGCTAACTTAAAGTCGGGCATGCTTCTG